>NZ_JBEZOK010000001.1:127066-587892 GCF_040706515.1 Streptomyces sp. NPDC047880 | reverse complement strand
CGTCGGCACGTTTCCAGGAAGCACCGCTCAGCGGACGCTGACACCTACGGCACGTTCCGGGGGCTGCTCAGCGGGCTCTGACGCCGTCGGCACGTTTCCAGGAAGCACCGCTCAGCGGACGCTGACACCTACGGCACGTTCCGGGGGCTGCTCAGCGGGCTCTGACGCCGTCGGCACGTTCCGGGGGCTGCTCAGCGGACGCTGACGTCCAGGGCCCCGAGGCCGGCGCGGCGTACGGCGACGGACCCGTACGGCGTGCGCAGCCTCAGCCACGCGCCCGACGAGAACAGCCCCAGCGGCACCCCCGGCCGCAGGAAGCCGAGGGACTGCGCCGCGTGCACGGCCCGGACGGGCAGCCGGGTGTCCCCGACCGTACGGGACCAGACGTCCCGCCCGATCCGGTCCAGTTCGGCCCGCGTCCGCCCCTCGGGCGGCAACTCCTGCGTACGCGAACGGAATTCGGCGACGACGGCGGCCACCAGCTCACGCAGCGCGTCCGGCGCCGGCAGCCCCTGCTCGGCCCGCCAGCCGCTCCGGGGCGGCAGCACACCCGCCCACGGAGGCCCGGTCACCGCGCCCGGCACGACGGCCGTGCAGGCCTTCTCGTCCACCGTCTCCAGGAACTCACCGGCGGACACGGTCACGTCCAGCGTGACCTCCAGCCCCTTCTCGTACGGCTTCGCCAGCCGCACCGCCCGCACGGCGAGCACCTCGAAGGACGGCGGCCGCCCGAAGACGGCCAGTGCGGTGCCCGCGGCCTGCAGACGCACCGCGGCCCCACGGTCGTAGTGGAGCAGCCGGGAGAGGAAGGCGGCGAGATCGGCCGCCTCCCTCTCGTCGGCGAGGTGGAGCACCGTCATGCGGCGACGGCCTCCTCCTCGGCGTCATCCATGTACTCGCGCAGGAACTCCCGCTCCTCGGCGGTGATCCGGCGCGGGCGCTGGGCCTCGAAGTCGAACGGCACGATCACCGTCGAGGCCCGCACGTAGACCTGGTCGTCGTCCTTCACCTCGTAGGTGAGGGTGAAGGACGCGGCCCTTATCTCCGTGACCCACAGCTCGATGTCGACCGGGTGGTGCCGGTGGACGAGCTGCCGCTTGTAGTCGATCTCATGGCGTGCCACCACGGACCCCTGCTTGAAGTCCTTCTCCGGGCGGAACAGGAAGTCGATACGGGCCTCCTCCAGGTAACGGAGGAACACCACGTTGTTGACGTGGCCGTACGCGTCCATGTCCGCCCAGCGCAGCGGGCAGCGGTAGAGGTGCCGCAAGATCGATCAGCCCCGGGTCAGCTTCTTGTAGGTGGCGCGGTGCGGACGGGCGGCGTCCGGGCCGAGCCGCTCGATCTTGTTCTTCTCGTACGACTCGAAGTTGCCCTCGAACCAGAACCACTTGGACTCACCCTCGTAGGCGAGGATGTGCGTGGCGACGCGGTCCAGGAACCACCGGTCGTGGGAGACGACGACGGCGCAGCCGGGGAACTCCAGCAGCGCGTTCTCCAGGCTGGAGAGCGTCTCGACGTCGAGGTCGTTGGTCGGCTCGTCGAGGAGCAGCAGGTTGCCGCCCTGCTTGAGGGTGAGCGCGAGGTTCAGCCGGTTGCGCTCACCGCCGGAGAGCACGCCGGCCGGCTTCTGCTGGTCCGGGCCCTTGAAGCCGAAGGCCGAGACGTACGCGCGCGACGGCATCTCGACCTGGCCGACGTTGATGTAGTCGAGCTCATCGCTGACGACGGCCCACAGCGTCTTCTTGGGGTCGATGTTCTCGCGGCTCTGGTCGACGTAGGAGATCTTGACGGTGTCGCCGACCTTGATGGCGCCGGAGTCCGGCTCCTCGATGCCCTGGATCATCTTGAACAGGGTGGTCTTGCCGGCGCCGTTCGGGCCGATGATGCCGACGATGCCGTTGCGCGGCAGCGTGAAGCTGAGGTCGTCGATCAGCAGCTTCTCGCCGAAGCCCTTGGTGAGGTTGCTGACCTCGACGACGACGTTGCCGAGGCGCGGGCCCGGCGGGATCTGGATCTCCTCGAAGTCCAGCTTCCGCATCTTGTCGGCCTCGGCGGCCATCTCCTCGTAGCGGGCCAGACGCGCCTTGGACTTGGCCTGCCGCCCCTTGGCGTTGGACCGCACCCACTCCAGCTCTTCCTTGAGCCGCTTCTGCCGCTTGGCGTCCTTCTGGCCCTCGACCTTGAGGCGGGCGGCCTTGGTCTCGAGGTACTTGGAGTAGTTGCCCTCGTAGGGGTAGAGGCGACCGCGGTCGACCTCGCAGATCCACTGGGCGACGTTGTCGAGGAAGTACCGGTCGTGGGTGACCGCGACGACGGTGCCCGGGTACTTGGCGAGGTGCTGCTCCAGCCAGTTCACCGACTCGGCGTCGAGGTGGTTGGTGGGCTCGTCGAGCAGCAGCAGGTCGGGCTGCTCCAGCAGCAGCTTGCACAGCGCGACGCGGCGGCGCTCACCACCGGACAGGTTGGTGACGGGCCAGTCGCCGGGCGGGCAGCCCAGGGCGTCCATGGCCTGCTCCAGCTGGGCGTCCAGGTCCCACGCGTTGGCGTGGTCGAGGTCCTCCTGGAGCTTGCCCATCTCCTCCATGAGCTCGTCGGTGTAGTCGGTCGCCATCTGCTCGGCGATCTCGTTGAACCGGTCGAGCTTGCCCTTGATCCCGGCGACGCCCTCCTGGACGTTCTCCAGGACGGTCTTGTCCTCGGTCAGCGGGGGCTCCTGGAGCAGGATGCCGACGGTGTAACCGGGAGTGAGGAAGGCGTCCCCGTTGGACGGCTGCTCGATGCCGGCCATGATCTTCAGGATCGTCGACTTGCCGGCGCCGTTCGGGCCGACGACGCCGATCTTCGCTCCCGGGAGGAAGCTCGTCGTCACGTCGTCGAGGATCACCTTGTCGCCGTGCGCTTTGCGCGCCTTGCGCATGGTGTAAATGAACTCAGCCAAGAGAAACCGTCCGGCAGCTTGAAACTGGCAGTGGGCAGATACACCCCATCTTGCCGTACCGCCACCCCTGGGTGGAAACGCGTATGACCGGGGGCGGCTGACCTGGTTCTTTGTGAGGGACGGCTGGGACTCGCCTGTCACTGCCGGTCGCCGTCGGCCGGCTTCGATCGTCCTTGTGCGGCCCAGCGACGGCCCGCGGGCGATCACCAGGCCGCCCACAACGGGATGGCGCTTCGCCACTGCCGCGTGACTGCTCCGCACCCCCGCCCGCATGTCGCGACCCGCTGACCTGCGACTTCAGGTCTTGGGCCGCACCCCGCGCGCCCCCGCGCCGACCGTGATGAACTGGACATATGGGAGGTATGTCATGTCAGGTCGCGCTGGAAGAACCCGGAACATCTTTCTCGTCTGGCTCATTTGGCCGCTGATCACGCTGGGCATCTATCACCTGGTCTGGTACTACAAGATCAATCGCGAGGCCCGGGACTTCGATGACCGGATCGAGGTCAATCCGGCCATGGCGGTCGTGGCCATCACCCTCGGCTGGCTGCTGATCGTTCCCCCCTTCATCTCGGTCTACAACACCGGTCTGCGCATCGCCCGCATGGAGCGGTCCGCCGGGATGGAGCAGGAGTGCAACCCCTGGATCGGCCTGATCCTCTTCATCGTGGCCGGTCTGTATCCGCTCTACTACCAGCACGAGTTGAACCAGATCTGGGGTCACTACCAGATCCCGGCAGAGGGCGAGCAGGTGCCTCTCGCCGCGTGACGTGCACCGCGACCGGGCAAGGGCCCCCGGGGAAGCGAACGGCGTTCGCCCCGGTCACTCCCCCGCCGTCTGGTCCCTGCGTCGCAGCACGATCAACGTCGCCCCGCCGATCACGACCAGGCCGATGGCCACGCCCACGATCATGGGAGTGATGGCCGAGCCGCCGGTTTCGGCGAGGTTGGTGTCCGTGGCCGTGCCGCCCACCGTCGCCGGGCTGGGTTCGCTCAGGGTCTGGGTAGTGGTGCCGGTGTCGCTGCCGCGGGTCAGGCAGTCCAGCAGACCGGTGAAGCGCTTCTCGAAGCCGCCCGGGCCGTGGATGGTGAAGTCGTAGGACTGGTCCTCCTGGAGCGGGACCGTCACCGTGCGGGACTCGCCCGCGGCGATGGTGTGCTGCAGACCGGCCAGTTCGAAGGTGAACGGCTCGTCGCCCTTGTTGGACGCGATGATGTCGACGCCGCCCTCGGCGCAGTTCTTCGCCGCCGACAGCGCCGGGACCGGGCCCTGCTTCGCCCACGCCGCCCCGGCCGTCGCGGACACCGTCGACTCACTGGAACCGGCCAGGATCTGCGTCTGGCTGCGGCCCTCGGAGGCGAAGGCCCGGCCGACCGGCACGGTGGTCGAGGCCTGCACGGTCAGTTCCGCGGTGCCCGCCGCCGCGTCCTCCGGCACATCGAAGAACACCTGGCCGCCGTCGGTCGTGGAGGTGACGGCCCTGCCCTGCTTGTCGACGACCCGCACCCCGCTCGTGGCGGCGTCCGCGGGCGGGGTGACCGTCGCGGCGCCTCCGTTGGTGCGCACCGTCACCGGCCCGAGCAGCTCCCCCGGACGGCCGGAGACCGCGGGGGGTTCGAGGGTGAGGGAGGCCCGGGGCTCGGGCAGGTTGCGGGCATGCTTCTCCAGGTAGTCCGCGAGCTGCTCGGCCTGCGGATCGAGGGCGTCGACGGCCGCCTCGTCCGAGTGGCGCCAGATCGCCACCTGCGTACCGGCCGCCGCGTCCTGCTCGGTCAGCGGGCCCCGGACGCCCGCCTTGCGCGCCAGCGTCGCGAGGTCGTTCACCTGCGGGTAGGAGTTCTGCAGGATCCAACGGATCTTGCCGGCGTCCTTGTTGGCGCCCAGGGACGTGCTGCTCCAGGGCGTCTCGTGGTACTTGGCGTCCCGCTGCGTGGGGCTGTGGAGATCGACGCAGTACGTCTGCAGCATGCCGCCGCCGTCGACGGACATCTCGAACAGGCCCGCCGGGATGTCCTGGTCGCCGGTGCCGGCGTGTATCACTGCCGCGCCGAATGTCTTGAGGCCGCCTATCGTCGCGGACGCTCCGCCCTGACTCTGCGTCGTCTCGTCGGCGACCGCCCGGCCGGCACCGGCCAGCCCGCCCGCGGCGACCAGCCCGGACACCACCGTCGCGGTGGCGAGGCGGGCCGCGCCTCGCCTGTGTACGAACAGCTCAGAGAACGAAGCAAACACCAAATTCCCCTTCGAGCAGGACCCGTTGACGTGGGGGGACGGTCCCACCTGCAGAATCAGAGGCCTCACCGGACACAAGTGTCCCGAGAGCCATGTCCGGCATCCTAGGGACGCGGGGGACGCCGCCCGCCAGTCAGACGGTCGGACGAGTGATCCGACTCGGAATCGTTATCGCCAAGATCCCCGGCGAGCAGGGCTTATCGACAAATCCACCCCTGGTCATCGGTGCGCACTCGCCGATAAGCCGCAGTTCGGGCAGCGTCAGCCGGTGACTGACGTCACGTCAGAGCAGGCGCTGGTGCTGCGGGTTGAGCCGGTTGTGACGCACCCTCGGGAGGCGTTTCCCAATGGGGCTCGGGTTGTGGCGACGACGGGGCTGTCTCCGCCTTGCCCGCGCGCCTGAAGGCAGCAGTGCCCCACGCCAGATCGTGACCGATCGCGACGGCGTCGATGTCCGCCGACGTCCAGCTCTGCCCCTCGCGCACATCGGTCCGCACCTTCAGCCTGCCCTGCACGATCACGGGCTCACCGACCGTCAGCGACGCCGCCGTGTTCGTGGCCAGCTGGCGGTTGGCCCACACCGTGAAGAAGTTGGTGTGCCCGTCGGTCCACGTGTTCTTCTCACGGTCCCAGTAGCGCGCGGTCACCGCCAGCCGGAACCTCGCCGACGGGCCGGACGCCATCTCCCGGTACACCGGCTGCGTCGCCACCCTGCCCACCGCGCAGACCATCGTCTCGTTCATCGCGAACCCTCCCTCGCCCGGTCAGCGGCAACGCACCGGGCCGACATGCGTACGGGCCCGTCCCGTACGGCTGCGTCTTCCAGACTGCCGTCGTCGGGCCGGGCCCGCTGAGCGCTGTGGATCCCCGCTGACCTGTGGACAACGCCGTCACCCACAGGAGTGACGGGGGGCGGCGGCAGAGGAGCGGGCACGGCGCCGGCGGCCCGTCACAGCCCCGGAAGCCACCGCCCCACCGCCACGGCACCACCCCACCCGGCGCCCCACCGTCGAAGCACCACCCCACCCGGCGCCCCACCGCCGCAGCACCACCCCACCCGGCGCCCCACCGCCGCAGCACGGCCCAACGTCGCAGCACCGCCCCACCGTCGCCGCAGGCAATAGCCCCGGCACCTCACCGCCCCGCACCCACCACCCTCCCGTACTGCTCCCGGACCTCCTGGTAACGCAGCAGCTCCGCCGCCACCGGGTCCAGTACCCGGGCCCTGCCGCAGCCGGACGCCGCCTCCCGCAATCGGCGTTCCGCCTCCAGGCCGTAGCGCCGGGCCGGGCCACGGGCCGCCATCCGGCAGCTCCACTCGATGAGCGGGCCGCCCACGATGCCGATCACCATCAGCAGCACCGGCACCCCCAGGTTGGGCGCCATGACCCCGATGATCTGGCCCAGCAGCCACAACCCGCCCAGGAACTGCACGATCGTCATGGACGCCTGGACCAGCACGGCCAACGGCCACCACCCGGGCCGCGGCGGCCGCCCCGCCGGCACTCCGGCACGCGCGGTCAGCTCGTCCAGCGCCTCGGGCAGCCCCTGAGAGCCGCGGACGGCGGCCTCGCGCACCGCCTGCGCCCAGGGTGCGGGCAGCCCGGCCGAGGCCCGGTCGGCCACGGTCCGCACCGCCTGCTCGACCCGCTGACGGGCGGTGGCCTCCTCGTCGGCCTGTGTGCGTGAGGGGAGCCGGCTCGTGGTGGGCTCGCCCCGGTCCTGGTACCAGCGCCACAGCCGCAGCCAGGGCGTGCCACAGGCGCGGTTGGCGTTGCGCAGCCACGCCCGCTCGGCCGCCTCGCCCGCCGCCGTGGCGCCCACCGCGTCCGCGAGCCGGTCGGAGAACTCCTCCCGGGCCTGTTCACTGAGCCCGGTCCGCCGCTGGGTGGCGTAGAGGGGCCACAACCGGGCCGCGGCCATGTCCACGTCGGCCGAGATACGACGGTTCGGCGCCCCTCGCTCGGAGACGAACTGACCGAGGGCCTCCCGCAGTTCGCCCATGCCGTCCCCGGTGAGCGCGGACAGCGCGAGCACGGTCGTGCCCGGTTCGCCGTACTCCCCGAGGGCGATGCCGTCCTCGTCCAGGAGCCGCCGCAGGTCGTCGAGGACCTGCTCGGCGGCCTCCCCGGGCAGCCGGTCGATCTGGTTGAGGACGACGAACATGACCTCGGCGTGCGCCGCCATGGGCCGCAGATAGCGCTCGTGCAGGACGGCGTCGGCGTACTTCTCCGGGTCCACCACCCAGATGACCGCGTCGACCAGCCCCAGGATGCGGTCCACGTGCCGACGGTGCTGCACGGCGGCCGAGTCGTGGTCGGGCAGGTCGATCAGGACGAGTCCGCTCAGCGGCGACTCGCCGTCCGCGGTCGGCAGCGGCCGGCGGCGCAGCCGGGGCGGGATGCCGAGCCGTTCGATGAGGCCGGCCGCCCCGTCGCTCCAACTGCACGCGATGGGCGCGGCGGTGGTGGGACGGCGTACGCCCGTCTCCGAGATGGTCACCCCGGCGAGCGCGTTGAACAGCTGTGACTTGCCGCTTCCGGTGGCGCCCGCGATGGCCACCACGGTGTGCTGCCCGGAGAGCCTGCGCCGCGCGGTCGCCTCGTCGAGCACCCGGCCGGCCTCGGACAGCGTCCGGCTGTCGAGCCGGGTGCGGGAGAGCCCCACCAGTTCGCGCAGCGCCTCGAGCCGGGCGCGCAGCGGCTCCTCGTGCAGCAGGGGGGTCACCGTCGGCGGGGCGGCGGAACGGCTGTCCGTCATGGGGAACCGGCCTCCTTCGGCTGTCTCGTTGACCCGGCGCGCGATGAGCCCGTCGTCCCAGGCCTCCGCGGAGTCGGTACGCGCCGCACGTTCGCCGTCCGGCGCGCCCGGCTCGGCTGCTCTGCCCGCCTTGTGGGCGTCGTCGTCCGGCTGGTCGGAATGCTCGGTGGGGTCCTGATCAGTGACGGCGGTCACCGGTCACCTCTCCTTCTGCAGTACGGACAGCGCGGAGATGAGTTCGGCCTGGGGCTCGGGGTGGACGTCCAGCGCGTCGAGCGGCGCGAGGCGGCGCTCGCGTTCGGCGTGCAGGACGCGGTCCACGTGCTCGGTGAGCAGCCGCCCGGCCCGGTCGCGCAGTCTGAGCGCGCCGTGGGCGCCGATCCGCTCGGCGAGTCCCTCCCCGGCCATCCGGCCCCGGCGGCCGCCCAGGAGGGCAGTGGCGACCAGGGCGGCGACCAGTTCGGGGTCGGGTGCGAGGTTGCGGTCGAGTTCGCGCACCTCGTCCTCGGCGTGTTCCTCCAGCTCCCGCCGCCATCGCCGTACGGCCAGGCCGATGCGTTGCTTGGCGCTGTCCGCCCCGGAGTCGCGTGCGGCGAGTTCCGGGGCGGCGGACGCCGGTTCGCGCCGCCAGGCGTCGTCGATACGCTCGTCGGCGGCGGTGACGGCGCACAGCAGCAGCGCGCCGAGGCTCTCCACGAGCGCGTCGAGCAGTTCTCCGGCGGTGCAGTCCAGAGGGAAGGCGCGCCACCGCTTGAGCGCGTCGCCGGCGAGTACCGCCCCGCTCTGCAAGCGGCCCCGCACCCGCGCGTGCTCGCTGTCGTACGCCCCTTCGACGGCGGAGGTGAGGCGCAGCGCGGCGGCGTACTGCGCGGCGGCGGCACCGGCCAGTTCGGGCATCCGGGACTTGAGGGAGTCGAGGACGCCGTACGCCGTGCGGGCGAGGACGTGCTGCCGGGCCGCGGGGTCCTGGGCCTGGTGGACCAGCCAGGTGCGCAGCTGGGCGACGGCGGAGGCCGGCAGGAGCCCGCCGCCCCAGGCGGACTCGGGGAGTTCTGGCACGGTGAAGCGGGGCACCTCGCCGAGCCCGGCCTTGGTGAGCAGGGCGCCGTACTGGCGCGACACCTCGTGCACGACCTGGTGGGGCACGCGGTCGAGCACGGTCACCAGGGTGACGTCGTACTCCTTGGCGGTGCGCAGCATGTGCCAGGGGACGGCGTCGGCGTAGCGGGCGGCGGTGGTGACCATGACCCAGATGTCGGCGGCGCAGATGAGTTCGGCGGCCAGGACGCGGTTATCGGAGACCAGCGAGTCGATGTCGGGCGCGTCGAGGAGGGCGAGGCCGGGCGGCAGCGTCTCCGCGGTCTCGACGCGCAGCACGCGCGCGGGGTTCTCGCCGGGGAGCAACAGGTCGTCGGTGGCGTCCTGCTGGGGCACCCACAGGCGGGTGAGATCGGGCAGCACTCTCATCCCGCTGAACCAGTGGTGGTCCTCCGGATGGCAGACCAGCACGGGGGTGCGTGTCGTCGGCCGCAGCACGCCCGCCTCGCTGACCCGCCGTCCCACGAGGGAGTTCACGAGCGTCGATTTCCCGGCTCCGGTGGACCCGCCCACGACGGCCAGAAGCGGCGCTTCGGGCTCCCGCAAGCGGGGCACCAAGTAGTCGTCGAGCTGCGCGAGGAGTTCGTCGCGGTTGGCACGCGCGCGTGGGGCCCCCGCCAGGGGCAGCGGGAAGCGTGCGGCGGCGACACGGTCGCGCAGGGCGGAGAGTGCGTCGAGCAGCTGAGGCCGTACGTCCAAGGTCACCACATGTGAAGAATGCCCAATTTTAGGGGAATTCTGAAGCATATGAGCATGTCTGCGCGCCGACGGAACACAAGGGACGGAAGGGACGACTGGGACACCGGTCCACTCCAGGCATAACGAGTGCACAACACCCGATGCCTGTGACGGCAAAAGCGGTGCACGATTCGTACCTGCCTGCGATTATCAGGACCGCTTCACTGAACCTCCACATCGAGCCACGGAGGCGAAGCAACAGGGACAAGGACGCGGGAGCCCTATCCTTGTCCCCGGCAACGTCACGGATCGGCCCACACCAGGGCACCAGGACAGAGGCCACCACACCCGGCCCCCGTAGCTCAGTGGATAGAGCAGGCGCCTTCTAAGCGCTTGGCCGCAGGTTCGAGTCCTGCCGGGGGCGCTCACACCACTTGACCAGCGGAAACGCTGGTCTCGTCCTTTTTCTCGACCTGTCCACATCGCTATCAGGCCAAGCGCCTTGATCGTCCACGAGCGTGGACACACACCGCCATCGGAGCTGCGGTTCGAGCTGACGGACGCTTGGCTACCGCTCCTCGTCCAGCACTTGGGCAGCCGCGCGTGGGTCCATGAGGTTGGACCACGCCTGTTCGGCCGGGAGCAGGTCCCGCTCGGGCAGGGCGTACTCCGGATACCAGCCCTCAGCCTCGCAGCCGGGGACGTTGCGCAGGATCAGCACGGTCAGGTTCGGCGGTACGGAGCCGGTGATCCGGACGGCGAGGTAGGTCTCGTGGCCGTCGTCCGCCCGCACCTGGAGGCCAAGCGTGAAAGTGTCGAACTCGCGCGTGTGTTCTCGGCCGTCGCGCAGCGTGGCGCGCGCCAGGTCCAGCAGAGTCGCCCGCAGGCGGCGCACGAAGCGGACACCTGCCTCGGCGCGGTACCGGACGTGGTCCTCGCGCGCGGGCAGGAGGTAAGCGGTGTGCGTCGTGGTCTTCAGACCGTCGGAATGTTCCGCGTTGTAGCGCGCACGGGCGGCGCGGCCATCAGCCTCAAGACCTACATAGAAGTCATCGCCCGAGCCGTCCTGTCGCCGACCCGCCGCGACCACCCACGGCAGATCGGCGTCCAGCCATACCGCGCCGCGCCACCGCTGCACCTTGACCTTGAACAGCACCTGGTCGTCCACGGACCGGATGCGTTCGTGCTTGCCGTCCTCGTCCGCGAACTGCTCGGACGCTTTGGCCAGCACCGGGTGGTCGATCTCGTCCAGCGGCGCCGTGACCGGCGGCACCGCGAGGCACAAATCCTCGCGTAAGCAGCGCAGCGTCGGGCGGGCCGGGCGCAGCGGGCTGGGTCCGCTCATTCCTCGATTCCCCCGACCGCGTCGATCTCCTCCGCGGTCAGCCCGGTCAGCAGCATCACATCCGACTTCAGCGATCCATCCAGCACGCTGAGCGCCTCCACCATGCCGGAGCGCAGATCCTCACGGCGCTGCTCCAGATACGCCCGGACCGCCTCGGCCACCAGGTCCTTCTTCGTCAGCCCCAGGAAATGAGCGCCCTGGCTGATCAACTTGTCCGTCGCCGGGTCCACCTTCAGCGGGGACTGGCGTACCGGCTTCGCCGTCGTCGCCATTGTCAACACCTCCGTCGCCATAGTACCTAAATACCTCACAGAGGGTTGCTCCGGCGTCACCGGTGCCGAACGCCCTGGCTCCGGCCGACGGCACGCGCCTTCGCCACCGGAGACGACCATCGAGCAGGCATCCCGGAATCGACAGCAACTTGTCCAGAGCGGCCCGCTTCTCCGTCATGTCGGCGTGCGCGTAGATGTTCGTCGTCACGTCCAGGGCGCTGTGCCCGGCAATGTCCCGGGCGATGTGCGGCGGGCTCCCGAGGCCGAGCAGCTCCATCCACCGCTCTCCGCGGCTTCGCGCTCTTCCGCGCGGCGCTCGACGCGCCGGCGGGGCGCGTCGAGTCACACGGCTGGGAGCGGTACGGGGCGCTCCAAGTGGCGCGTCTTGGGCGCGGTGATCGTCAGCTCTCCGTTGACCCGCTGCAGGGCCGTACGGATCTCCAGCGATCTCCGTCCAGGTCAACGTCCGACCGGTGGAGCCCGAGCAGTTCGCCGCGTCGGAGCCCCAGGTGCCGCTTCTGACCGTTGAACTCGTTCTCCCACAGCCGGGCGATCAAGCCCGTCAGAGCGACCGGGATGCCCATGGCCAGGTCGCGGGTTCTGCCTGCTCGGCTACGGCAACGAGGCGGTAGGGCCGGCCGGAAGGGACACAGAGGGAACGAAGCAGCGCTCGGGTGGTCGGTCTCCCGGCCCCTCGCCGCTGGAGCTCCGGTGCAGCGTTCTCCGCTGGGGGCACTCCTCCTCCCACCCACTCGTCCCACGTGGCACAGGACACGTTCATGACAGGATTGCGCCGGGGAAGGGGCAGGGAAGCCATAGGGGCGCCCATGATTGCCGCGAAGGGATGACCCGTGACGTCCGCTGCGCCTCTCCCCATACCTCGGGCTGCCGGATCGCTACCGTTCATCGGCCACGCGCTGAGAATGCGCGACAACCTCGGCTTCATCGACTCGCTGCGCGACACACGGGAACCGCTCGTCGAGATCGTCCTGCAACCCGGAACGCGCACCGTCGTGGTCCAGGACCCGGCCCTGATCCACCAGATGCTTAAGGCCCTGGCGCCCACTCTCGACAAGGGCCGGCTCTACGACAAGCTGGGCCAGTTGCTGGGCGACAGCGTCGTCACCGCCACCGGCCGGCCTCACGTACGCAAACGCCGCCAGCTGCAACCGGCGTTCGCCCACACCGAGATCAGCCGGTACGTCGACATCATGCGCACCGAGGTCACGGCCACGGTCGCCGGCTGGGAGCGCGGGCGGCCCCTCGACGTACGCGAGGCGATGGTCGGACTCAGCCTCGACATGCTGGCCAAGACGGTGTTCGCCGGCAGCCTCGACGACGCCGTCTTCCGCCGGCTGCGCCGCGACCTGTCGGTGGTGATGAACGGCGTCGGTGTGCGCCTCATGCTGCCCGACTGGGCCGAGCGCCTGCCGTTGCCTTTCAACCGCCGCTTCGACCGGGCCCGGGCCGGCGTACGCGCCACCGTCAACACCGCCGTCGAGGAGTTGCAGGCCTCCGGGCACGACACCGGGGACATGCTCTCCATGTTGCTGCGCGCCGTCGACGAGGAGACAGGCGAGCCGTTGACCGGGCATCAGATCTGCTCCGAGATCCTCACTCTGGCCGTGGCGGGCACCGAGACCACCGCGTCGGTTCTGTCCTGGACCCTGTACGAACTCGCCCGTCACCCCGGCATCGAGGCCCGGGTCCTGGCCGAGCTGGACGAGGTGCTCGGCGAGCGGCCCGTCGCCTTCGACGACATGGCCCGGCTGCCGTACCTGAATCGCGTGATCACCGAGACCCTGCGGCTGCACCACCCCGGCTGGCTGGTCACCCGCCGTACCACCGAGGAGACCCGTCTCGGCGAGTGGACGCTGCCCGCCGGCACCGAACTGGCCTACTGCCAGCACGCCCTGCACCGCGACCCCGAGCGTTTCCCCGATCCGCTCACCTTCGACCCGGACCGGTGGAACGACGCCGCGCAGGAGCCTCCGCCAGGTGCGTTCCTGCCCTTCGGGGACGGCAAGCACAAGTGCATGGGGGACCGCTTCGCCCGCACCGAGATGGTCACGGCGATCGCGACGATGCTGCGTTCGGTACGGCTGGAACTCGCCGAGGGCCAGGCCGTCCGCCAGGTCGCCCGGCTCACCGTACGGCCGCGCGCCCTGCGGATGACCGTCCTCCCCCGGAGCCACCCCCGAGCCGGCGCCCGCCAGTAGCGCATGTCTCTCGGAGGGGCACCCACGGTCCGGCTCAGGCCGGCCGTCCCGACCACCAGTATCACCGGAGAAGAATTCTTAGTTTATGGTCGCAATACACTGAGGGTCCTTCACTCCTTTGCCGCGCATCCGCAGCATTAGTAGTGCGTTATGCCAGGCATGGATCACGAGAACAAGGTGCGGAACTCTGTCTTGCCTGGCAAGCAGTGCCTTCCCGTCCGCCGCAAGACGTGTCCGGCGACGTACTTTCCGCGCGCCGCCATGACCAGCAGCGTCAATCATTCGACGGTTGGGCTCTCGGCCGGCTACGCGCTGCCGCCGCGCCTCCAAGAGGCTGAGCGTGACCTTCGGCGTTTGCTGAACGACCTGATCCGCCTGGAAGACGCTCTCGCCAAGCGTTGGGACGGAAGTAAGGGCGCAGCCGCCGGGCGGGCCAACTGATCTTCCTACCATGTCATTCCAAGCCTATTATCAACCCTCGTCCTCTGCTCGAAACCCGCTGTATCCGGCGGACGACGATCCTGGTCCATACGGAACCCAGAGCCATTGGGACGCGTTCCCTACCGCCTCCAGTGGCTGGGATCCCGCCCAGGAAGTGGCTTACTTGTTGCCCGAGCCGCCCTTCGAACCGCTGGAAGCGGACCCCCTGCGCTACGACCCGGTCTCAGGCGCACCGGTGGCAACCCCGCAGGAGACCACCGCGGAGATGGCTCCGCTCACAGAATCTCGGGTAAGCCATCGCAAGTCGCGGCCGTCGCGCCGCGCTGGTGGCTTTCGAGCAGCCAGTGTGAGCCTGGGCGTACTGATTGCGCTGACCGCGTCCTCGGTCAGTCTCCTCGGAGCGGTGATGGCCTACGAACCGCTCGTGCTGGCCGCTGTCTTCGGCCAGGGGAAGACCCCCGCTGCCTGGTGGCCCCTGCTCGTGTACGGCCCCTACGCGGTGGGCGCCCTGTCAGTGGTGCGAGCGGCACTGCACCGGCGACGTGCCTTCCATTCCTGGGCCGTGGTGCTGCTGTTCTCGATGCTGGCGATGTTGCTCTGTGTCTTCCAAACCCCCCGCGGCATCGGTGCCATGGCAGTCGCGGCGCTGCCCGGTCTGGCGTCGCTGGTCTGCTTCCAGCAGGCCGCCCGCCAGATCACTCTCACCCGCCCACCGCGACGCGCGTTCCCCCGGCACCGGCACGGCCTCTCCCCGCACACCGCTCACAAGGCCGGTGCCCTCAACGGGCCTGCTCACACCCCCCGCGCCGGCGCGATTCCCTCTCCACGCGCGGCAACCATCCAGCGCTAAGCCGCTTCTTGCGGTTCACCACGCCGACCGGATGAAGACGGAGGCGACGTGGAGTCCGGCGGGGTGGACGGCCGCTCGGCGCAGGGCGACTGAAGGCGCCGGTCGTGGTCGCCGATGCCGGCCACGGCGTCAGCACGCTCTTCCGGCTCGGTCCGAGGTGGCGAGTGCCGGCCCCTGTCCTGGCGCTGACCGTGAAGGAAGTCGCCCGCCCGGAGATGGCCCGGACGCACCAGCCCGCTCATGGCGGGCCCGGTTCGCCGACGGTTGCCCCGCTGCCGCCCACCGCCGGCCGTACCGGTCCTCGCCTCGGAGGTCGGTGCCGACCGGTTCACCGAGATGGCCCGGCGCCGCGGCAGCAAGGGCGCGGTGACCGAACGGTTCGCCCGGCCGGCAAGCGAAGCCGCGAGAAGGACAAGCCCGTTGAGACTCACGTCAAAGGACTCGCGGTCACGCGCACCTCGCATGTGCCTCGCTCGCTCTTTCGATCGGCCACCCCAGGGGGGGAGCACGTTCGGCCCCGCCCAGCCGTGCGGTGGTGACCGGTGGGCGTCCGGCTCGTTGGCCAGCGGGACGCGGTGTGCGCCAGCGCGCTCCGCGGCGCCGTCGGCACCCGGCAGCCAGGCGCGTTCCCGCCGTCCCGAGCGCCGTCCCTGAGCGAGGAAAACCGCGCATGCACGTGTCACCGACCGACCCTCCGCCACGGGTCCTGCACCTCACCCAGCCCGTGGACGGCGGCGTCGCGCGCGTCGTGACGGACCTGGTGGGCGCCCAACTCGCCGACGGCCTGCGCGTCACCGTCGCCTGCCCCGACAGCCTCTTCGCGGCCCGGCTGGGGGAACTCGGCGCGGACGTACGGCACTGGGCGGCGACGCGCGCACCGGGAGGCTCCACCGTCGCGGAAACACGCCGGCTGGCCCGGATCGTCGCGGAGGTGAGTCCCGAACTGGTGCACGCGCACAGCGCGAAGGCCGGCTTGGCCGGGCGGCTCGCGCTGCGCGGCCGGATCCCGACGGTGTTCCAGCCGCACGCCTGGTCGTTCGAGGCGGTCGGCGGCACGGCCGCGGCCCTCGCGCGCGGCTGGGAGCGGTGGGGCGCCGGCTGGACGGCCCGGGTGGTGTGCGTGAGCGAGGCCGAGCGCCGGCTCGGTGAGGCGGCCGGGGTCCGTGGGCGGTGGCGCGTCGTGCCCAACGGCATCGACGTCGAACGCTTCCGTCCCGCCGACGCCGACGCCGTACGGGCGGCCCTGCTGCCGCACACCGGCCCGCGAGGGCCGCTCGTGGTGTGCGTGGGGCGGCTGTGCCGGCAGAAGGGTCAGGACGTCCTGCTGACGGCGTGGGAGTCGGTGCTGCGGCGGGTGCCCGGGGCGCGGCTGGTGCTGGTCGGCGACGGCCCCGACCACAGTCGGCTGCGGGCCCTGGCACCCCCGTCCGTGCGGTTCGCGGGGGACGTCGCCGACGTCGTGCCCTGGCACCAGGCGGCGGACCTGGTCGTGCTGCCCTCGCGCTGGGAGGGCATGGCCCTGGCCCCGCTGGAGGCCATGGCATGCGGGCGGCCGGTGGTGGTGACGGACGTGGGCGGGGCCCGGGAGAGCCTGCCGCCCGGGCTCGTGCCGCACTGCCTCGTTCCCGCCCTCGCCCCGGCGGCCCTGGCCGGGGCCGTGGCCGGTCTGCTGCTCGATGCGCCGCTGCGGCGATCCCTCGGCGACCAGGGACGCCGGCATGTCCTGTCCACGCACGACGTGCGCCGCACGGCCCGGGCGGTCGCGGACGTGTACCGCGAACTCCTGGGCGCGCGCGCCGAGTCCACCGAGCGCAGGGAGTCAGTCGTCTCGTGACCGCGGAAAGCACCGTCCCCCCTCCCACCGGGCAGCCCCGCCTGCTCGGACGCCCGTCCGTGTCGCTGCTGCCGTCGCGCGGCACCGCGGCGGGCTTCCGTGTCCCCGAGCGGCGCCCCCCGGGCCGGGCCGTGTCACCGCTGCCGCTTCTCGCCGCCGACGGTACGGCCGCCGTACTGGGCGGTTTGGCGCTGTCCGGTACCCAGCGCCACCCGCTGCTGCTGGCGGTGCTGGTGACCGCGTCGCTGCTGCTGCACTCCCACCGGCCCGCCCGGCTGCCCACGCTGCTCGACGAACTGCCCGCCGTCAGCGGACGGATCGCGGTGGCCTGGCTGGCGCTCGGGGCGTTCACGGCGGCCTGCGTGCCGCGGCACACGCTGTCCCTGCCCACCCTGGCAACCGGGATGCTGCTCCAGACGGCGGCCTGCTGCGCCGGGCGCGCCGCCGTACACGCCTACCGGCGGGCCGAACTGCTCCATCAGCCGCAGGCCGCGCTGGTGGTCGGCCCGGCCGCGACCGCGCAGCGCGTGGCCGCCGCCGTCCTGCGCCACCCCCGCTACGGGGTGCGGCCGGTGGGGGTCGTCACCGACGAACCCGACGGCGGCGCGGGACTGCCCGTGCTGACCACGGGCGAGGAGGTGCAGCGGGCGGTCGTCCAGAACGGGGTGCGCGAGGTGCTGGCCGTGCGCACCTCCGCACGGACCTCACAGGGACCGCTGCTGCGGGCGCTGGCCGAGTCGGGCTGCACGGTGTGGGAGATCGACCCCGACGTGCCCTCCAACTGGCCGGGGGACCGGCTCGCCGGCTTCCCCTGCCGTCGCCTCGACCTCGGGACGCGGCCGCGCGGCAGCGCCGGCAAACGGGCCCTGGACGTCGTGGCGTCCGGCGCGCTGCTCCTGCTGACCGGCCCGCTGCTGCTGGTGTGCGCGGTGGTGCTGCGGCTGACCGGCGGGCCGGGGGTCGTCTTCCGGCAGGAGCGCATCGGCAAGGACGGCCGGCCCTTCACGCTGCTGAAGTTCCGCACCCACCGCCCGGCCGACGAGAACGAGTCGGCGACCCGGTGGAGCGTGGCGGGCGACCGCCGGATGCCCTGGTTCTGCCGGTTCCTGCGCCGCACCTCCCTCGACGAACTGCTCCAGCTGTGGAACGTCCTGCGCGGCGACATGAGCCTGGTCGGCCCGCGCCCCGAACGCCCCTACTTCGTCGCGCAGTTCGGCCAGATCTACCCGGGCTACGCCGCACGCCACCGGGTCCGGGCCGGCGTCACGGGCCTGTCCCAGGTGCACGGGCTGCGCGGCGACACCTCGATCGAGGACCGGGCCCGGTTCGACAACGCGTACATCGACGACTGGTCGTTGTGGCAGGACGTCTGCATCCTGCTGCGCACGGCGGCGGCGCTCGTGCGTCCGACAGGGAGCTGACCGCGCATGACCCGGGTCGGGGCGTACGCGCCCGTACTTCCCCTGCTGGCCGTGGTCGTCCTGCTCGCCCTGCCCCTGGGGCCGGGCGGGGAGGGCGGCGCCGGCCCGGCGGACGCCGTGTCCGCGCTGGTCGTGCTGTACTGCGCGATCCGTCTCGTCCGGGACCGCAAGCGGCCCCTGTCCATCATGGCGGCCCTGGTGCTGGGACTGCCGGTGCTGGGGGTCACCGTCGCGGCGGCCGGGGCACTGTCGCCGGGCGAGGGGCTCATCGGCTTCGGCCGTTATCTGCAGGTCTTCGTGCTGGTGCCGCTGGCCGTGCTGCTGCTCCTGCGGGACCGGGACGATTTCCGGCTGCTGGCGTGGTCGTTCGTGGGGCTGGCGGTGTGGCAGGGGGCCGTCGGCGTGCACCAGTACGCGACCGCGACCGGCGCCTCCTATCAAGGCCGCCCGGTGCGGGCCGTGGGGACGTTCGGGGCGCAGGACGTGATGGGCATGGCCACGGTCGTCTCCCTCGGTCTGGTCTGCGCGGCGGGTCTCGCGCTGGGCAGTGCGCCGGTGCGCCATCGGTTGACCGCCCTCGCCTGCGTGTTACTGCTGCTGCCGCCGCTGGCGGTGTCGTTCAGCCGCGGGGCGTGGATCGCGACGGCGGTGACGTGTCTGGTGCAACTGCTGCTGTCCGGGCTGCGCCGGGCGCTGTCGGCCGCGGCCGTGGTGGTCGCGGCGAGCGTGATCCTGGTGGGCGGTTTCGGCGTCGGTACGGCGATGCTGCAGGAGCGGGTCAGCAGCATCACGCAGGTCGCCGACGCACCCGACCAGTCGGTGACCGACCGGTACACCATGTGGGCGGCTGCGAGGGGCATGTGGGGCGAGCACCCGCTGGCCGGCGTCGGCCTGAAGGGCTTCCCCGAACACCGCGACGGGCACGCCTCGCTGGCCCTGTCCGCGGGCAGCGACACCGAGGGCGCGGGGGAGGCCTTCCGCAAGCAGCCGCTGCTGTCCCCGCACAACATGTACCTGCTGGTCCTGGCCGAGCAGGGGCTGATCGGCCTGCTGGCCATGGCGGGCAGCTGGCTGGCCCTGCTGCTGTGCGCGGTGCGCGCCCTGTGGCGCACCCGCCGCACGGCCGGACCCGGCCTGGACTGCGGCCTGGTCGCTTCCGGCCTCCTGGTGTGGCAGCTGACCGACTTCGCCTACGCCGACATCGGCGGCAGGTCGACGGTCCTGACGGCGATGTGCTTCGGGCTGGCGGCGTGGTGGGGGCTGTCGGACCGGACGGGCCTCGCCGCGACCGGACCGGCCGTCGCCGCGCCGGACGCCCGGGGCGCGGTGCAGGAGGCGCCGACACGATGACGGTCATGCCAGAACAGACGGGTCCGGGCGGGGGAACGGGGCTCCCGGGGCCGGCGCCCGCGACCTCGGGCCCCTCGGCGGTGCCCCGCATTCTGGCGGCCGGGCGGCCCCGAGAAGCCTCATCCGCTGATCCGGCCCCGGCTGCCGGACCGACTCCGGCCACCGGACCGGCTCCGGCCACCGGACCGGCTCCGGCCACGCGACCGACTCCGGGGGCCGGACCAACTCCGGCCACCGAACCGGCTTCGTCGGCCACCGATCCGACTTCGGGTGCCGGACCAACTCCAGCCACCCGACCGACTCCGGCCACCGGACCGGCTTCGTCGGCCACCGACCCGACTTCGGGTGCCGGACCAACTCCAGCCACCCGACCGACTCCAGCCACCGGACCGGCTTCGGTTGCCGGACCGACTCCAGCCACCGGACCGGCTTCGGTTGCCGGACCGGCTTCGGCCACCGACGGAGTACCGCCTCCCGAAGGGCTGGACTTCCCCACCGTGTCGAACGGGCCCGGTACTTCGGCCGGTACGGCGCCGGGCCCGTCTGCCCGGCGTCGCGCCTCCGGCGATGCCGCACCACCTGGCCGCGAGGCGTCACACTCATCCGGACCGGCGCCCGTCGCCGAGGTATCAGCCCAACCCGCGACGGCCCCCGCACCAGAGGCATCACCCGCGGCCGAGCTGCCGATCACCCCTCTTCCGTCACTGGTCGGGGCGTCGTCCGCACCCGAGACGCCCCCCGCCCCGGAGACCGGGGCCTCTCCCCGGCTCGTGGACGCGCCCGTCACCCGTGGGTTCCTCGCCCGGGCCGCCCTGCTCACCGCCGTGCTGTCGGCGGCGGGGGCCCTGCTCGGGCTGGTGCGGGACCAGACGCTGGCACGGATGTTCGGGGCCGGGAGTGCGACGGACGCGTTCCTCGTGGCGTGGACCGTGCCGGAGTTCGCCGCCACGCTGCTCATCGAGGACGGACTGGCGATCGCCCTGATCCCGGCCTTCAGCATGGCACTGGCCCGGCGGGCCGGGGGCGCGGCAGGGGACCCCGTCCGGTCGCTGGTGGCACACACACTGCCCCGGCTGGCCCTGGCCTTCGCCGCCGTGGGCGCGCTCCTGGCCGTCCTCGCGCCACAGGTGGTCGGGGTCCTGGCCCCGGGCCTGCCCGACCCCGGGCTCGCGGTCGACTGCACCCGGCTCACCGCCACTTGTGTGCTGTCGTTCGGACTCGCCGGCTACTGCAGCGCGGCCCTGCGCGCCCACCGCAGGTTCCTCGCTCCGGCGGCGATCTACGTCGCGTACAACACCGGCATCATCACGGCCGTGCTCGTGCTGGGCGGACAGTGGGGCGTGCGGGCGGCGGCGGCCGGCGTGGCGATCGGCGGCTGTCTCATGGCGCTGGTGCAGCTGCCGGTGCTGTGGCGGGAGTTGCGTCACAAGGGCGTGCGGGTCACGCAGCCGGCCGGCGGGGCGGGCGACGAGCGGGCGATGGGTGTCGCGCTGCTGGCCGCGGTCCTGCTGTTCGCACTGTGCCGCCAGGCCCAGGTGCTGATCGAGCGGTTTCTCGGCTCCACACTGCCCGCCGGTGCCATCTCTCGCCTCAACTACGCGCAGAAGATCACCCAGATCCCGATGACGCTCTCGCTGATGCTGTGCACGGTCACGTTCCCGGTGGTCGCCCGGGCCTTGGCCGAGGGGGACACCGAGCGGGCCCGCGACCGGGTCGAGCGCGACCTCGCACTGGCCGCCTCGATGGTGCTGGCCGGCTGGGCGGTGGTCGTGGCCTGCGCACCACAGATCGTCGAACTGCTGCTCCAGCGGGGCGCGTTCACCGCCCAGGACACCGCGGCGACGGCCGGGGTGATGCGCGTCTACGCCCTCGGTCTCCTCGCGCACACTCTGGTAGGGGCCCTGATCCGCTCGTACTTCTCGGCCGGGCGGGTCAGCTGGTTCCCGCTCGGCGCGATGGCCGCGGGCCTGGCCGTCACCGCGGTGGCGGGCGTCTGGGCGGTGGGGCCGTGGGGTGTGCGGGGGATCGCCGCCGCCAACGCGGGCGGCATTACCGTCACGGCCGTACTCCTCCTCGCCGGGCTGGCCGGGCGCGGTGTCCCGATCCGCACCCGGCGGGTCTGGGCCCAGCTGGCCCGGCCGGTGGGCGCGGCGGTGCCCGCGACGCTCGCCGGTGCCTGGGCGGCGGGCCGGTCCGGCTCCCCGCTGCTCGCCCTCGCCGCCGGTGCCGTCACCGTCGCCGCGGTCTTCCTCCCGCTCGGCCGCGCCCTGGGCGACCAGGGCTGCGTCACCGCGCTGCAGTCCCTCCGTTCCGTCTCACGAAGGCTCCCTCATGGCCACACCCGTTGACTCCCCCGACGCCGGATCCGACGCCGGCGCCCAGACCGACGCCGACGCCCGGACCGGCCCCGGCGCCCGGACCCGCACCGACGCGCACACCGGCCCCGGCGCCCGGACGTCCGGCCCGGCACTGTTCGTGGCGATGTACCACTCCGTCGGCGACCCCACGGACGACCCGTACCGCGTGACGGTCTCGCCCGAGCGGCTGGACCAGCAGCTGGGCTGGCTGCGGCGGCGCGGTCTGCGCGGGGTGTCCATGACCGATCTGCTGGCCGCCCGGGCAAGGGGCGCGGGCCGCGGCCTGGTCGGGCTCACCTTCGACGACGGGTACGCCGACTTCGTCGCCGAGGCTCTGCCCGTGCTGCGCCGGCACGACTGCGGCGCCACCCTGTTCGTGCTGCCGGGCCGGCTCGGCGGCGACAACGCCTGGGACCCGCTGGGCCCGCGCAAGCGGCTGCTGACCGCCGAGGGCGTACGGCAGGCCGCGGCCGAGGGCATCGAGATCGGCTCGCACGGCCTGACCCACGTCGACCTGACCAAGGCCGACGACGTCACGCTGAGGTCGGAGACCGAGGGCAGCAGGACCGTGCTCGCGGAGCTGACGGGCGCCGCGCCCGCCGGTTTCTGCTACCCGTACGGCACCCTCGACGCCCGGGCCGTCGAGGCGGTACGGGAGGCGGGTTACACCTACGGCTGCGCGATCGACCCCGGTCCGCTCGGCGGCCCGCACGCCCTGCCCCGGGTGCACATCGGCCAGAACGACACCGGCGTACGGCTGTTCCTGAAGTACCGGCTGCACCGGCTGCGCCGCCGAGCCGTCCAGGAGCCGCGGTGAGGGCCCTGCACATCATCACCGGCCTCGGCGTGGGCGGCGCCGAGCAGCAACTGCGGCTGCTGCTGCGGCACCTGCCCGTCGACTGCGACGTGGTGACGCTGACCAACCCGGGCGCGGTCGCAGCCGGGCTCGCCGCCGACGGGGTGCGCGTGCACCACCTCGGGATGGCGGGCAACCGCGATCTGGCCGCCGTGCCCCGGCTGGTGCGCCTCATCCGACAGGGCGGCTACCAGCTCGTGCACACCCACCTGTACCGCGCGTGTCTCTACGGCCGGATCGCCGCGCGTCTCGCGGGGGTCAAGGCGGTCGTCGCCACCGAGCATTCCCTGGGCGACTCGCAGATGGAGGGCCGGCCCCTGAACGCCGGAGTGCGTGCCCTGTACCTGGCGGGCGAGCGGTTCGGCCGGACAACGGTCGCCGTGTCCCCCACGGTCGCCGAGCGGCTCGAGCGCTGGGGCGTGCCCGGGCCCCGCATCGAGGTCGTGCCCAACGGCATCGACGTGGCCCGCTTCCGCTACGACCCGGCCCGCCGCGCCGAGACCCGCCGCCGGCTGGGCCTGCCGGACGACGCGTACGTCGTCGGCGCGGTCGGCCGCCTCGCCCCCGGCAAGCGCTTCGGGACGCTGATCCGGGCGCTTGCCCACCTGCCCGCCGACCACCGGCTGCTGCTGGTCGGCGCCGGCCCGGAGGAGGACGTGCTGCGCCGCACCGCCCGGGCGGCCGGGGTCGCCGACCGGGTGCTGTTCACCGGCGAACGCCCCTACGTCCCGGACGGCACGCCCGGCCCCGACCTGCCGTCGCTGACCTCCGCGATGGACGTCCTGGCCTCCCCGTCCAAGGAGGAGGCGTTCGGCCTGGCCGTCGTGGAGGCACTGGCGGCCGGACTGCCGGTGCTCTACGCCTCCTGCCCGGCCCTGCAGGACCTGCCCGCGTCCGCCGCGCCCACCGCCCGGCACGTCACCGGCGGCCCGGACGCGTACGCCCGGGCCCTGGCGGACGTACGCCGTCAGGGGCCCGGTCCGCGCACGGTGCCCGAGGCCGCCAGCCACTACTGCATCACCCGCAGCGCCGCACGGCTCATGGACGTCTATGCCGCCGCGGTCTCCCGTCCCCTGTCCGTCCCGTCCCAGGAAGCCCGCACCTCATGACCGACACCCCCGCACGGCAGCACCGCCAGGTCTCCGCCCTCACCCGGTCCCTGCCCTCCTGGTCCCTGCCCTCCTGGTCCCTGCTCGCGGCCGGGGCCGTGGCAGGCGGTCTGCTCGGCGGCGGCTACGGACTGGTCCGGACACCCGAGTACACGGCGACCAGCTATGTCGTGGCCGTGCCGACGGCGAAGTCCGACACCGCCACCGCCCTCGGTTTCGCCCAGGCCTACGGCCGGGTCGCCACGCAGCTCGCGGTGCTCGGGGACGCGCAGGTGCGGGCCGGCGTCCCCGTGGCGACCCTGCGGCGCGGTGTCCGCACCGCGACCTCGCCGGACGCGCCGATGGTGTCGGTCACGGCGACCTCCGATCGCCCGGAGCTGGCCGCCGGCATGGCCAACGCCGTGGCCCGGGCGCTGACCCGGCACGCCGAGGACGCCGAGCCGTCCACCCACGTCGAACTGCGGCAGTTCGCCCGCGCGGTGAACCCGGACGAGCCGTCCTCGGCGTCCGCCGGGGTGACCGGCCTGGTCGGGGCGAGCGCGGGCGGGCTGCTGGGCGGGCTGGCGCTGCTGGCCCGGCCGCGGCGGGCCGGCGCAGGCCCCGGCCGTCCGGCCTCCGTGCCCGGTCCGGCCTTCGCCGCCGACACGCAGCGGCAGCTGTGACGTACCGCGCCGAACTGGTCACCGACGAGCGGGGCTTCGCGGGCCTGGCCGGCGACTGGAACCGGCTGTACCGGCACTGCGCCTGCGCCACCCCGTTCCAGAGCCACGCCTGGCTGCACTCGTGGTGGCGGTCCTACGGCCACCACGCCCGGCTGCGGCTGGTGCTGGTGCGCGCCGCGAGCGGTGAACTGGCCGCGGCGGCCCCGCTGATGCGCGTACGGCATCCACTGCCGGCGCTGGTGCCGCTCGGCGGGGCCATCTCCGACTACGGGGACGTCCTGCTGGCCGACGAGCACGGCGACGAGCCGCTGACGGTGTTGTCCGACGCGCTGTCGGACGCCGCCCGCGGCGCGCTGATCGACCTGCGCGAGGTACGGCCGGGCGGGGCGGCCGAGCGGCTCTACGAGCAGTGGCCCGGGTCGCGGCGGCGGATGGACGACTCGGTGTGCCTGGAACTGCCGGCCGCGCCCATGGGCGAACTGCTGGCCCGGCTGCCGACGAAGACCCAGCAGCGGCTGCGCGCCAAGCTGCGCAAGCTGGACGCGCTCGGCGTCCAGCGCCACGTCGTGGCCCCGGACGAGGTCGAGGCCGCCCTGGTGCGGCTGCTGGAGCTGCACCGGTTGCAGTGGGAGGGGCGGAAGGTGACGTCGGAGCACCTGCGGCCGAGGTTCCGCGAGCACCTGGTGCGGGCGGTCGGCGCGATGGTGCGCTCCGGGGACGCGGTGGTGACCGAGTTCCGGCTCGACGACGAGGTCGTGGCGGTCGACGTGACGCTGCTCTCGCTCCGCCTCGCGGGCGGCTACCTGTACGGCGCGCACCCGGTGCTGCGCGAGCGCAAGGCCGATGTGGCGGCGATGCTGCTGGACTCGACGGCCACCCACGTCAAGGACGGCACACCCGGCACGCTCAGCCTGCTGCGCGGCAACGAGCCCTACAAGCACCACTGGCGTCCGCGTGCGGTGGTGAACCAGCGCCTGCTGCTGGCCCGCCGGCACTCGGCGCCCCTGCTGGCCGCGGCGCTGTGCGACGCGGCGGCACGCCGGCACGGCAAGGAACTGCTGCGCGGACCGCGCGAGCGCGACCGCGGCGGCCGGCCCTGACCGGGCCCGCCGCCGCGGCGCGCGCGACCCTCCCGTGCTACCGCGCGTGGCGCGACCACCAGTCGAGCCGCAGGCAGAGCTTCCCGCCGACCCAGTATTCCACCCAGTCGCCGAGGTCCAGCGGCGAGCAGCCTTCCGGCCGCGACGGGGCGGGCTGACTCGGCTGCGCTGTGGGCGTCGGGGCCGGAGCCGGCATCTGGGCCGGTGCGGTGGACGTGGAAGGCGTGGCGGGGGCGGGGTCCTTGCGGCCGAAGAGGAACGACCGGTAGACCTCGGACGCCCGGGGATTGGACCCGCACTGCCACACGCCGTGCGGGCAGTAGTCCGTCAGCGTCTGGTAGAGCGGCTTGTGCTCGTCCATCCACGCGAGCATGCGCTTCATGTACTCGGGGTTGTCGCCGTTGCGGAACAGTCCCCACTCGGGGAACGAGATGGCCTTGCCGTGCGCCTTGGCGAAGTCCACGTGGTGCTGCAACCCGTACGGCTCCGAGACCTGCTCCTCGAACGACATGCCCTGTGGCTGGTCGTAGGCGTCCAGGCCGATGATGTCGACGGTGTCGTCGCCCGGGTAGCACTCCGTCCAGGGCACGGCGTCCCGGCCCCGGCTCGGCGTGAAGTCGAACCGGAACTTCTGGCCCGGCACCGCGCGCATGGTGGTGACGATCCGGTTCCAGTACTGCTTCCAGGCCTCCGGGTCGGGCCCGCAGCGGTGGGTGTAGGTGATGCCGTTCATCTCCCAGCCGAGCACCAGGACGGTGTCCGGCACGCCCAGCCCGACCAGCCGCTCGCCCAGCGCGCGGAAGTGGTGGTCGAACCGGCCGGCCGCGGCCTCGCGCAGCAGTCCGCGCACCTCGTGGTCGGACAAGCCCTCTTCGTTGCGCTCCATCATCGGAACGTTGAGGACGAACAGCCGGTCGGCTTTCGCGCGGCGCCAGTTGGCCCACACGTCGAGGAAACCGGGGTGGCCCTCGATGTTGCTCCAGAGGTCGCCCGGCAGGTAGGTGTGCCCGACGCGCAGTTCAGCGCCGCCGAGCCAGCTGCTCAGCTGGGCCATGCGGGCCACGCCGAGGGGGCCGTAGTCGAGGTAGGCGCCGAACGTCGGGGTGGTGCTCGCGGGCAGGGTGGACGGTGTGGGCGTGGGGGTCGCCGTGCCCGTGCCGCCGGATGCGGACGTCCCGGTCTCGACCGATGCCGGGGCCGCGGTCGCCGCCGGGGCGGCCGCCACCACCGGTCGTGCCGGTTCGCCGGACCGTGCCGTTCCCGCGCCCGCGGCGATCGTCTGGCCGGACGCCAGGACCGCTGCCGCGGCCACCGCCGCCGCGACGAATGCCAGCCGCCGGGACCGTGCGCGTCGCTGCCGTGTGGCCATGGACGTCCCTTTCGCTCGTCTCCGCTCACTGACACTCAGTCACATGAAACGGATTCACGCCACCGTCGCTGGGGCTTTCGAGTGGCCCCTTCGGCCGCACCGGTGACCGTGTTCGAAGGAATGTGTTCGTGTCGCTGCTCGACGTTCGCGTCCCCGCGGCGGTGCTGCGGCCCGGCGGTGCTGACGCCGGCGGACGACGCGAGCGCCTCGCGGTGGACCGGATGCGCGAGGAACCGGCGCCGGGGTATCGGGCTGCGCAGCACGGTGCCGGTGTGCTTCTCCCGGTGGGCACGGGAGCTGGACACGCGCTCGCACGAGGCCGTCGGCCGGCTGCTTCCGCTGGGACTGGCGGCACTAGGCGTAGCGATAGATCCGGCTGTGGTCTTCCAGGTCCTGAGGTGTCACGTTCCACGGCGGCAGCTTCTGCTTCCGCGCGACGATCCGCCCCCGCTGGGCGTCGCCGCGGGCGGGCGGCTTGGCGGGGAGATACCTGGAACCTGGATGCCGTCGCTGCCAACGGGACCAGAGCAGGTCCACGAAGGCATGGTGCAGCCAGAAGACAGGATCATTGACCGAGGCGCCGCCGACCATGTGGCCTCCGACCCAGCGATGGACCCTGTTGTGAGTGCGCCATGATCCCGGAGGACGCCCGGGCCCCCAGCCTTCGATCTTGTTACGGAACCCCTTTGCTGAAGTCGAGTTCCAGGGGGCTGTGTCGTACAGCGGATCAGCAAGCGCCGCCGCAACGTCCTTGGACGTCGGCAGGCTGATCGGCTGTCGGGGACGACTCAGGTCACGCATGAGAAACTCGGCGTCGGTGACGCTCACCCTGATTTTCCAGGCGCCGTTACGGAAGGCGAAGGGGCCGGTCATCACCTGCCGGTCAGAGCGCCGCCCGGTGCCTCCAAGCAGGTCGTCGGTCCACGGTACGCCAGTACGCGAGCGGTCACGCGTCCAGTCCCAGTACGGCAGGGTGACCGAATCGTCCACGCGGCGCAGCGCGTTCTCCAGGTCCAGGAGGAACTTGCGATGCCATGGCAGGAAAGAAGGCGCCATATGAGCCGCGCGCAGGCCGCTCTCCCCGTCGGGTGCGTAGTACCGCAAGTGCCTGCGTACGAATTCGTCGTACTCACCGCGACGTTTGATTTCGATCAGCGCGTTGACGAACCGACGCCTTTCGGATCGGTTCAGCGTACTGACGTCTTTACGTGTGTAGACCATGGGGATGGTCCTCCCGGAACCTCGTTCCCGCGCTCGCACCATGGCTTTCGTCGGCGCCCCCGCCGCCGTCCCACAACCCGCCCAGTCTCGTGCCCGGACCCAGCTCGTCGACCGCCGCACGCGCGGCAGCGAGCGGGGTGGGGTACGACTGGTAGTGGTCGATCATGGTCATCCAACTACCGTCCGCACGCCGCATCAGATGGAGCGCTTCTCCGTCGACGGTGACGTGCCAACGGACGAGGTCGCTCGTGGAGCCGGCGGAGGTGGGGTAACTGCCGCCGACGATGCGCCGCCCTTTGTACGTTTCGTTGAACCGCTCCGCCGAACTGCGTGCAGTCGGTTCCCTCTTCGGCAAGACCGGGGCGATTACCGCTCCCGTTGCTGACGCGAGCATTGATGCCAGCAGCCACCGTCGGTTCCTGAATCGCGCGTTGGTGACGGAGGCGAACCAACCGCCGGCAGGCGGAGTGGCGCAATCGAGTGAGGACGCGGGGCGGGCCGGAGCAGACGACGATTTCATTCCTGGTCCCACAATCTGGTAAGAGCCGAGGACTCAGTCGACGGGCAGACCACCAAGCAGAGAGAAACGCGTCTCCTGGGTGACGGGACGACCCGAACCCTGCGTCACCTCGGCGAACCTTCCTTCGTCTGGCGTGCCGACGAGGTGTACGGGCCGCTCGTGCGCTCCGCCATGGACGGCCCCCTCCCCGATGCGCTTCGTCGCATCGGTGACGCCGTCGGCAGCGCTCCCCGGCCCCCCATGCGCGACGGCCGACGTGGCTGCAAGGGCCACGACAACGGGCCCGGCAAGGACGGCTGCAGCTTTCAGAGGATTCATGGTTCTCACCTTTTTCGACAATCGCTCACATTGTGACGTCACCTGCTGTGCACAGGCCCACAGGGTCGGTCAGCAACCCCGACGAATACCCCCTGGGGGCCAAGATGCAGAAGGCCCTGAAGGCCGACTCCGTACGGCGCGAAATCGGCCTATGGGGGGCGGTCCCTGACCCACCCGCAGCAGTGGGTCAGCAGCGTTCTCAGCGATTTACGGGCAGACCGCCCAGCAGGGAACCGGAGTTGCTGAGACGGTGAGTCGAGTTCTTCAGCGTCTTGCCCACCCGGCCCTCCTTCGTGAGGCCGAGCTTTTCGGCCTTCTGCTGCAGCGGGGCGCCGTCACCGGTCCGCTCGTCGACGGTTTCGGTAACGGTGCTCAAGTCGACGCTGGCAGCGGCGTCCGCTTCGTTGGCGTATGCGGGCGCGGCAGCGCCGGCGGCGATCACGGTCCCAGCAACGACGGCGACAGTCTTGAGAGCGTTCATCAGTTTCCTTTCCTCGGCACGTATATGCCGGAGTTATGACACCGTGCCTAACGATTACAGGCCACTCCGGTATCGGCCCCCAGGAAATCGCCGAGTCTTCATATGAGACCTTAGAAGTAGTTGGGAACCCAATTGCAATACCCGGGCGGAAAAGGGTGAATAAGGCTTCGTCGGTGCCGGACGGCACCAGCCGTCCGGCACCAAGAGGGGCGTCGCTACTTGCAGGACATCACGCGGCCCCGGCGGTACAGGAGCACACCACCGGTCACTAGCGCCGCAGCGATCCCCGAGGTCGCAAGCGTCCCTCGCCCCGCACCCGTTTCAGCCATGGACGGCGGCTGGTGCGGATTGGCTGCGGGCGGCGTCACCGGAGGGGTGGCATCGGGCGGCGTCACCGGAGGCGTACTGGGCGTGGGAGCCGGCGTTTCACCGTAGCCGCCCCCTGTGTCGCCGTCGTCACCGTAGCCGCCCCCCGTGTCGCCGTCATCGCCGTAGCCACCCCCCGTGGCGCCGTCATCGCCGTAGCCACCCCCCGTGGCGGAGTCATCCCCGTAGCCGCCCTCCTCATCGGGGCGTTCGCCATGTCCGGAGGAGAGGCCTTCGACGACCCTCTCCGCCACTTCGCCCCCTGGGCGGCTGGATGACAAGCTCGCCGCCTCGTCCACGTGCCGGCCAATGCTGCGAACGACGTCAGCCTGGGGAACACTCCGCGGTGCGTCGGCGGTGCCCGGCTGAAGGGCGCCCTCGGTCCGTCGCGTGCCTTCCTCTCCCGGGCTGCTGTCGTCGCCGTAACCGGCGGCGGCGCGCTGATCGTCGGCGATGTTCACATCGCACTCGCGAGGAGCGACTTTTCCTGCGCAAGTGCCTTCCTCCGAGAAAGCGGATGCGCTGCGGGTCGGGGTGCTGAGCCGGTCGCCCGTGGCCTCCTCAGCGCCGGAGTCCGCAAGGGCAGGGACGGCCCACAGGGACAGGATGCTCGACGCGGCGCTCGCCACGATCATTCCCTTGCTGAAGTTTCGTCGCATGTCGTAGTCGTCTTTCTGGTTTGAGGAAGGCTGGGATATTCGATCAGGACCGGGTCAATTCGGGCATCGGCAGAACGATTCCAAGATCGTCACCATGAACATTCCTCAAGCCGGCGCACTTTCGACCGGATCCTGGGAAAGATCAAAAGCGGCCATCGGGAGCGATGACCGCTATGGCTATTCGATTTTGCCCGTTTGCGTGGTCACCGGCTTTCAGGCGTGTGGTGGCGCGCACGCCACTGGGCCTGGTTCAGCGGCCGAGCAACGTGCGTGTTGTGCGATCAGCTTGCGGGCGCAGTCTGCGTGCAGAAGTTGCCGATGTTGGTGACGCTGTCACCGAGGACGCTGATCGGCGCGCTGACCGTGAGAAGGGAACCCCCGTCGAATTCCTGCTCACAGTGCAGAAGCTGGGCATTCTCGACGGTGGGACGGGGCGCGGGCGGGTCACCCGCGCAGTCCGCGTGGGCTGCTCCTGCGGCGACGAGACCGACACCGCTGATCGCACTCGTCATGAGCATTACCTTGTTGAACCTGCGCACCCGTGTCTCCTAGTAACTCTTGGCCGATGCGGCGCCATGGCCTCAATCGGCATGGGTAGGGCGTGACGCTTTGTCCGCCGACGCCCTCTGAACGTTGGCTGCCCGAACCGAGGAGCGGGTCTCGCATCGCGCACGAGACCCTGCCACTCGGCATTCCGCGGGTCAGTCCTCTACGGCGACCTGCGCGCAGAAGTTGCCGGTGTTCTGGTCGTTGTCCTCGCCGACCTCGACCGGGTTGATCGGGGCGAAGGCAAGCCCACCGTCGAACGACTGCTCGCACTCCATGATCTGCACGTTGTCGACGAGGATCGGGCCGTCGCCGGCGCTGGCGACACCGCTGCCGACGACACCCAGGCCGCCGACCATGACCGCCACGGCCGCAACCGTCTTGAGCTTCTGCATTGCTTCTCCGATTTCGTTCACGAACACGGCATCCTTACGCACCGTGTTTGTTTCGTCACAGACGCTAGCATGCGCCGGCTCGGATTCTCCATTCCCGACACACCCATTTGGGCGCACCCATTTCGGCTATACGCCCGGAAATACATATGCAGAGCGGAGGGAATCACTCTGGGTGACGGATAGCCAAGAATTTCGAATACAGACCCGACAACAGATAGAGGGCCTCGCATCGTTCACGCGAGACCCTCTTTTGAAGCTGTGGGGACAATCAGTCCTCTACGGCGACCTGCGCGCAGAAGTTGCCGGTGTTCTGGTCGTTGTCACCGGTGACAGCGCCGGTCACGGGCGCGAAGGCGGCACCAGCGTCGAACTCCTGCTCGCACTGCAGCACCTGCAGGTTTTCGACGGCAACACCCGGGAACGGGTCCGAGGAGTAGCCGCCGTTGGCGCTGGCAACTCCACCGCCGGCCAGGCCAATGCCACCGACCATGACGGCCAGGGCCGCTGCCTTCTTGAACTTGTGCATGGTGTCTCCATTTTTCTCACGCACACGACCCTCCTTACGGGTCGTGTCCGACTGGTTACAGAACATAACACAGGACTCACCTAACGCCTCATTTCCGGCACACCCGATGGAGTGGCCCCAATCGGGCAACTCATCATTTTTTTCTTCCATAGGACTGCCTACCGAGCCTTCGGGTCGCGCGGGTGGCGTTGTTGTAAGGCGCCCAAGAGGGCAGTGGGAAGGCAGCGATCATCAGCGACCGGAGGAGCACAGGTCTGCCGACCGGCGTGTTCACCGAGCTCATCGCGGAGACAGGCCCGTCGTGGCATGAACGGCACCGGGGGCAAGCCCACTTCCAGGCCGCGGGAGCGGGCGCGAGGCACCCATTGGTGTTCGTCGACCCCGCCACGCTGGTGCATCTGCGCCACGCCACCACGCCGCACGATGTGCCGGCTTGCTGGTTCGGCGTCGACCGCTCCACCCTCACTCGTGACGTCCGCGAAATGCGGCCCCTGCGCGCAGCGGGGCACTGCGGATGCGTCTCGAAGCGGCCCCGCGAAGGGCCCGCCGAGACCCGGGGGGATCCTCCGTCGACCTAGGAGACGACGTCCTTGCGGGCGAAACCGCGGAAGGCCAGGGCGAACAACACGAGCGCGTACGTCACCGAGACCGACGCGCCCTGGATCATGTCCGTCCACTCCAGCTGCGGCCGGACGGCGTCCAGCCAGGCGTACTGCCAGTGCGCCGGCAGGAAGTGGCGCCAGTCGCCGAGAGCCGTCACCTCGTCGAGGACGCTGCCGATGATGGTGAGGAACACCGCCCCGCCGACCGCGCCGAGCGGGGCGTCGGTGCGGGTCGACAGGCAGAACGCGAGGGCGGCGGTCACCAGTTGGGACACCATGATGTACGCGACGACGATCAGCATGCGCTGCACCGCGGTGCCGGTGGACAGGCTGCCGCCGGTGGGCAGTTCGAGCGGTCCCCAGCCGTACGCGGCCGTGCCCGCGGCGAGGGCCACGACCGGGAGCAGCACCAACGCGGCCAGGCTCAGGGTGAGTCCGACCGCCAGCTTCGACCACAGCAGCCGGGCCCGGGGCACGGGGGCGGCGAGCAGATAGCGCAGGGACGACCAGCTCGCCTCTGAGGCGACCGTGTCCCCGCAGAACAGGGCGACCGGGATGACGAGCAGGAAGCCCGCGGCGGAGAAGAGGTTGACGGCGGCGAAGTTCGCTCCGGACGCGGTCGCCGTGTCCATGAGATTGACGCGGTTGTTGTTGCCGCCCGGGTCACCGCCGGCCTGGAAGGCGATCAGCAGGATGATCGGCAGGGCGAACAGGACGCCTCCCATCACCATGCTGCGGCGCCGCTTCAGCTGCCGGACCAGCTCGACGCGGAAGGGCAGGGTGCGGCCCGCGCGGTAGCCGTCGGCGACCTCGACGGGCGGCTCGGCGAGCTTGCTCATGCTTCGGCTCCGATCAGGGTGAGGAAGGCGTCCTCCAGACGGCGGTGCGGGCCGACCGATTGCACCGGTACGTCGAGCCGTACGAGCTCGGCGACCAGGCGCTGCGGGGTGCCGTCGGCGTCGAGCCGGACCAGGAGCCCCTCGTCGACACGTACAGCGGAGGCGACTCCGGGCAGGGCTGCGACCTTCTCCACGACGGGTTCGTCCACCGGCGTGGCCGTGCCCACCAGGAGGGTGTCGCCCGAGCCGACGATGTCCGCGACCGGGCCCGCCTGGACGAGCTGTCCGTGGTCCATCACGACCAGGTGGGTGCAGGTCTGCTCGACCTCGGCGAGGAGGTGGCTGGAGACGATGACCGTGCGGCCGGCGGCGGCGTAGCGGATCATCACCTCGCGCATCTCGCGGATCTGGGGCGGGTCCAGGCCGTTGGTCGGCTCGTCGAGGATGAGCAGATCCGGCAGGCCGAGCATGGCCTGGGCGATGGCCAGGCGCTGGCGCATGCCCTGGGAGTAGGTGCGCACCGCGCGGGCGAGGGCGTCGCCGAGGCCCGCGATCACCAGGGCCTCCTCCAGGTGCGCGTCCTCGGCGGGCCGGCCGGTGGCGCGCCAGTACAGCTCCAGGTTCTCGCGGCCGGACAGGTGGGGCAGGAAGCCCGCGCCCTCGACGAAGGCGCCGACCCGGGAGAGGACCGGGGCGCCTGCGCTGATGGCGTGGCCGAAGACGCGGATCTCGCCGCCGTCGGGCCGGATGAGTCCCATCAGCATGCGCAGGGTGGTGGTCTTGCCCGCCCCGTTGGGGCCGAGCAGGCCGAGCACCTGGCCCTGCTCCACGCGGAAGGAGAGGTCCTTGACGGCGTACCGGTCGGCGGACTTCGCGTACCGCTTGGTCAGGTCCGTGATCTGGAGGGGGACTTCGGCCAGGGCCGGGTCCGGCGGGGCGGGTGCGGCCGTGCGGCGGCGGCCGGTGAGGATCAGCGCGAGCGCGATGCCGGCTCCGGCCAGCGGCAGCCACCACACCCAGGCGGGCAACCCGTCCTGGGTGTCGCGCTGCCCGAGGGCCGAGGGGACAGACAGGTCGCCCTCGAGGGAGACGGTGTAGGTCGCCGGGGTGGCCGGGGAGGCGTAGCCGAGGTCCGTCGAGGCCAGGACCAGGCGCAGCCGGTGGCCGTCGTCGACCTCGTGGTCGATCGCCGGGAGGGTGATGGTGACGTCCTTGCCGGCTTTGGCGCCCTCGACCCGGATGGGCGTGACGAGCTGCGAGGGCAGGACCGGACGGGTGCGGCCGCCGGGGCCGACGTCGTAGAGCTTCGCGAAGAGGACGGCGTCGTCGCCGGTGGACTTCACGTGGACGGTCGCGGTGGGCGAGCCGGTGATCTGGAGGTCCTCGCGCAGCGGCGCGGACTCGAACGCGGCGAACTGGCCGGGGAAGTCCAGGGAGACGCCGATGCCGAGGGTGGAGAGCTGGCTGAGGCCTCCGGCGCCGCCGAGGCCGGGCAGGGCGGACACACCGGGCGGGCTGGCGCCGGGCGGATTGTCGAAGCTCTGCTCGCGGCCCGCCAGGGAGAGGGAGCGCTGCTTGCTCTCCAGGCCGGGGTAGCGGTCCGACGTCACCCCGGTCAGGCGGGGTTCGCCGTCGCCGGAGCCCTGGCCGAGGGTGCGGCTGACGCGGAAGGCGGGGCCGGTGTCGGTGCCCTTGTCGTCCTTGAGGTAGCGGTCGAACCAGGACGTCACGCGGGCTTCGATCCGGCCGGTCTCCAGGTCGCCGCCGTCGTGGCCCCCGGCGATCCAGTCGACGTCGACGGGGGCGCCGTTGGCCCGGATGGCCCTCGCGGCCTGGTCGGCCTGGCCGAGCGGGAAGAGGGAGTCGGACTGGCCCTGCGACAGCAGGGTCGGCACCTTGATGTTCTTGCCGACGGCGGACGGCGAGCGCTCGTCGAGCATCTTCCGCGCCTCGGCGTCCGGTGTGCCCGACTCCGCGACCCGCGCGTACATCCGGCACAGTGCGGGCTCGAACTTCCCGCAGCCGCCGCCGGAGTTGACGAAGATGCCGGCCCAGAGCTTCTTGAACACGCCGTTGGGGAAGAGGGCGTCGGCGAGGTTCCAGTAGGTGATCGCCGGGGCGATGGCGTCGACGCGGTCGTCGTGGCCCGCCGTGAGCAGGGCGATGGCGCCGCCGTAGGAGGCACCGGCCATGCCGACGCGGGGGTCGCCCTTCTTGTCGAGTTCGACCTGGGGCTGCTCGGCCAGCCAGTCGATGAGCTTCGAGACGTCGGCGACCTCGCCCTCGGGGTCGTTCAGGCCGATCTTCCCGTTCGACTTGCCGAAGCCGCGGGCCGACCAGGTCAGGACCGCGTAGCCGTCCCGGGCGAGGTCCTGGGCCTGCTGCCGTACGTCGTTCTTGCTGCCGCCGAAGCCGTGCCCGAGCAGGACGGCGGGGCGGCGGCGGTCTCCTCCGGAGGTGAAGAAGGAGGTGTCGATGCGGATGCCGTCGCCGGTGGGCAGGGTCCGGTCCTCGCGGTGGACCGGGGGTGCCTCGTCGTTCGCGACGGCCGTCCACGTTCCCGCGCCGGCGAGGACGACGACGGCGGCCCCGGCGGCGAGGAGCCGCCGGGGCCGCCGCAGCAGCCCGGGGAGGCCGGGCAGTCGAAGATCCATGCGTCAACGGTACGGGGTGAAGCTGTCGAAGAGTTGTCGACCGGAGACCGAAGTGCGGGGCCTTCCAGGGGTGTACACGGAGTTTTGGGCGTACTGCGGGTGGTGTACGGGGGTGAGCTCCGAAAGGTTGCTGTGGTGTGCCGGGTGCGGGTGCTCGGGAGTTGTTCGCGCAGTTCCCCGCGCCCCTGAGGGCATGGCGGCTCCCGGCGCATCACAAAAGAGCCGGCGTTACTCCTCCGGTACCGACACCAGCCACCGCGTTTCCCTGCGCGGGCGGAGGTAGAGGGCCCAGTACAGGGTGGCCGCTGCCGTGATGCCGCCCGTCCAGAGCAGGTACGTCGGGTCCTGCTGGATCAGGATGTAGAGCAGGACCGCGATCAGGAGGACGGGGGCCGTCGGCCACAGCGGCATGCGCCAGGCCCGGGTGTGGCGGTGGGTGCCGCGGCGGGTGAGGAGGGCCGCGGCGGCGACCAGGAGGTACATGCCCGTCACCGACACGCCCGTGACGCCGTACAGGGTGTCCAGGTTCACGAAGCACAGGGCCGCGCCGGGGACGCCGACGGCGAGGGTGGAGACCCAGGGGGAGCCGAAGCGGCCGAGGCGGGAGAAGAGGGTGTTGACCGGTCCGGGCCAGGCCTTGTCGCGGGCCGAGGCGAACAGGACGCGGGAGTTCTGGATGACCATGACGATGCCCGCGTTGATGATCGCGAGGGCCACGCAGAGGCTGACGAACGTGCCGACGGCCGAGTTGGACCAGGCCGTGACCATGGTGCTGATGTCCCCGCCGGTGAGGGCGGCGAGGCCGGGGGCGCCCAGGGTGATGGCGGCGACCGGGACCAGGATGATCACGGTGGACAGGGCGAGGGTGGCCAGGACCGTGCGGGCCACCGAGCGGCGGGGGTTCTCCAGTTCCTCGGAGAGGTAGACCGCCGTGGAGAAGCCCTGCGTGACGAACAGGGCGATCGCAAGGCCGGAGACCACCAGGAGGGCCGTGACGGTGTCCGGGGCGCCGTCCGGGCCCGCCACCCGCATCGAGACCAGGCTGCCGGCGCCGCGCTCGGCGTGCGTGAAGCCCAGGACCGCCACCACCGCCGCCGCGATGACCTCCAGGACCAGGAAGACTCCGGTGATCCAGGCGTTGGCCCGCAGATCGAGCAGACCGGCCAGGGTCGCGAGCAGCATCACCGAGGCGCCCGTCCAGGACGGGTCGAGGTGGACGAGGGGGGCGAGGTAGTCGGCCGTGCCCATCGCGATGACCGGCGGGACGATCATGACGACCAGCAGGGACAGGACGAACACCAGCCAGCCCGCGAGCCGTCCGGCCATCGTCGAGACCATGGCGTACTCGCCGCCGGCGCTGGGGACGAGGGTGCCCAGCTCCGCGTAGCAGAACGCCACCGCCACGCAGAGCAGCGAGCCGATGGCGATGGTGAGGGCGGTGGCGGTGCCGAGCGAGCCGAACAGGTCGGGGACCACCACGAACAGGGTGGAGGCGGGGGTCACGCAGGACAGGGTGAGGAGGGTGCCGCCGACGACTCCGATGGAGCGCTTCAGCTTCTTGGGGCCGCCCGACGCCTGCGCGACGGCGGCCTCGACAGGGGTGAGGGTGTCGGTCACGTGGGGGATGCAACATCGACGGAAACCGTCACGTCAATGGGTGTTGACCTACGAAATCCGTAGCCAAGTGATCTCTATGGCGCGGTTTAGCGTTGCTTCCGCGCTTCTGCGTCACGGATCCGGCCGGTGCGGGAACCGTAGGCGGGGCGCGCAAAAAAGTGGGGCCGTCCGCGATGCGGACGGCCCCGGCACCCGGTGTCAGTGGTTGCGCGGGAAGCCCAGGTCCACGCCCGCCGGGGCATCGGCCGGGTCCGGCCAGCGGGTGGTGACGACCTTGCCGCGGGTGTAGAAGTGCGTGCCGTCGTTGCCGTAGATGTGGTGGTCTCCGAAGAGCGAGTCCTTCCAGCCGCCGAAGCTGTGGTAGCCGACGGGGACCGGGATCGGGACGTTCACGCCCACCATGCCGGCCTCGACCTCCAGCTGGAAGCGGCGGGCCGCGCCGCCGTCCCGGGTGAAGATCGCCGTGCCGTTGCCGAACGGCGACGCGTTGATGAGGTCCAGGGCCTCCTCGTACGTCTCGGTGCGCAGCACGGTCAGCACCGGGCCGAAGATCTCGTCCTGGTAGGCCTTCGCGGACGTGGGCACCTTGTCGAGCAGCGAGATGCCGATCCAGTGGCCGTCCTCGAAGCCGTCGACGGTGAAGCCGGTGCCGTCCAGGACGACCTCGCAACCCTCGGCGGCCGCGCCCTCGACGTAGGAGGCGACCTTGTCGCGGTGGACCTTGGTGATGAGCGGGCCCATCTCGGAGGCCGGGTCGTCGCCGGGGCCGATCTTGATCTTCTCGGCGCGCTCGCGGATCTTCTCCACGAGCTCGTCGCCGATCGAGCCGACGGCGACGACCGCGGAGATGGCCATGCAGCGCTCACCGGCGGAGCCGTACGCGGCCGAGACGGCGGCGTCGGCGGCCGCGTCGAGGTCGGCGTCCGGGAGGACCAGCATGTGGTTCTTGGCGCCGCCCAGGGCCTGGACGCGCTTGCCGTTGGCGGAGGCGGTGGTGTGGATGTAGCGGGCGATCGGGGTGGAGCCGACGAAGGAGACGGCCTTGACGTCCGGGTGCTCCAGGAGGCGGTCGACGGCCACCTTGTCGCCGTGGACGACGTTGAAGACACCGTCGGGCAGGCCCGCCTCGGCGAGCAGCTCGGCGATCTTGACGGACGCCGACGGGTCCTTCTCGGACGGCTTCAGCACGAACGTGTTGCCGCAGGCGATGGCGATGGGGAACATCCACATCGGCACCATCGCCGGGAAGTTGAACGGCGTGATGCCGGCGACGACGCCGAGCGGCTGGCGGATGGAGGACACGTCGACGCGGCTGGCGACCTGCGTGGACAGCTCGCCCTTCAGCTGCACGCTGATGCCGCAGGCCAGGTCGACGATCTCCAGGCCGCGGGCGACCTCGCCGAGGGCGTCGGAGTGGACCTTGCCGTGCTCGGCGGTGATCAGCTCGGCGATCGCGTCCCGGTTGGCGTCCAGCAGGGCGCGGAACGTGAACAGGATCGAGGTGCGCTGGGCCAGCGAGGACTGGCCCCAGGTCAGGTAGGCCTCCTTGGCGGCGGCGACCGCCGCGTCCACCTCGTCGACCGAGGCGTACGCGACCTTCGTCGTCACCTCGCCGGTCGCCGGGTTGGTCACCGGCCCGTGCGTGCCCGAGGCGCCTTCGACGGCCTTGCCGCCGATCCAGTGGTTGACGATCTTCGTCATGGCCGGGAACTCCTTCACAGATGGCGGCGTCGGGTGGAGACGTGCCGTTCGTACAGCTCACGTGCCTTGACCGCGGACGGCCGTGTCGCGGTCTCGGCCACGGGTACATCCCACCAGGCCTGCGCGGGAGGCGCGCCCGACACTGTGTCTGCCGTTTGGGTCTCGACGTAGACACATGTGGGAGTGTCGGCCGCCCGGGCCTCGGCGAGGGCCTCGCGCAGGTCCCGGACGGTCTTCGCGCGCAGGACGCGCATACCGAGGCTGGCCGCGTTGGCGGCGAGGTCGACGGGCAGCGGCGCCCCGGTGTGGGAGCCGTCCTCGGCCGGGAAGCGGTAGGCGGTGCCGAACCGCTCGCCGCCCACCGACTCGGACAGACCGCCGATCGAGGCGTAGCCGTGGTTCTGGATGATCAGGACCTTGATCGCGATGCCCTCCTGCACGGCCGTCACGAGCTCCGTGGGCATCATCAGGTACGTGCCGTCGCCGACCAGCGCCCACACGGGCCGGTCCGGGGCGGCCATCTTGACGCCGATGGCGGCCGGTATCTCGTAGCCCATGCAGGAGTAGCCGTACTCCAGGTGGTACTGGTCGCGCGACCGCGTCCGCCACAGTTTGTGCAGGTCGCCGGGGAGGGAGCCGGCGGCGTTGATCAGGATGTCCGACGCGTCCGCGATCTCGTCCAGGGCGCCGAGAACCTGGGGCTGGGTCGGCCGGGTGTCCGGTTCGTCCACCTCGTAGCAGGCGTCGACGCGCTGCTCCCAGCGCTCCTTGTCCTCCGTGTACTCGGTGGCGTAGGTGCCGCCGACCCGGTGGGCGTGCAGGCGGAGAGCAGCGGTGAGCTCCTGCAGACCGCTGCGGGCGTCCGCGACCAACGGCTGACCGGCGAGCTTGTGGCCGTCGAAGGGCGCGATGTTGAGGTTGAGGAAGCGGACGTCGGGGTTGCCGAACAGCGTGCCGGAGGCGGTGGTGAAGTCGGTGTAGCGAGTGCCGACACCGATCACCAGGTCGGCGGTGCGGGCGAGTTCGTCCGCGGTGGCGGTGCCGGTGTGACCGACGCCGCCGACGTCCTGGGGGTGGTCGTGGCGCAGGGAGCCCTTGCCGGCCTGGGTGGAGGCGACCGGGATGCCGGTGGCCTGGGCGAACTCGGCGAGGGCCTCCTCGGCGCGGCTGTGGTGGACGCCGCCGCCCGCGATGACCAGGGGCCGCTTCGCCGCCCGGATCGTCCGCACCGCCTCGGCGAGTTCGGCCGGGTCCGCGCCGGGCCGCCGTACGGTCCAGACGCGCTCGGTGAAGAACTCCTCGGGCCAGTCGTACGCCTCGGCCTGCACGTCCTGGGGCAGGGCGAGGGTGACGGCGCCGGTCTCGACGGGGTCGGTGAGCACGCGCATCCCGTTCAGCGCGGACGGGATCAGGGCCTCGGGCCGGGTGATCCGGTCGAAGTACTTCGACACCGGGCGCAGGCAGTCGTTGACCGACACGTCGCCCGCGTACGGCACTTCGAGTTGTTGCAGGACCGGGTCGGCGGGGCGGGTCGCGAAGACGTCGCCGGGCAGGAGCAGCACCGGAAGGTGGTTGATGGTCGCGAGGGCGGCGCCGGTGACGAGGTTGGTGGCGCCCGGGCCGATGGACGTCGTCACCGCGTGGGTGGACAGCCGGCCCGACTGGCGGGCGTAGCCGACCGCCGCGTGCACCATGGCCTGCTCGTTGCGGCCCTGGTGGTAGGGCATCTCCTCGGTGTGTTCGAGGAGGGCCTGGCCGATCCCGGCGACGTTGCCGTGGCCGAAGATGCCCCAGGTGGCGCCGATGAGCCGCTGCCGGACGCCGTCGCGTTCGGTGTACTGGGCCGACAGGAAGCGCACGAGCGCCTGTGCGACCGTCAGTCGCGTCGTCGAGGTCATCGGTGTCCCTCCCTCTGGGTGGTCACGGATACGCGACGGTCACCACGAACGTTCACACGGCGGGGCGGCGTGCGCCTCGTACGGGAGACCTCCGGCGCGGGGCCGTAGCGGGCGGGGAGTTGTCGCTCGCACTTCGCTCCTGCCAAAGCAAAGCGGCTTCCCGCGCCGGAGGCGATCTGGACCCGGGACCTGCCCGGGATGGGGAACGGCCGGACTTCCGCGCCGTCCGGAAGAGGGACCTGCCGGACTTCCGCGCCACCGCCTGGGCGAGGGAACTCTCGGTCTTCTGTGCCGTCGGCCGTGGTGAAGGCGTGGGTGGTCATGATGCGGCCCTCACAGCAGTCCGACGGCGGTGTCCACGGCGGCGGCCACATCGCCGTCCGCCGGATACAGCAGCGAACGGCCGACCACCAGCCCGCGCACGGTGGGCAGTTGCAGGGCGCCGCGCCACTTCTCGTACGCCCCGTCCTGATCGTCCCCGACCTCCCCGCCGAGCAGCACGGCGGGCAGGGTGGAGGCCGCCATGACCTCGGCCATGTCGTCGGGGTTCTCGGTGACCGGCACCTTCAGCCAGGTGTAGGCGGAAGTGCCGCCCAGGCCCGAGGCGATGGCGATCGACTTGGTGACGGCCTCGGCGGAGAGGTCGTTCACGACCTTGCCCTCGGGGGTGCGGCGGCTGAGGAACGGCTCGACGAAGACGGGGAGTTTCCGGGCGGCCATGTCGTCGATCGCGCGGGCGGTGGACTCCATCGTGGTGAGGGAGCCCGGGTCGCCGTAGTCGATGCGCAGGAGCAGCTTGCCCGCGTCGAAGCCGAGGCGCTCGATGTCCTCGGGGCGGTGGCCGGTGAAACGGTCGTCGAGTTCGAAGCTCGCGCCCTGCAGACCACCGCGGTTCATCGAGCCGAGGACGACCTTGCCGTCCAGGGCGCCGAGCAGGAGCAGGTCGTCGAGGATGTCCGCCGTGGCGAGGACGCCGTCGACCCCCGGGCGGGACAGGGCCAGGCAGAGGCGTTCGAGCAGGTCGGCGCGGTTGGCCATGGCCATGCTGCGGCCGCCGACCCCGAGGGCGCCGCGGGCCGGGTGGTCGGCGGCGACGACCATCAGGCGGCCGTTGCCGTTCAGCAGTGGCCGACGGGTGCGGCGGGCGGCGGCCTCCGCGATCGCCTCCGGGCGGTGGCTGCGCAGGTTGACGAGTTCGGAGATGTCCACGTTCACCGGACGGCCCCCGCGGTGACGGCCGCCTCGATCTCGGCCGGGGTGGGCATCGCGGAGGAGCACTCCAGGCGGGAGGCGACGATGGCGCCGGCGGCGTTGGCGTGCCGCATGGTCGTCTCCAGGTCCCACCCGGCCAGCAGACCGTGGACGAGACAACCGCCGAAGGCGTCTCCCGCTCCGAGCCCGTTGAGGACGTTCACCGGCAGCGGCGGGACCTCGGCGCTCTCACCGGCGCTGTTCACCGCGAGGACGCCCTTGGGGCCCTGCTTGACGACGGCGAGTTCGACGCCCGCGTCCAGGAGGGCCCGGGCGGCGGTGTGCGGTTCGCGTACGCCCGTGGCGACCTCCACCTCGTCAAGGTTGCCGACGGCGACGGTGGTGTGGCGCAGGGCCTCGGCGTAGAAGGGACGGGCGGCGTCGGGGTCGGTCCAGAACATCGGACGCCAGTCGAGGTCGAAGACGGTCGTGCCGGCCTTGGCGCGGTGGGCGAGGGCCGCGAGGGTCGCCGTACGGCTGGGCTCCTCGCTCAGGCCCGTACCCGTGACCCAGAAGACCCGGGCGTCACGGACGGCGTCGAGGTCGAGCTCGTGGGCGTCGATCTCCAGGTCGGGGGCCTTGGGCCGGCGGTAGAAGTACAGCGGGAAGTCGTCCGGCGGGAAGACCTCGCAGAAGGTGACCGGGGTGGGCAGGCCGGGCACCGGGGTGACCCAGCGGTCGTCCACGCCGAAGTCCCGCAGGGCCTGGCGGAGATAGGTGCCGAAGGGGTCGTCGCCGGTGCGGGTGATCACCGCCGTCCGCCGTCCCAGACGGGCCGCCGCGACCGCGACGTTGCTCGCCGAGCCGCCGAGGAATTTGCCGAAGGACGTGACCTGCGGCAGCGGGACGCCGGTCTGCAGTGGATACAGGTCCACTCCGATCCGCCCCATGGTGATCAGGTCGTACGTCATCGGTGTCCCCTCGATGCTCGGCTCTCCCCGGCTTTCTAGCCCCCTCTCGAAGCCCTGTCAATGTTTTGTCCAGACATTCGGACCAGATCATGACAGCGCTTTCCGCCTGTCGCCGTCCGCTGCGCGCCGTCCGGCGTCCGCGTCTGCGGGCACACCGGGCCTCGCGTTCGTGCCCTCACAGTTCCGTAGTCTTCAGCCCCGCGCCCCGGCCCGCCTCTCCGGACGGCCTGCAACCGGCGGCGTGTGCGGCGTCAAGGCACCCCGCCGCCGATCCCACGCGCTTCTTTGCCCCGGCTGTGTCACAAACACTCCGGCCCTGTCACACATGTCGCGTGTACGCGGGTCTTCCGTCACACCCGGCCCACAGGGCCTGCCCCGTCTCACCGTGGCGTCGTTGACCGGACACAGGCTTGTTGATCGCCAGCGCAGCGCCCGGCTCCCCCGGACGGCCGTCCACGGCCGCCGCCGTGGTGCGCGCGGGGAGGTGCACGTCATGACCGACCGGAGACTCTGGTCCTACAAGGAGATCGCAGCGCACATCCGGGTGCAGCCGGACACCGTACGGTCCTACCGCAAACACGGGCTGCTGCCCCCGCCCGACCACGTCGAGGGCGGCAAGCCCTACTGGTACGCCGACACGGTCCGGGCCTGGGTCGCCTCCCGGCCGGGCAACCGCGGCCGGAGAGCCGACTGACCACCTCGCCCGGCCCCGCCCCCGTGCCCCGCCCTCGCGTGGGGCACGGTCGTCCACCGGTGCGTCAGCTCCACGGTTCGATGACCGTGGCTCCCGCTCCCGGTGCCGTGCCCATCGCCGACAGCGCGGCCGGGGCCTCGTCCAGCGCGATCGTCGACGTCACCAGCAGATCGGGGCGCAGCACACCGCCGCGGACCAGCTCCAGCATCGGCGGGTAGCTGTGCGCGGCCATGCCGTGGCTGCCGAGCAGTTCGAGCTCGAGGGCGATCGCGCGCGCCATCGGCACGGGTGTGGTGCCGTCCGGCGAGGGCAGCAGGCCGACCTGGACGTGCCGGCCGCGGCGGCGCAGGCCGTTCACCGAAGAGGCGCAGGTGACGGGTGAGCCCAGGGCGTCGAGGGAGAGGTGGGCGCCGCCGCCGGTGACGTCCCGGACGGCCGCCGCGGTGTCGGGTACGGACGTGGCGTCCAGGCAGTGCGCCGCCCCGAACGTGCGCGCCAGGTCCAGAGCCGCGGCCGACACGTCGACGGCCACGACCCGCGCGCCCGACGCCGCCGCGATCATCACCGCCGAGAGGCCGACCCCGCCGCACCCGTGGACCGCCACCCACTCCCCCGCCGCGACCCGGCCCTGCTGCACCACCGACCGGTACGCGGTGGCGAACCGGCAGCCGAGCGAGGCCGCCGTCGCGAAGGACAGTTCCCCGGGGAGTGCCACGAGGTTGACGTCGGCGTGGTCCAGCGCGACGTACTGGGCGAAGGACCCCCAGTGAGTGAAGCCGGGCTGGGTCTGGCGCTCGCACACCTGGTGGGCTCCCGCCGCGCAGGACGGGCACGTGCCGCAGGCGCAGATGAACGGCACGGTGACCCGGTCGCCGGGCCGCCATCGGGTCACCCGGGCGCCCGTCGCCTCGACGACGCCGGCGAGTTCGTGCCCGGGTACGTGCGGCAGTGTGATGTCCGGGTCGTGGCCCTGCCAGCCGTGCCAGTCGCTGCGGCACAGCCCCGTGGCCTCCACCCGTACGACGACTCCGTGCTCCGCGGGCTCGGGATCCGCCACGTCCCGCACCTCGGCCGGCTCCCCGTACCGCTCGAACACCACGGCCCGCATGACCTACCGCCTTCCGTTCGTACCCGGGACCCGGGGCCGGCCGCTGTGCACGCGCGGCCCGGTCCGTCCCGCCTCGGGGGCACGCTAGCCCCTGGCACGGACCGGTGTCGGCGAGCCCCGGGCGGCGGGGCGTCAGCTCCGGGAGCCGACCTTGTCCCTGGCCGGTTCCCCGCCCTTCGCCGGTCCCCTGTCCGGCGCCGGTCCCCCGTCCCTCGCCGGTCCCGGATCTGCCTCGCTCAGGCCGAAGCGTGCGTGGAAGCGGCGCAGCGGGCCCGGGGCCCACCAGGTGGCGCGGCCCGTGAGGCGCATGACCGCGGGGACCAGGAGGCTGCGGACGATCATCGCGTCCATCAGGACCGCCAGGGCGATGCCCAGCCCGAGCATCTTGGTGTTGGTCACCCGGGAGGTGCCGATCGCGACCATGACCACGGCCAGGATGACCGCCGCCGCGGTGATCAGCCCGCCCGTGCGCTGCAGGCCGTGCCGCACGGACGCGTCGTGGTCGCCGGTGTGGTCGTACTCCTCCTTGATGCGGGACAGCAGGAACACCCCGTAGTCCATGGACAGGCCGAACGCCACGCAGAACATCAGGACCGGCAGGGTCGTCTCGATGGAGCCCGGGCTGGTGAAACCGAGCAGGCCGGACAGGTGGCCGTCCTGGAAGACCCAGACGACCGCGCCGAACATGGCCGTGAGGCTGAGCGCGTTCAGCACGACCGCCTGGATCGGTATCAGCACGCTGCCCGTGAGGAGGAAGACCAGGAGCAGGGTGACGATCGTGATGAAGACGGCCGCGAGGGGCAGGCGCTCCCCGATGGCGTCCTTGGAGTCGACCAGTACGGCCGCCGTGCCGGTCACCTCGGTGCGGAAGGGGGCGTCCACGTCGCGCAGTTCGCCGACGAGACGCTGCGCCGGATCGCCGACCGCCTCGCCCTTCGGCAGCACCGTGAAGTACGCGGAGTCGCCCTTCACCAGCGGGCCGTCCACCCGCAGCACATCGGGAAGCCGGGCGATCCGCTCCCTGTAGGCGCCGTACTGAGCCTCGGTCGCACGGCCCTCGGCCAGCACTTCGAGGCCGCCGCCGGGGCTTCCCGGGAAGCCCTCCCGGATGTGCTGCTGCACGACGTGGGACTCGGAGGCCGAGGGCAGCTGACGGTCGTCGGCGGTGCCGAACTTCACGCCCAGGAAAGGCAGTCCGAGCAGGACCAGGACGGCTGTCGTGCCCAGTGCGAAGACCGGGGCGCGGCGCATGACGAACGTCGCCGTACGCGCCCAGGCGCCGCCCTCCTCCCCGGTCGGCTCCGGCCGGTGGCCCCGCCGGAACACACGGCGCAGGTCCCAGGAGTTGACCCGGTGCCCGAGCAGCGTCAGTGCGGCCGGGAGCAGGATCAGGGCGGCCGCCGCGGCCAGCAGGACGACCGCGATCCCGGCGTAGGCGAAGGAGCGCAGGAAGTACTGCGGGAAGACCAGCATCGCGGCCAGGGACACCGCGACGGTGAGGGCGGAGAACAGCACGGTGCGGCCCGCTGTGCGCAGGGTGGTGCGGATCGCCGTCACGGGTTCGGCGCCCGTCGACAGTTCCTCGCGGAAGCGGCGGACGATGAACAAGGCGTAGTCGATGGCGAGGCCGAGGCCGAGGGCCGTGGTGAGGTTGATCGCGAACACGGACACGTCGGTGAATTCGGTGAGGGCGCGCAGGATCGCGTTGGTCCCGAGGATGGCGACGATGCCGATGCCGAGCGGCAGCAGGGCCGCGACGGCGCTGCCGAAGACCATCACCAGCAGGACGAGCGTGATCGGCAGGGCGATGAGCTCGGCCCGGGTCAGGTCCTCCTGGATGATCGTCTGCATCTCGTGCCGTACGGCGACGGGGCCGCCGACCGTGACCTCCGCCGGGCCGTGTGCGCCGCGGTAGTGGGGCGCGATGCGCTCCAGGGTCTCGCCGGCGGTCTTCTCGTCGCCGGTGATGCGCGCGGCGATCAGCGCCTCGTGGCCGTCCTGCGAGCGCAGGGCCTCGGCGCGGGTCTGCCAGTAGGAGCCGATGCCGGTGACGCCCCGCTCGCCCGCCAGCCGCTCGGTGAGCCGCTCGGCCTCGGCGGCGACCGCCGGGTCGTCGACCGAGGCGCCACCCGCGTCGACGAGGAGGAGCAGATTGGGCTGGGAGCCGGGGAACTCGCGCTCCAGGGCCTTGGTCGCGTGGGTGGACTCGGCGGCCGGGTCCTCCCAGCCACCGGCGCCGAGCCGGTCGGCCACGCCGCTGCCGGCCAGCACCGCGAGCGCGGTGAGCACCAGCGCCACCAGCAGCGACAGTCTGGGCCGGGCGGTGACGAAACGGGTCCAGCCCCGGACGCGCGGTGGTGTGTTGACTGCGGTCATCGTGCGGTGTCCCCTTCACCGAGACCCGTGTCCAGGCGCAGCCTGACAGCATGGAACTGCCAAGAAACCGGCAAACACGAGAGATCGCTCGTATTTCTGGATCCAGAATGCGAGTGACCGCTCGCGTTTGTCAATCACGTGATCAGACCTGGGGATAACGCGTGCCCGAGAAGCCCGAGAAAGCCGGTACCGAGACGACGGCGGCGGCCACCGAAGACCGGCCGCGCCGCCGCCAGGCCCGCGGCGAGCGCCGCATCACCCAGCTGCTCGAGGCCGCCGCCGCGGTCTTCTCCACGACCGGCTACACGGCCGCCAGCACCAACGCCATCGCCCGCGAGGCAGGCGTCTCCCCGGGCACGCTGTACCAGTTCTTCCCGAACAAGGAAGCGATCGCGATCGAGCTGGGCAGCCGGCTCATGCACGAGATGCGGCAGTCGTACGACGAGGTGCTGACCCCGATCGACCCCGCAGCGACCCCGCTGGAGGAGGTGATCGCCGGGGCCGTCGACCGGTTCATCGAGTTCAACGGCCGCCACCCGGCGTTCTTCGCGCTGATGCACGGCCCCGACATCCCGGGCCGCATCGCCGAGGAGCACGACGCACTGCACACCACCCTGGTCGCCCGGGTCGAGGCACTCCTCGCCCCGTTCGTGCCCGACGCGTCCGCCCCAGCCGTCACGCGCACCGCCCGGATGTGCGTCGGCATCTACAAGGCCGGCCTGGAGCTGGTCCTGGCCCACGAGGGCGCCGAGCGGGAGGCCTACGTACAGGAGCTGAAGGACGCCCTCCTGCGGTATCTGCGACCGCTCGCGGGGGCGTCGTGCGCCGATACCCCCTAGGGGTACAGTGGACGGTGCGGGTCACCAGCGGACCCCACAGCCCCACCTGCCTCTGCGAGGAGTAACGACATGACCGCCCAGACCGACACCACGGGCCCCGTCACCACCGTCTTCAAGGTGAGCGGCATGAGCTGCGGACACTGCGAGGGCGCGGTGTCCGGCGAGATCTCCCGGATCCCCGGCGTGAGCTCGGTGACGGCCGTCGCCAAGTCCGGCGAGGTCACCGTCGTCTCCGCGACCCCGATCGACGACGAGGCCGTGCGCTCCGCCGTCGACGAGGCCGGCTTCGAACTGGCCGGCCGGGCCTGAGCCACCAGAGTCCGGCGGCCGGCGAGGTCTGAGACGCGCCGACCCTGGCACTCGTACCCGTGTACGGGCCGTACGCCGCCGCCGCGGCCCGTACGGCCCGTCGCGCTTCCCGGGCGCGCGCATCACTGGAGTGAGGACATGACCAGCACCACCGCCCCGGCACCGGCCGGCCGTGAGCCGGCCCTCGCCGAGGTCGAGCTGCTCATCGGCGGGATGACCTGCGCCTCCTGCGCGGCCCGCGTCGAGAAGAAGCTCAACCGCATGGCCGGCGTGACGGCCACGGTGAACTACGCGACGGAGAAGGCCCGGATCGCCTACCCGGAGGGCACCGAGGTCGCCGACCTGATCGCCACCGTGGTGAAGACCGGGTACACCGCCGAGGAGCCGGCGCCCCCGCGGGAGGAGACCACCGGGACCACCGAGGCCGACGAGGACCCCGAGCTCTTCGCCCTCCGGCGGCGCCTCACCGTCTCCGCCGCCCTCGCCCTGCCCGTGATCCTGCTGGCGATGGTCCCGGCCCTGCAGTTCGACAACTGGCAGTGGCTCTCGCTCACCCTCGCCGCACCGGTCGTCGTCTGGGGCGGACTCCCCTTCCACCGGGCCGCCTGGACGAACGCCCGGCACGGCGCGGCCACCATGGACACCCTGGTCTCCCTGGGCACCCTGGCCGCGTTCGGCTGGTCCCTGTGGGCGCTGTTCCTCGGTGACGCGGGCATGCCGGGCATGCGGCACCCGTTCGAGTTCGCCGTCTCACGCGGGGACGGCGCCTCCGCCATCTACCTGGAGGTCGCCTCGGGCGTCACCGCCTTCATTCTGCTGGGCCGCTGGCTGGAGGCCCGTTCCAAGCGCCGCGCCGGAGCCGCGCTCAGGGCGCTGATGGAACTGGGCGCCAAGGACGTCGCCGTACTGCGGGACGGGCGCGAAGTGCGGATCCCGGCGCAGCGGCTGGCCGTCGGCGACCGGTTCGTCGTGCGGCCCGGGGAGAAGATCGCCACCGACGGCACGGTCGTCGAGGGAACCTCCGCGGTGGACGCCTCGATGCTGACCGGCGAGTCGGTGCCGGTGGACGTGACGGCCGGGGACACGGTCACCGGCGCCACGGTCAACGCGGGTGGCCGGCTGGTCGTCGAGGCCACCCGGGTCGGCGCCGACACGCAGCTCGCGCGGATGGCGCGGCTGGTGGAGGACGCGCAGAACGGCAAGGCCGAGGTACAGCGGCTCGCCGACCGGGTCGCGGGGATCTTCGTGCCGGTGGTCCTGCTGATCGCCGTCGCGACGGCCGGGGTCTGGCTCGGGCTGACCGGGGACGGTGTCGCCGCGTTCACGGCGGGCGTCGCGGTCCTGATCATCGCCTGCCCGTGCGCCCTGGGTCTGGCGACGCCGACCGCGCTGATGGTCGGCACCGGCCGCGGCGCCCAGCTCGGCATCCTGATCAAGGGCCCGGAGGTCCTGGAGTCCACGCGCCGGGTCGACACCGTCGTCCTGGACAAGACCGGCACGGTCACCACCGGCCGGATGACCCTCCAGCAGGTCCACGTCGCCGACGGCGCCGACGAGAAGGAGGTGCTGCGGCTCGCGGGCGCCGTCGAGCACGCCTCGGAGCACCCCGTCGCCCGTGCGATCGCGAGGGGCGCCGAGGAGAGTTCGGGCCCGCTGCCGGACGTCGAGGGGTTCGAGAACGTCGCCGGGCGGGGCGTACGCGGGCGTGTGGAGGGCCGTGAGGTCGCCGTGGGGCGGCTCTTCGACGGCATACCGCCCGAGCTGGCCCGCGCGCGGGACGAGGCCGAGAAGGCCGGGCGCACGGCCGTCCTGACCGGCTGGGACGGGACGGCACGGGCCGTGCTGGCCGTGGCGGACGCGGTCAAGGAGACCAGCGCCGAGGCCGTGCGGGAGCTGCGCGCGCTGGGGCTCACTCCGGTGCTGCTGACCGGGGACAACCGGGCGGTGGCCGAGGCGGTGGCGGCCTCCGTGGGGATCGAGCAGGTGGTGGCCGAGGTCCTGCCCGAGGACAAGGTCGCCGCGGTACGGCGGCTGCAGGCCGAGGGGCGGGTCGTCGCCATGGTGGGCGACGGCGTCAACGACGCGGCCGCGCTCGCCGCCGCCGATCTGGGGCTGGCCATGGGCACCGGCACGGACGCGGCGATCGAGGCGGGTGATCTGACACTAGTCCGCGGCGATCTGCGGGTGGCCGCGGACGCGATCCGGCTGTCCCGCCGGACGCTGGCCACGATCAAGGGCAATCTGGTGTGGGCCTTCGGCTACAACGTGGCCGCGCTGCCGCTCGCCGCCGCGGGCCTGCTGAACCCGATGATCGCCGGGGCCGCGATGGCGTTCTCGTCGGTCTTCGTCGTGACGAACAGTCTGCGGCTGCGGACATTTCGGTGAAGTCGCCCGAATTCCCCCTAAGTTCACGGCGAACGTGATTTGAGCCCCTCTGGAGTCCCGGGCCCGGCTCACATAAGCTCTTCACAAGGCTCGCGCATCATCCTTACGCTTGGGTCTCGGACGGGATATCCGGGCTCTTGCGCATCTAACGGACATATGCAAGAGACGCAGATCACAGTGATGTGAACGTAACCATCTGAGGGGTTCGACGGTCTAAGTTGACGATGTCGGGGAGCGTCTTGGGGGGCGCCACCTGGCATCTGGAGATGTCTTGGGGGACTTCTCCAGTTGGAGGTACCTCCCTGCTCGAACAGAGTTGAGAGCTTGGGGGAGCGTTGCCGGGGCACGTACACCGGGAAGCTTTGAGCGGCCCTCCCGGGCGTGCGCTGTCCCGGCAGATCGCACCTCACAGAAGTACGGCGAGTTCTGCTCGTTCTGCTCAACAGCGGTTCAGGCGCTGTCCTCACAGACGCCCGGCCGGATCCCGTGGGGGGAATCCGTACCGGGACTGGGAAGGCGCCCTGGTCGTCGGCCCGTGGGGGGACCGACGTCGGGGCGCCTTCTTCATTGCGTAAGAAATCCCGTGAGAGATCACACGACAGCACGCTCCGGCCCCGCCCGTGCCCTCCCCTCCCACCTCGCCCCCGCTCGCCCCGCCCACGCAAAAGCCCCCGCATCCGGCCGGCGGATACGGGGACTGACGCGCTACTGCTCCTGCGCTCAGCGCTCCTCGACGGGAACGAAGTCGCGCTCGACCACGCCCGTGTAGATCTGGCGCGGGCGACCGATGCGGGAGCCCGGCTCCTTGATCATCTCGTGCCACTGGGCGATCCAGCCCGGCAGCCGGCCGAGGGCGAACAGGACCGTGAACATCTCGGTCGGGAAGCCCATGGCCCGGTAGATCAGGCCCGTGTAGAAGTCGACGTTCGGGTAGAGGCTGCGCGAGACGAAGTAGTCGTCGGAGAGCGCGTGCTCCTCGAGCTTCAGCGCGATGTCCAGCAGCTCGTCGGACTTGCCGAGGGCGGACAGCACGTCGTGCGCGGCGGCCTTGATGATCTTGGCGCGCGGGTCGAAGTTCTTGTAGACCCGGTGGCCGAAGCCCATCAGGCGGACGCCGTCCTCCTTGTTCTTCACCTTGCGGATGAAGGTGTCGACGTCGCCGCCGGAGTCGCGGATGCCCTCCAGCATCTCCAGCACGGACTGGTTGGCGCCGCCGTGCAGCGGGCCCCAGAGCGCGTTGATGCCGGCGGAGATCGAGGCGAACATGTTCGCCTGCGAGGAGCCGACCAGGCGGACCGTGGAGGTCGAGCAGTTCTGCTCGTGGTCCGCGTGCAGGATCAGCAGCTTGTCGAGCGCGGAGACCACGGTCGGGTCCAGCTCGTACTCCTGAGCCGGGACCGAGAAGGTCATGCGCAGGAAGTTCTCGACGTAGCCGAGGTCGTTGCGCGGGTAGACGAACGGGTGACCGATCGACTTCTTGTAGGCGTACGCGGCGATCGTCGGAAGCTTGGCGAGCAGGCGGATCGTGGAGAGGTTGCGCTGGCGCTCGTCGAACGGGTTGTGGCTGTCCTGGTAGAACGTGGACAGCGCCGAGACGACCGAGGACAGCATGGCCATCGGGTGCGCGTCGCGCGGGAAGCCCTTGTAGAAGTTCTTGACGTCCTCGTGCAGCAGGGTGTGCTGCGTGATGTCGTTCTGGAACACCGAGAGCTCGTCGACGGTCGGCAGCTCGCCGTTGATCAGCAGGTAGGCGACCTCCAGGAAGGTGGAGCGCTCGGCCAGCTGCTCGATCGGGTAGCCGCGGTACCGCAGGATGCCCGCTTCGCCGTCCAGGTACGTGACGGCGGATTTGTACGCGGCCGTGTTGCCGTAACCGCTGTCCAGCGTCACCAGACCGGTCTGGGCGCGGAGCTTTCCGATGTCGAAGCCCTTGTCACCGACGGTGCTGTCGATCACCGGGTAGGTGTACTCGCCGTCGCCGTACCGCAGTACTACAGAGTTGTCGCTCACGTCTTCCCTCACCGACGTTGTGCCTCATCTTCGAGGTTGCCCTGACTGTCTCTACCATCCCCCACTTGGCTCAGGAGAGTGCACTCGGGGTCGACCATCGGGCCTATTGACGGCACTGAGTGCCGTCAACTTGCTCATCCTGCCCTCTGCGCTCCCCTTCTGGAAGTGGCTTGTGACCTTCACGACTCATTTGATCGATCATTTTTTGCTGAACCGAGGCGGAAGTCGAGTGCCGTGCACCGCCGACCCGCCGAAACGGTGCGCACCGCCTGGCCGATCGCCTTGCGCGAACCGACCAGGACGACCAGCTGCTTGGCCCGGGTGACGGCCGTGTAGAGCAGGTTGCGCTGGAGCATCATCCAGGCGCCCGTGGTGACCGGGATGACGACGGCCGGGTACTCGCTGCCCTGGGAGCGGTGGATCGTCACGGCGTAGGCATGGGCCAGTTCGTCGAGCTCGTCGAACTCGTACGGCACCTCCTCGTCCTCGTCGGTGAGCACCGTCAGGCGCTGGTCGACCGGGTCGAGCGAGGTGACCACACCGACGGTGCCGTTGAAGACACCGTTCTTGCCCTTCTCGTAATTGTTGCGAATCTGGGTGACCTTGTCGCCGACACGGAACACCCGTCCGCCGAATCTCTTCTCGGGCAGGTCGGGACGGCCCGGGGTGACGGCCTGCTGGAGCAGGCCGTTGAGGGTGCCCGCGCCGGACGGGCCGCGGTGCATCGGGGCGAGGACCTGGACGTCACGGCGCGGGTCAAGCCCGAACTTCGCCGGAATGCGCCGGGCAGCCACGTCGACGGTGAGCCGGCCGGCGGCCTCGGTGTCCTCCTCGACGAACAGGAAGAAGTCCTTCATGCCGTCCGTGACGGGGTGTTGGCCGGCGTTGATCCGGTGCGCGTTGGTCACCACGCCGGACTGCTGGGCCTGCCGGAAGACCCGGGTGAGCCGGACCGCCGGGATCGGGCCGCCGTCGGCCAGCAGATCCCGCAGCACCTCGCCCGCGCCGACACTGGGCAGCTGGTCGACATCCCCGACGAACAGCAGGTGCGCCCCCGGCGGGACGGCCTTCACCAGCTTGTTGGCGAGGAGCAGGTCGAGCATGGACGCCTCGTCGACCACCACCAGGTCGGCGTCCAGCGGGCGGTCCCGGTCGTAGGCCGCGTCGCCGCCGGGCTTGAGCTCCAGCAGGCGGTGGACCGTGGAGGCCTCGGCGCCGGTGAGCTCGGACAGGCGTTTGGCGGCCCGGCCGGTCGGGGCGGCGAGCACGACCTTGGCCTTCCTGGCGCGGGCCAGCTCCACGATCGAGCGGACCGTGAAGGACTTGCCGCAGCCCGGGCCGCCGGTGAGGACGGCGACCTTCTCGGTCAGCGCCAGCCTGACGGCGGCCTCCTGCTCGGGCGCGAGCTCGGTGCCGGTGCGCCCCTTCAGCCAGCCCAGCGCCTTGTCCCACGCCACGGTCCGGAAGCCCGGCATGCGGTCCTCGTCGGTGCGCAGGAGGCGCAGCAGCTGGGCGGAGAGGGAGAGTTCGGCGCGGTGGAAGGGGACGAGGTAGATCGCGGTGACCGGCTCCCCGCCGTCCGGGCCGGGGACCTTCTCCCGTACGACGCCGGGGTCCTCGCCGTCCTCCGGGGGCTCGGCCAGCTCCGCCAGGCATTCGATGACCAGGCCCGTGTCGACCTGGAGGAGCTTCACCGCGTCCTTGATCAGCTGCTCCTCCGGGAGGAAGCAGTGGCCCTGGTCGGTGGACTGGGACAGGGCGTACTGGAGGCCCGCCTTGACGCGCTCGGGACTGTCGTGCGGGATGCCGACGGACTGGGCGATCTTGTCTGCGGTGAGGAAGCCGATGCCCCAGACGTCGGAGGCGAGCCGGTAGGGCTGGTTCTTCACGACCGAGATGGAGGCGTCGCCGTACTTCTTGTAGATGCGGACGGCGATGGATGTGGACACCTCGACGGTCTGGAGGAAGAGCATGACCTCCTTGATGGCCTTCTGCTCCTCCCAGGCGTCGGCGATCTTCTTCGTCCGCTTGGGGCCGAGGCCGGGGACCTCGACGAGGCGCTTGGGCTCCTCTTCGATGATCGTGAGGGTGTCGACGCCGAAGTGCTGGGTGATGCGGTCGGCGAAGACCGGGCCGATGCCCTTGACCAGGCCGGAGCCGAGATAGCGGCGGATGCCCTGGACGGTGGCCGGCAGGACGGTCGTGTAGTTCTCGACGTGGAACTGTTTTCCGTACTGCGGGTGGGAGCCCCAACGGCCCTCCATGCGCAGGGATTCGCCGACCTGCGCGCCGAGCAGGGCACCGACGACCGTGAGCAGGTCACCGGCGCCTCTGCCGGTGTCGACACGGGCGACCGTGTAGCCGTTCTCCTCGTTGGCGTACGTGATGCGTTCGAGTACGCCTTCCAGCGTGGCCAGTCGCCGCTCGCCCGTCTGGGCGGCCCCCGCCTGATCGGTCATGATCCGACGGTACCGCCCGGGTACGACAGTGCGGCCGGGGGGCGGAGCGCCGGTGACGAGCACACAAGGCGACCGATCAGTATGCGCGCAGGGGTTCACCTTTCACGGTGAATTCACAAGAAGGCTCGAAGCTTTACGGTTCAAGCATCCCGGTCGTCCCTAATGTGATTTCTTACCGTGGAAGAATTCAGGAGTTCGAGAAATGGGGGTCGGACTCGATTCCGGAGCGACCGTGATGCCGATGCGTCCCCCTGGCCCGAGCGCCCCCGCGTCACGGGCACGCTTCTCGTCGGGCTGTGCGCCGCCGGCACGTTGACGCTGCTGGTGGTGGCTCCGGCGTTTTCCGGGCAGCATGCGATCGTGGCCCCGGGGACTTCCGCGCCACACGGGAACCCGCCCGGCCGTCCGGCGCCGCACCGGGCACCCCTACCGGAATTCCAGCCCCTTCCAGCCCCGGGCCGGGTTGATTTACCGCCCCGCCTGTTTCCTTCCGACCGGCCCCGAATGACGACGAGGAACGATGTCACCCCAGGCCCAGAGCGTCGCCCTGTGGATCATGTCCCTGGCCATCAACGTCACGGCGGCGTGCGCGGGGATCGTCTGGGGCTGGGAGGCCTTCGCGCAGTTCCTGCTGCCGGCCTTCGGGTCGGTGGTGGGGGCGTCGATGGTGAGCTACAGCCTGCGGCGGTGAGGGGGCCTGCGGATGTCCGGGCGGCACGAAACCCGATTGCCGCTCCGTCTCCCGCCTGACTAGCGTCCGCCCCATGTCCCCGACCCTGCACACCCGACGCCTGCTCCTGGACCCCTACACGCCGGACGACGAAGAGGGTTTCGTCGCCCTGTTCCAGGACGTCAGGGTGTCCCGGTGGATGGGTGACGGGCCCTCTTCCGAGGCGGACGACCGGGCTCTGTTCGGGAGGATCTTCAGCAAGGTCTACGCACGGGACCTGTTCGACGTGTGGGCGGTCCGGCGCGAGGGGCGACTGGTCGGGCACGCGGAGATCAAGCGCACCGACGCGGTGGACGGGCACGAGATCGTCTACGCGCTGGCTCCCGAGGCCTGGGGAAGCGGACTCGGGACCGAGCTCGCCGCGGCACTCCTGGCCTACGGCTTCGAAACGCTCGGGCTCGCCGAGGTGCACGCCACCGTCGCCGCGGAGAACGAGGCCTCGCTGCGCCTGCTCGGCCGGATCGGGTTCGCGCACGTGCGCGACGTCGAGGAGGACGACGGGGGCCTCACCCGCGTGCTCACAGCCTGCCGAAGACAACCCCCCGCCAGGTCCAGCCGGCGGTGAGCACGACGTCCCGCAGGGGGTCGCGCAGCTCCGCGCTGTCGAAGCGGTAGGTCTCCGTCGCTTCGAGCCGGCCGCTCTCCCCTCGGCCGATCGTGTAGTGGCGGGAGACGGTCCGGTCGGGCCCGCGCGTGTACTGCCCGGAGATCTTCAGCCGCGGCGGATCGCCGACCCGGGTGACCTCCCGCCCCTCCTCGATGACGCGCACCTCGTGGCTCTCCGGGACCAGGCGCATCCGGAACCGGACGGCGCGCGTCAGCTGCGACCGGACGAAGAGGTGCTGCCAGGCCGGTTCGGCCGTCCGCCACTCCGCGACCACGTCGGCGCCCTGCGCGGCACCGTCGCGGATCACGTACGGCGCGTCGGCGCGGCCCAGCCCGAGCAGGGCCGCGCGCACCTCCTGGGCCGGGCGCGGAGCGACACCGTCGGCGGGGTGGGTGGTCCCGGTGAGCTTGTCGAAGAGGCGCATGGTGTCAACCTAGGGCGGCCTTCCGGAGCCACGGCCGGGGCCCCTCAAAAAAAACCGGCGAGATTTTCTTACTTCGCCGTGCAACCCTTTCGGCCCCACCCCGGTCGTACTAGGCGTCAGGACTTCTGGAGGGGGATCCGGGGGGATCGCGGGGGACCTGACGGGAGGGGAAAGGCCGAGGGGGCCGGGTCGACGGACCGGGCCCCCTCGAAACCGTTCGGGCCAGTTCAGGGGCCCCTTCGAGACCGTCAGAAGAAGACGCCGCACCTCAGCAGGACGTTGGCGTACGGCCGTGCCTCGCCCGTGCGGACGACGAGCCGGGCACCCGCCGACAGCTCCTTGAGGCGCTCGTGCGACACCAGGTCCAGTCCGGGGAAGTGCCCCTCCAGCAGCGACGACGCCTCCGGGTTGGCGTCCCGGATCTCCCGCGCCGCCGTGGCGCCCTCGATCACCAGCTCGGCCAGCAGCCCGTCCAGCACCTCGGCGAACGCCGGCACCCCCGCCCGGAAGGCCAGATCCACCACGCGGGGTCCGTCGGGGATGGGCATGCCCGCGTCGCACACCAGCACCCCGTCGCCGTGGCCGAGTCCGGCCAGCGCACCGGCGAGGTGACGGTTGAGTATCCCGGTCTTCTTCACGGTGCGGGGACCTCCGCCGCCGTCGGGAAGGACGCCTGCGCGCCCTTCCTCGTCACGGTCGCGGCACCCACCCGGGCCGCGTACGCCGCCGCATCCGCCAGCGACTCGCCCGCGCCCAGCCGGCAGGCCAGCGCGGCGGTGAAGGAGTCGCCCGCTCCGGTCGTGTCCACCGCGTCCACCTTCACGGCGGGCACGCGCGAGACACCCTCCGACGACGCCACCAGCGCGCCCTGACCGCCCAGCGTCACCACGACCGACCTCGGGCCCTTGGCGAGCAGGATCCGCGCCCAGTCCTCGGGGCTGTCCCCGACGGCGGAGTCGCCCAGGATGACCTTCGCCTCGTGCTCGTTCACGATCAGCGGGTCGCACGCCGCCAGCACCTCCCGCGGAAGGGGGCGGGGTGGTGAGGGGTTCAGCACGAAACGGCTCCGAGGCGCCAGGTTCCGTACGGCCTCCACCACCGTCTCCAGCGGGATCTCCAGCTGCGCGGACACCACCCGGGACCCCTGGAAGAGGCACCCGGCGGACCTGACGTCCTCGGGCGTGAGGCGGCCGTTGGCGCCGGGCGAGACGACGATGCTGTTGTCACCCGAGGGGTCGACCGTGATCAGCGCGACGCCGGTCGGCGCCCCGCCCACCAGGACGCCGACCGTGTCGACGCCCGCCTCGCGCTGCGAGTCGAGCAGCAGCCGGCCGTGCGCGTCGTCGCCCACCCGGGCCAGCAGTGCCGTGCGGGCGCCGAGCCGGGCGGCGGCGACCGCCTGGTTCGCGCCCTTGCCGCCCGGGTGGACGGCCAGGTCGGAGCCGAGCACGGTCTCACCGGCCCCGGGCCGGCGCTCCACTCCGATCACCAGGTCGGCGTTGGCCGACCCCACGACCAGGAGGTCGTAGTCGTACATGAGTCGTCTCCCCACGTGAGTGACATGGGCGGGCGGTCCGCACATGCCGTGCGGCCGCCCGCCGTTCCCCGATGTCAGCCGCTGAAGCCGGCCACGTTCTCCTTCGTGACCACCTTCACCGGCACCTTCACCGTCTCCCGGACCTTCTTGCCCTGGAGCGCCTTCAGGGCGTTGTCCACGGCGATCTTCCCCAACTGGGAGGGCTGCTGCGCCACCGACGCGTACAGCGTGCCGCCCTCGACCGCCTTCAGTCCGTCAGGCGTGCCGTCGAAGCCCACGACCGAGACCGACTTGCCGGCCTTGGAGCCCAGCGCCTTGATCGCGCCGAGGGCCATCTCGTCGTTGGCCGCGATGACGCCCTGGACGTCCGGGTGGGCCTGGAGCAGGTTCGACATGACGTCGAGGCCCTTGGTGCGGTCGAAGTCGGCCGGCTGCTGGGCGACGACCTGGATGCCCGGGTAGGCCTTGAGGCCGTTCGCGAAGCCCTGCGCCCGCTCCCGGGCCGCGGAGGTACCCGCCTGGCCCTGGAGGATCACGATCTTGCCCTTGCCGCCCAGCTTGCCGGCGATGGACTTCGCCGCGAGCTCACCGCCGGCGACGTTGTCGGAGGCGACCAGGGTGTCCACCGCCGCCTTGTTGACGGTCCGGTCGACGGCGATGACCGGGATGCCGGCCTTGTCGGCGGCCTTCACGGAGTTGCTCGCCGCGTCCGAGTCCACCGGGTTGACGATGATCGCGCCCAGGTTGGAACTGGTGAAGTTCTGCAGCTGGTTGGCCTGCTGGGAGGCGTCGTTCTGGGCGTCGGTGACGGTCAGGTCGACGCCCAGCCTCTTCGCCTCGGCCTGGGCGCCGGACCGGATCTGCACGAAGAAGGGGTTGTTGAGGGTGGAGAGCGACAGGCCCATCTTCGGCCTGTCCGAGGCGGAGGAGCCGTTGTGCAGGAAGGACGTGGCGCCGACGATCGCAACGGTGACGACGGCCGCGAGCCCGTACGTCGCCGCCTGCTTGCCCTTGGGGCCGCCGGCACCGGCCGCCACCGGCGTCGCCCCCGCCTTGCGCCGCAGCGTGTCGAACAGCACCGCCAGCGCGATGACCACACCGATGACGACCTGCTGCCAGAACGCCGAGACGTTCAGCAGGTTCAGCCCGTTGCGCAGCACCGCCAGGATCAGCGCGCCGACCAGCGTCCCGGAGGCCTTGCCCGTACCGCCCGCGAGGGAGGCGCCGCCGATGACGACGGCGGCGATCGCGTCCAGTTCGTAGCCGTCGGCGGCCTGGGGGTGCGCGGAGGAGAGCCGGGCGGCGAGCACGACACCGGCGACGGCGGCGAAGACGCCCGAGAAGGCGTAGATGGCGAGCTTCTGCCGCTTCACGCGCAGGCCGGACAGCCGAGCGGCCTCCTCGTTGCCGCCGATGGCGTACATGGAGCGGCCGATGTAGGTCCGGCCGAGCACGAGGGCCGCGATCAGGCCCATGACGACCATCACCAGGACCGGCACCGGCAGCCAGCCGCCGAGCGTGTCGCCGAGGTGGGAGACGGAGCCGGGGAGGGCGATCGGGGAGCCCTCGGAGATGACGAGGGACAGGCCGCGGGCCACGGACAGCATGGCCAGCGTGGCGATGAACGGCGGCAGCTTGCCGAAGGAGATCAGGATGCCGTTGACCAGGCCGCAGACGATGCCCGTGGCTATGGCGAGCAGCACGGCGAGGAGGACGGGCACGCCCGCCGAGGTGGCGCTCCAGGCGAGGACCGTGGCGGACAGCGCGGCGACCGAGCCGACCGACAGGTCGATGCCCGCGGAGACGATCACGAAGGTCACGCCGAAGGCGAGGATGGCCGTCACGGCTGCCTGGACGCCGACGTTGAGGAGGTTGTCCGTCGTCAGGAAGTCGCCGGACAGCGCCGACATCGCGATGACGAGGACGATGAGCGCGGTCAGCGCCCCGTTGTCGAGCAGGAGGCGGCGCAGGCCCCCGGAGGCGCCACCCGCGCCCGTCGTGCTCGTGAGCGTGTCAGTGGCCACGGGAGGCCTCCGTTCCGGTCGTGGTCGTGGTCGTGTTCGGGATCGTGGGAGTGCTGACGGCGAGGGCCATCACGGCGTCCTGGGTCGCCTCGTCGGCGGCGAGTTCACCGGCGATCCGGCCCTGGGCCATCACCAGCACCCGGTCGCTCATGCCGAGCACCTCAGGAAGGTCGCTGGAGATCATCAGGACGGCCGCGCCGGCGGCGGTGAGTTCGTTGATCAGCTGGTAGATCTCGACCTTGGCGCCGACGTCGATGCCGCGGGTCGGTTCGTCGAGGATCAGCACCTTGGTGTCCGCGAGCAGCCACTTGCCGATGACGACCTTCTGCTGGTTGCCGCCGGAGAGCGTGCGCACGTGCTGGCCGAGGCCGGCCATCCGCACGCCGAGCTGCTTCGCGATCCGCTCGGCGTCCTCGCGCCGGCCCTTGAGGTCGACGAAGCCCGCGCGCGTGCCCGACCGCAGGGTCACCAGGCCGAGGTTCTCCTCGACCGAGGCGTCCAGCACCAGGCCCTGGCCCTTGCGGTCCTCGGGAATGAGCCCGATGCCCGCGGTCATGGCCGCGTTGACGTCGGACTTGGCGACCGGGGCGCCGGAGACCTTCACGGTGCCCTTGTCGTAGGAGTCGGCTCCGAAGACCGCCCGTACGACCTCGGTGCGGCCGGCACCGACCAGACCGGCGATGCCGACGACCTCACCGGCGTGCACCTCGAAGCCGACGTCGTGGAAGACGCCGTCCCGGGTGAGTCCCTCGACGGACAGCAACGCGGCACCGCGTTCGGGGCGTTCGCGCGGGTACTGCTGCTCGATGGAGCGGCCGACCATGAGCCGGACGAGCTCGTCCTCGGGGGTGGAGGCGGGGACCTGCCCGACGCTCTTCCCGTCGCGGATGACGGTCACCCGGTCGCCGAGGGCGGCGATCTCCTCCAGGTGGTGGGTGATGAAGACGATCCCGACGCCGTCCTCGCGCAGCGTGCGCACGATCGCGAAGAGCGTGCCGACCTCCTCGGAGGTGAGCACGGCGGTCGGCTCGTCCATGATCAGCACGCGGGCGTCGAGGCTGAGCGCCTTGGCGATCTCGACCATCTGCAGGCGTGCGATGCCGAGTTCCCGGACCCGGGCCCGGGGCGACACGTCCACGCCGACCCGCTTCAGCAGGACCTCGGCGTCGGCCTCCATCCTCTTCCGGTCGATCATCCCGAACCGGCGTGGCTGGCGCCCCAGGAAGATGTTCTCGGCGACGGTCAGATCCGGTACCAGGTTGAACTCCTGGTAGATCGTGGCGATGCCGAGCCGCTCGGAGTCCTGCGCACCCTGGATGCGGGTCTCCTCGCCGCCGACCAGGATCCGCCCGGCGTCGGGGGTGTAGGCGCCGGAGAGCATCTTGATGAGGGTGCTCTTGCCTGCGCCGTTCTCACCGAGCAGCACGTGCACCTCGCCCCGGCGCAGATCGAAGTCGACGCCGTCCAGCGCGACCACGCCCGGGAAGGTCTTCCGTATGCCCTCGATGCGCAGCAACTCGTCCGCGTTGCTCACGTCGTGCTCCTTTGCACTGGGGTGGGGTTCTCGCCGCACGAGCGGCGTACGACGAGCCGGGCAGGGAGGGTGACGGACTCGCCGGGCCGCCCCTCGATGCGGTCGACCAGGGCCCGTACGGCGGCCCGGCCCAGCTCGCCCGTGGGCTGGGCGATCGCGGTGATCGGCGGATCGGTGTGCACGAACCACCGGATGTCGTCGAACGCGGCCAGCGCGAGGTCGTCCGGGACGCGCAGGCCACGCGCGCGTACGGCGTCCAGCGCGCCGAGCGCCATCAGGTTGTCGGCGGCGAAGACGACCTCGGGCGGCTCGGGCAGGTCGAGGAACCCCTCGGTGACCAGCCGGCCGCTCTCGGCCTGGAAGTCGCCCTGCCCTATGTAGGCGTCGGGCAGTTCGAGACCGTGGGCGCCGAGCGCCTCCCGGAAGGCCTCGACGCGCTCCTGGCCGGTCGTGGTGGCCGCCGGGCCCGCGATGATGGCGAGCCGGCGGTGCCCGAGCCCGTGCAGGTGCGCCACGAGGTCCCGAACGGCGGCCCGTCCGTCCGCCCGCACCACCGGTACGTCCACGCCCGGGATCCACCGGTCGACGAACACCATGGGCGTCCCGGCTCGCGCGGCGTCCAGCATCAACGGCGAGCCGCCGTCCGTGGGTGAGACGAGCAGGCCGTCGATGCGGCGGTCCAGGAGGGTGCGTACGTGGTGGTCCTGGAGGTCGGGCCGCTCGTCGGCGTTGCCGATGATGACGCTGTAGCCGAGGGCGCGGGCCTCCTCCTCGACGGAGCGGGCCAGCTCGGTGAAGTAGGGGTTCAGCACGTCGCTGATGACCAGGCCGAGGGTGCGGGTCTGGTCGGTGCGCAGGGAGCGGGCGACGGCGTTCGGGCGGTAGCCCAGGGTCTCGACGGCGGCCAGCACGCGGGTGCGTGCGTCGGCGCTGACCGACGGGTGGTCGTTCAGGACGCGCGAGACCGTCGCGACGGAGACGCCGGCCTCGGCAGCGACGTCCTTGATGCTGGCCACCGCCGCTCCACCTCCTTGTGGATCAGTCGTGGGAGCACCGCGTGGATGCCCGTGGAATCGATTACATCGACGGATGGATGGAATCGATTACACGCTGGTAAATCAAGACCCCGCCGACACGTCGCAACCGGATCGTGATGTCGCGGGGGACTCCCCCGCGGTTCAGGGTGGAAGGACGAGGTCCGTTTCCACGGCGAGTTCCACGGCGAGCGGAGGAGCCATGACGGCAGCGACTCGCGACGACGTCCCCGTCGCGCTCGGAGGCGACGGCGTAGAGGTACGCACCATGCCGATCGGCGACGGCATGTCGATCAGCTACATCACCCTGCCCCAGGGCGCGGACATGGCCCCGGCCCTCAAAGGGCTGCCCGACGACGCGTGCCAGTGCCCGCAACACTGGGGCTATCTGCTGAAGGGCCGGATCCGGATGCGGGCGGCCTCCGGCGAGGAGGAGTACGAGGCGGGGCAGGCGTACTACTGGGGCCCCGGCCATGTGCCGCTCGCGCCGGCGGACACCGAGCTGGTGGAGTTCTCCCCGGACGCGGACTTCCGGCACGTGATCGACCACGTGGTGGCGCAGGCCGGGTGAGCCGGGTTTTCTGATGCGCCGGGCCCGGACCGATGAGTTTCGACGGCCCGGGCGGTCTTCCTCGTATCGACCACAGGAGGAGCGACGTGTCCCAGTTGCTGCGCGTACAGAACTTCAATGTCTCGAGTGACGGTTTCGGTGCCGGTGAGCACCAGAGCCTGGAGCGGCCCTTCGGCCATGCCGATCCCGGCACGATGTTCGCCTGGGCCGGCGCGACGGCGAGCTGGCCCAACCGCACCGACCCGGGCGGGAGCCGCGGCCTGGACGACTACCTGGTGCGCGACTTCCACCACAACATCGGCGCCGAGATCATGGGCCGCAACAAGTTCAGCCCGCAGCGCGGCCCGTGGCAGGACCACGAGTGGCAGGGCTGGTGGGGTGACGAACCCCCGTTCCACACCCCGGTGTTCGTGATGACCCACCACGAGCGCCCTTCGTTCACCCTCTCCGACACGACATTCCACTTCGTCGGCGGGGATCCGGCCGAGGTCCTCGCCCAGGCGCGCAAGGCGGCCGGGGGCAAGGACGTCCGGCTCGGCGGCGGGGCGGCCACCGTCCGGGAGTTCCTGGACGCCGACCTGGTGGACACGCTGCACGTGGCGGTCTCGCCCGGCGTGGTGCTCGGGTCCGGCTCACGGCTGTGGGAGTCCCCCGGGGAACTGTTCGACCGCTTCCACTGCGATGTGGTGCCGAGCCCGAGCGGGGTGGTGCATCACCTGTTCTGGCGGAAGTGACGGCAGGTCAGGCGCCCTTGCCCCAGTCCAGGCGGTCGGCGAGCCCGGCGGCGGTGAACGCGGCCGCCAGCTCGTCGCCCCCTTCGGTGAAGTGCGCCCAGCTGTCGTAGTGGACGGGGACCACCCGACGGGCACCGAGGATCCGCGCGGCCTCGGCGGCCATCGCGCTGTCCAGGACGATGACCTGGTTGTCGAAGAGGACGGGGAAGCGGGGAGCGCCCGCGAAGAGGACGGCGGTGTCGACGGGGCCGAAGCGGCCGGCGATCTCGCCGACCGCCTCCAGTGAGGCGTTGTCACCGCTGACGTAGACGGTGGGCAGGCCCTCGCCGGTCAGGACGAAGCCGACGACCTGGCCGGTGTACGGCTCGACCTGCTCGCGCGGGCCGGGGCCGTGCAGGGCGGGGACGGCGGTCACGGTGACCGTGCCGCCGCCCGGGCGGTCCAGGGCGACGGACTCCCAGTCGGCGAGGCCCCGGACCCGCTCCCCCAGGCTCTCGCGCAGCCGCTCGCCGCCGCCGGACGTGGTCAGGGTCAGGGGTACGTCGGCGAGCAGGGCCCGGCCGGAGGTGTCGAGGTTGTCGGGGTGCTCGTCATGGGAGAGCAGGACCACGTCGATGGGCCCGAGGTCGCCGGGGGCGGAGGCGGACGGCGCGGTCTTGGTCAGCTGCGGGCGGCCGGGCCGGCCGTAGTCGCCGGGGGCGTCGAAGGTCGGGTCGGTCAGGAAGCGCAGGCCGCCGTACTCGAAGAACGCGGTCGGGCCGCCGAGGACGCGGACGGGGAAGTCGGTCGTCGCAGGAAGGGCAGACATGCAGCACCTCACGGATAGAAGTAATCGAACCGTGAGATGACCGTAGCCGCTTCTCACGGATACAGGCAAGCCGTACCATGAGAGTTATGGAGGAGCCCGTGACCGAACAACCCGCCCCGCCGCCCGCACAGGGCGAGGAGGAGCACCCCTCCCTGGCCCTCGCCAACAGCGCCGTCGCTCTCCCCGGCGGACGCACGCTCGATCTCGTCGGCACCCCTGCGCGGGCGAACCACTGGCTGACCGAGCGCGGCCTCGCCCCCGTCGACGCCGGCATGCGGGAGATGTGCGCGGCCCAACTGCGGTCACTGCGTGAGCAGATCAGGTCCCTGTTCGCCGCCCGTGTCGACGGCGTGCCCGCCCTGCCCGCAGCCGTGAGCGCCGTCAACGACGCGATGACCAGGGTCCCGACGGCACCGCTGCTGCGGTGGGACGACAAGACGGGCCCCTACCGCACCGCCCCCCACCCCACGACCGCGATCGTCGACCTCGCCCTGGCGACCCTCGCCGCCGACGCGGCCGACCTGCTCACCTCACCGGAGGCCGAGCGCCTGACCGCCTGCGGGTCCCCGCCCTGCAATCGCTTCCTGCTCCGCCACGGCCGCCGCCACTGGTGCTCCACCCGCTGCGGCGACCGCGCCCGCGCGGCCCGGGCGTACGCCCGCCGCACCGATGCGCGCTGACTCCGCCTCGGTCATGGCGGAGGCCTGCGGGTGAGCCGTGCCCCTCTGCTCTCCGCGACCCTTTTGACGTCCCGCAGGGACTCGCTGAGCCGCCGGGCCAGGTAGTGCAGTTCCGCGCTGGTCACCCGGGGTTCCGCGAGGAGTTCGGCGGCATGCCCGAGCAGACGGCCCGCCATGTCGATCTGCACGTCCTCGATCGCGTCGGCGAGCCGTGAGACGTAGCCGGTTCCGTCGCCCACGAGGTAGCACGGCCTGCCGTCGATACCGGTCCACGGCAACAGCCGCCCGGACACCGCGTGGTCGCGCGCCCCGCCGGTCATGCGCTCGCCTCCGTCATCAGGTAGGGCCGCACCAGCCGGTTGTCCTCTCCCCGGAGCGGACGCTCGCCGGGGCGACAGCAGGCCGCCTGGCATGTGTACGGGCTCGGGGATGGTGCCGCCGACCGACGTCGCCTCCCCCGGGGAGGGAAGAGGAAGCGGAGGAACGGCTCCAGGAGCCGGGTCATGAGGTCTACCACGTCTGTCTGCCTGCCTTCTCACCTGCGGTGACTGCGTTCTGTGGTGAATCACTCACAGGGTGGGGTCGACGCTCGCTACGCTGCCAGGGGGTGGAGCTTGACATCGCGCTTGTCAAGAAGGGGAGTTGGCTGATGGACGAGCGTCGCATGCTTCGAACGCCGCGTCAGAAGTACGGGGAGGAGATGCGGCTGAGGCGGACCGCCGCTCGCCTCACCCAGGAGGAACTGGGCGAACAGGTGGTGTGCTCGCCCACGCTGATCAGTCATTTCGAGGCGGGCAGACGCCTCCCCAAGCCGGATGACGCGCAGCGGATCGACCGGGCACTGGGGACGGACGGGTTCTTCGCGCGGTGGCTGGAGGACCTGGAGAACAAGTACGACCCCCGTTTCGCTGCCACCGCCGAACTGGAGCAACAGGCAACGCTGATCCAGCAGTTCGCGCTCGCATTGGTCCCCGGCCTGCTTCAGACACCCGACTACGCCCGGGCCGTGTTCGCGGCTTACCGCCCCACCACTACAGACCAGGAACTTGACAGGCAAGTTGTCATTCGAACAGAGCGTGCCCGCATCCTTGACGGGCCGTCGGCTCCGGTCATCTGGACGCTTCTCGACGAGGCCGTGCTGCGACGCGCTGTGGGTGGCTCGCAGGTCATGGCGGAACAACTGCGCAAGATCGCGGACTTGGCCGGGTCGCGACGTATCCGGCTGCACGTCCTTCCGTACCGCGTCGGTGCGCATCCGCTCATGGAGAGCCTGCTCACCCTGATGAGCTTCGAGGATTCCGCCCCGGTGGCATATGTCGACGCGTTCGAGACAGGACGCCTGATGGACGATCCGGCGCTGGTGAGGGCATGCCAGACCGCCTACGCTCTGGCCCTGAGCGACGCGTTGTCGCAGCAGGAGTCACTGGCCCTCGTCAGATCGGCAGCAGAGGATCACGCGCATGATCAGCAGTGAGTACACCGGGTGGTTCAAGTCCAGCTACAGCGGCGGTAGTCAAGCTGAGTGCCTCGAAGTCGCCCCCGGCCACCCCGACGTCCCCGTGCGGGACAGCAAGGCCACGCACGGCCCCGCACTGGTCTTCTCGCGGAGCGGCTGGGCGGCGTTCGTCACCGCCGTCAAGGACGGGCAAATCCGTGGCTAGGCAGGCTGCGTGAGACCCAGGGGCGGATAGCTCTCGCCGCCCGCGCGTTCGGCCGCCTCGATGTAGTCGGCCAGGGCCTCGCGGGACTGGGCGAGTCGTTCCATCTGGTCGTCCAGGCGGCGCAGGCGGGACCGCATGGCGGCCAGGAGTTCGGGGCAGCCGAGCAGTTCCGGGGCCTCCCCGGTCGCACAGGGCAGCAGGTACGCGATGTCCTCCGAGGACAGACCGGCGCCGAGCAGGTGGCGGATCTGCTTCACCCGCAGCAGGGCGCTCTCGTCGTACTCGCGGTAGCCGTTCGCCCCGCGGGCCGGCTCCAGCAGGCCCTGGGACTCGTAGTAGCGCAGCTGATGGGCGTTGACGCCCGTCCGCCGGCTCAGTTCCCCGATCCGCATCGACAACCTCGCTTGACCTTCACACCGGTATCAACGTTGACGATGCTGCCATGGACGAAATCACCCCAACACCCGTGACAGTCATCGGACTCGGCCTGATGGGCCAGGCACTCGCCGGGGCGTTCCTGAAGGCCGGGCACCCCACGACCGTGTGGAACCGTACGCCCGGCAAGGCCGACCGGCTGGTGGCCGAGGGCGCGCGATCAGCGCAGACCGTCGGCGAGGCGGTCGCGGCTGGTTCCCTGACGGTCGTCTGTGTCACCGACTACCGAGCCGTGCGCGAGGCAATCGGCGCGAGCGATGTCGAGCTGGACGGCACGACGCTGATCAACCTGACCTCGGGCGACTCGGGCCAGGCGCGGGAAACCGCCCGGTGGGCGGAAGCGCGAGGTGCCCGCTATCTGGACGGCGCCGTCATGGCCATCCCGTCGACCATCGGTACCTCTGACGCGGTGATCCTGCAGAGCGGGGCGCGCTCGGACTTCGACGCACACGAGTCGGCACTCGGCGCACTCGGCACCGTGACCTACCTCGGTGCGGACCACGGTCTGGCGTCGCTGTACGACGCGGCCGGCCTGGCCATGATGTGGAGCGTGCTGAACGCCTGGCTTCAGGGCACGGCCCTGCTCAGGACGGCGGGGGTCGACGCCGGGACGTATGCGCCGTTCGCGCGGCACATCGCCGCCGGTGTCGCCGAATGGCTACCGGGGTACGCCGAGCAGATCGACAGGGGTTCGTTCCCGGCCGAGGTGTCGGCGCTGGAGACCGACGCGCGGGCGATGGCGCATCTGATCGAGGAGAGCGAGGCGGTGGGGGTCAACGCCGAGCTGCCGAGGCTGATCAAGGCGATGGCCGATCGTGCGATCGCCGCCGGGCACGGCAAGGAGCAGTACCCGGTGCTGATCGAGGAGTTCGGCAAGCCCGGCGCCCGCTGACCGATCCCGGGCGTCGGTTCCTCACCGGCCGGAATGCGACATCACCCTTGACCGGCACGGGTGCCGTCGCAGACCTGCCAGCCGCCCACGGCGACGCCTGCTGGAGTGAGGGGGACGCGCTGTCACCCACAGGACGGATCGCCATGCCGGCACCCACCACCGCCTCTTTCCAGGCGACCATCTCGACCGGCGCACTCCTCGGGGGCGTCGTGCTGGACCGCACCTCGCCGTCCGCGGTCATGCTGCTCTGCGGGTGCACCGCGCTGCTCGTGGTCCTGGCCCTCGGGGCCACCCGCTCCCCAGAGGGCTGACGCCTCACGCCGAGTCGTTCAGCAGCCTGCTCAGGTGCTCGCTCCCCGGCCCCAGCAGGTCGGGCAGCGGCGCCGCGTCCTCGTACCAGCGCTTCTCGTACTCCCAGCACAGCCAGCCGTCCCAGCCGTGGCGGGAGAGGACCTCGACGCACTCGGCCAGGGGCAGCACGCCCGCGCCGAGCGGCAGGGGGGTGGTGTCCTCGGCGGAGGCGATGTCCTTGACCTGGACGTAGCCGAGGTGGGGGGAGAGCGCCGCGTAGGTCTCGGAGGGCTGTTCGCCGCCGAGCCAGGTGTGCATCACGTCCCACAGGGCGCCGACCTGGCGGTGGCCGACGAGGCCGAGGACGCGCATCGCGTCGGCGGCGGTGCGGTGCGAGTCGTGGGTTTCGAGGAGGATGCGCACGCCCAGGTCGCCCGCGTGCTCGGCGGCCGTGCCCAGGCGGCGGGCGGCCGTCGCGTCCGCCTCCTCGGGGCTCTGGACGTCGAGGTCGCCGCCGGGGAAGACCCGGACGTACGGGGCTCCCAGGTCGTGGGCCAGGTCGACGAGGGCGCGGATCTCGGCCAGGACGGGCTCGTCGTCGTCGCCCGGCGCGGCGACCCGTGCGTAGCCCGCCAGGCACAGGAGCTCTACGCCCGCTCCCTTGAACTCGGCCGCGACGTCCGCCCGTTCGGCGGGGCCGAGGCCGGTGTGGACCGGTTCCTCAGGGTGGGTGCGCAGCTCCACGCCGTGATAGCCGTGGGCGGTCGCGAGCCGCAGGACGTCGGGCAGGGGCAGGCCGGGGACACCGAGGGTGGAGAACGCCAGCTTCATGTGGACGGACCCTACCCGGCACCCCCGCCTGCGACTCCCCTCCGTCCCCCTTGTGTTGCGTCAAGATCCAGCCGCCAGTCCTGGCCGGTCAGGTCCTGGCCGAAGGAGTGGTGCGGTTTCTCCGCGACCAGCACGAAACCGTGGCGCCGGTAGATGCGGCGGGCCGCGGCGAGGATGTCGTTGGTCCACAGGACGACCTCGCGGTAGCCGGCCTGGCGCGCGAAATCGACGACCGCCCCCACCAGGCGGTCGCCGATGCCGAGGCCGCGCGCGTCCGGCTCGACGAGCAGGAGCCGCAGCCGGGCGGCGCCGGGCGCGTCGTCCCGTACGCACATCACGCACCCGACCGGCCGGCCGTCCAGCTCGGCGATCCAGGTCCGCTCCCGGCGCGGGTCGTGGTCCTCGCCGTAGTCGGCGACGATCCTCGCGACCAGCGCCTCGTAGTCGGCGTCGAAGCCGTACTCGGCCGCGTACAGCGCGGCGTTGCGCTGCACGATCCAGCCGAGGTCGCCGGGGGCGGGTTCACGCAACACGACGTCCTCGGGGCGCGGGGCCCGGCCGTCGCCCAGGATCGTCCGGACGGTCCCCAGGGCCTGCGCCAGCCGCGGCCGGTCCTCGGCCGGGACGGTGTCCAGCATCGCGCCGACCGACTGCCGCGCCCGCTCGTCGAGCAGCGCGGCGGTTTCTCTGCCGGACTGGGTGAGCGTGATGCGGCGGCGGCGCGGGTCCGTCTCGGACGGTCCGCGCTCGACGAGGCCGTCCTCCTCGAACTTGTTCAGGATGCGGGTCAGGTACCCGGCGTCCAGGTGCAGCTGGGCCCGCAGGTCGGCGGCGTCCGTACGGGGCGCGTGGGCCAGCTCGTAGAGCACGCGGGACTCGGTGAGGGTGTAGGGGGCGTAGAGCCGGCGGCCGTAGTCGAGGGCGCCGATGACGTTGGTGTAGAAGCGGTTGAAGGAGCGGATGTCCTGGACGGTCATGGCGTCGGCCCCCGATGTTTGACTCAGTCAGAGATACCCTGGGTCGAGCTTAGACGTCCGGGCCCCCTGGAGCCAGGCGCGGGACGCACCGGACGGCCGGAGCGGCGGACGGGACGGTGAAGGCCGATGAGTTTTCCCGCGTTCTCCAGTCAGAAGGGGTGTTCGTGCGTCGCGGCAGCGTGTGTTGTGGAAGCGTGCAGCGACGGATTCCGCCGAGAAACCGACGAGAGATACCGAGGAACCTCCCATGCGTACTCTGATCAGCACCGCTTTCATCTCGCTCGACGGCGTCGTGGAGGCCCCGGGCGGTGAGCCCGGTTACCGGAACTCCGGCTGGACCTTCAAGCACACCGAGTTCCTTCCCGAGGCGTTCGAGATCAAGGGGCGGGAGCAGAAGGAGGCCACGGCGATGATGATGGGCCGCACCAGCTATGAGGCGTTCAGTCAGGTGTGGCCGGACATGGAGGATTTCGCCGACTACAAGGTGATGCCGAAGTACGTCGTCTCCACCAGCCTCGCCGAGGAGAACCTGGTGTCGAACTGGGGGGAGACGACGATCCTGCGCTCGCTCGACGAGGTCGCCGCCCTGAAGGAGACCGAGGGCGGCCCGATCATCGTCCACGGCAGCGCGTCCCTCAATCAGGCCCTCTCGGACGCCGGGCTGATCGACCGCTACCACCTGCTCGTCTTTCCGCTCCTGCTCGGGGCGGGCAAGCGGCTGTTCAGCGCCACGGACAAGGACGCCCAGAAGCTGCGGCTCGTCGAGCACGAGGCCTACGCCAACGGGCTCCAGAAGAACGTCTTCGACGTCGTCCGCTGACGAGGGCCGCCCGACGGCGCCGAACCGGATGAGGCCGGAGCCGCCCCCGGGCCGACGCGGGCCCGCCGCGGCAACCTCCCTGAAGCCCCGGCACCAGCACCCCGGCCCCCTTCGGGCGGCAGGGCCGGGGGCCCGCGCGGCCGGCGCGCCTCAAGAGGAGCGCGGCGCCCCCGAAGACCCCCGCACCATCAACTCCCCCCGCACCGAGGCGATCCCCCCGGGCGGTGCCTCCTCACGCCCCATGGCGATCCGCCCGGCGCGGGCCCCGGCCTCCGCCAGCGGCAGCCGTACCGTCGTCAGCGAGGGCACCGCGTCGATGCTGAACGGCAGATCGTCGAAGCCCGCGACCGACACGTCCTCCGGGATCCGCAGGCCCGAGTCCCGCAGCGCGGCACACGCGCCCAGCGCGACGGAGTCGTTCGCCGCGACGACCGCCGTCAGCGACGGGTCGCGCCGCATCAGCTCCAGCGTCGCCTCGTAGCCGGACCGCCGGTCGTAGCGCCCGTGCACCGTCCACCGCGGGTCCTCCTCGATGCCGTGCGCGGCCAGCGCGGCCCGGTGTCCCTCCAGCCGGTGCCGGGTGGTGGTCCGCTCCTCGGGGCCCGCGATGTACCCGAGCCGCCGGTGCCCGAGCCCGATGAGGTGCTCGGTCAGCTCCTGTCCGCCGCCGCGGTTGTCGAAGGTCAGCGCGATCGCCCCGGTGTCCGGCGCCGGCGGGCGTCCGCACAGCACCACCCGGGTCCCGGCCTCCGCCAGCTTCCGCACCTTCGCGTCCATGGCCGCCTGGTGCGCCGCGTCCTCGATCGCCCCGCCGGTCAGCACCACGGCCGCGGCCCGCTGCCGCTGCAGCAGCGTGAGGTACGTCAGCTCCCGCTCCGGCGAGCCCCCCGTGTTGCAGACCACCGCCAGCCGCTCCCCGCCCGCACGGCCGCCGGGTCCGCCGATCTCGGCCTGGATCGCGCTCGCCATGATCCCGAAGAACGGGTCGGCGATGTCGTTCACCAGGATCCCGACCAGGTCGGAGGTGGCGGCGGCCAGGGCGCTCGCGGGCCCGTTGAGCACGTAGTCCAGCTCGTCCACGGCCTTCAGCACCCGCTCCCGGGTGGACGCGGCCACGGGGTAGTTCCCGTTCAGCACGCGCGACACCGTCGCGGGTGAGACCTGGGCGCGGGCCGCCACGTCCGCCAGGGTCACCGTCATCTCGTCGTCCTCCGGTCGAGCATCTCGTCTCCGCCCTCGTACACACCTGGACCACCGGCCTTGGTTCCGGGCGGAACAGCAGGTCGTCCGCCCTTGTACCTCCGAACCCATGGCCGAGGTTCCGAGCAGACCTTAAGCCCCTGACCCCGTGTTGTTCGCCCCCTCGAACAACTCGTCCTGGTCACGGTCTTGTCCGGACCGTGGTTCAGAGGCTAGCTTCTCCATGTATAGAAAGCGCTTGCTGCAACGCTCACCAGTCGATGGTCGTTCACCGGGCCGCCTGTGAAGGGTGGGGCGTACGCGGCGCGACGACCGCGTACGAAGGGAATGACGTGACACGCAAGACGGTGCGTATCGCCATGAACGGCGTGACCGGACGCATGGGCTACCGCCAGCACCTGGTCCGCTCCATCCTCGCCCTCCGCGAGCAGGGCGGCCTCGACCTCGGCGACGGCACCGTGCTGTGGCCCGAGCCGATCCTGGTCGGACGCCGCGAGCACGCCCTGAAGGCGCTGGCCGAGCGGCACAGGCTGGAGCACGTATCGACGGACCTGGACGCGGTCCTCGCCGACGAGTCGGTCGACGTCTACTTCGACGCGCAGGTCACCTCCGCCCGCGAGGAGGCGCTGAAGAAGGCCGTCGCGGCCGGCAAGCACATCTACACCGAGAAGCCGACCGCCACCGGCCTGGACGGCGCCCTGGCGCTCGCCCGGCTGGCCGACGAGGCCGGCATCAAGCACGGCGTCGTCCAGGACAAGCTGTTCCTTCCGGGCCTGCTGAAGCTGAAGCGCCTGATCGACGGCGGCTTCTTCGGCCGGATCCTGTCCGTGCGCGGCGAGTTCGGCTACTGGGTCTTCGAGGGCGACTGGCAGACCGCCCAGCGCCCGTCCTGGAACTACCGCGCCGAGGACGGCGGCGGCATCGTCGTCGACATGTTCCCGCACTGGGAGTACGTGCTGCACGAGCTGTTCGGCCGGGTGAAGTCCGTCCAGGCCATCGCCACCACCCACATCCCGCAGCGCTGGGACGAGAACGACAAGCCCTACGACGCCACGGCCGACGACGCCGCCTACGGCATCTTCGAGCTGGAGGGCGGCGCCATCGCCCAGATCAACTCCTCCTGGGCCGTCCGCGTCAACCGCGACGAGCTGGTGGAGTTCCAGGTGGACGGCACCGAGGGCTCCGCGGTGGCGGGTCTGCGCAACTGCCGTGTCCAGCACCGCAGCGCCACCCCCAAGCCGGTCTGGAACCCGGACATCCCCGCCACGGAGGTCTTCCGCGACCAGTGGCAGGAGGTCCCGGACAACACCGAGTTCGACAACGGCTTCAAGGCCCAGTGGGAGCTGTTCCTCAAGCACGTCTACGCCGACGCCCCCTACCACTGGGACCTGCTGGCCGGTGCGCGTGGTGTGCAGCTCGCCGAGCTGGGCCTGAGGTCCTCGGCCGAGGGCCGCCGCCTCGACGTCCCGGAGATCTCACTGTGACGATCCGACTCCCCGGCCCCGGAGGGGCGCTGCGGGCCTACGAGCCGCGCACCGAGCCGCTCGCCATGACCCCCGGCACGCCCTTCACGTCCCGTACGGTCTTCTCCGCGGCGCACGTCGTGGCCGACCCGTTCGCGGACGTCTCCCCCGACTCGCCCGCCGCCGTCGACTGGGACCTGACCCTCTCCTTCCGCCGCCACCTGTGGTCGCACGGGCTGGGCGTCGCCGAGGCCATGGACACCGCCCAGCGCGGGATGGGCCTGGACTGGGCGGGCGCGGCCGAGCTGATCCGCCGGAGCGCCGCCGAGGCCAAGGCCGTCGGCGGCCTGATCGCCTGCGGTGTCGGCACCGACCAGCTGACCGGCCCGGCGACCCTCGCCGAGGTCCGCGCGGCCTACGAGGAGCAGCTCGCCCTCGTGGAGGAGTCCGGCGCGCAGGCCATCCTGATGGCGTCCCGGGCGCTCGCGGCGGCGGCCTCCGGACCCGAGGACTACCTGGAGGTCTACGGCCACCTGCTGCGCCAGGCCGCCGAGCCGGTGGTCCTGCACTGGCTCGGCCCGATGTTCGACCCGGCCCTGGAGGGCTACTGGGGGTCGGCCGGCCTGGACGCGGCGACGGAGACGTTCCTGGAGGTGATCGCCGCCCACCCGGACAAGGTCGACGGCATCAAGGTCTCCCTGCTGGACGCCCGGCGCGAGATCGACATCCGCCGCCGGCTCCCGAAGGGGGTGCGCTGCTACACCGGCGACGACTTCAACTACCCCGAGCTGATCGCGGGTGACGAGCAGGGCTTCAGCCACGCGCTGCTCGGCGTCTTCGACCCGCTGGGCCCGCTGGCCGCCGAGGCGGTCCGGGTCCTGGACACGGGTGACGTGCAGGGCTTCCGCGCCCTGCTGGACCCCACGGTCGGGCTCTCCCGGCACCTCTTCCAGACCCCGACCCGCTTCTACAAGACGGGTGTGGTCCTCCTGGCCTGGCTCGCGGGCCACCAGCCGCACTTCACGATGGTCGGCGGGCTGCAGTCGGCCCGCTCGCTGCCGCACTTCGCGACGGCGTACGAACTGGCCGACGGGCTGGGGCTGTTCCCCGACCCGAAGCTGGCGGAGGAACGCATGAAGACGCTGCTGAGCGTGTACGGGGTGAACCAGTGAGCGGGACACCGGCGCGCTTGTCCATCAACCAGATGACGGTGAAGCAGCTGTCACTGCCGGAACTGGCCGACGGCTGCGCCCGGTTGGGCATCCGCAACGTGGGGCTCTGGCGCGAGCCGGTGCGCGAGTACGGCCTGGAGGCCACGGCCGAGCTGGTCCGGGACGCGGGGCTGACGGTGACGACGTTGTGCCGGGGCGGCTTCTTCACGGCGATCGACCCGTCGGAGCGGGCCGAGGCCCTGGCCGACAACCGCCGCGCGATCGACGAGGCGGCGACGCTGGGCACGGACACGCTGGTCCTGGTCTCGGGCGGGCTCCCCGCGGGCTCCAAGGACCTGCACGGCGCGCGGGAGCGCATCGCGGACGCCCTGTCGGAACTGGGCCCCTACGCGCGGGAGCACGGCGTCCGCCTGGCCATCGAGCCGCTCCACCCCATGTACGCCTCGGACCGCTGCGTGGTGTCGACCCTGGGCCAGGCCCTGGACCTCGCCGAGCGTTTCCCGGCGGAGCAGGTGGGCGTCACGGTCGACACGTACCACATCTGGTGGGACGACACCGCGCCCGCGCAGATCGCCCGGGCGGGTGCGGGCGGCCGCATCCACACCTTCCAGCTCGCCGACTGGACGACGCCCCTCCCGCAGGGCGTCCTCACGGGCCGCGGCCAGATCGGCGACGGGTCCATCGACATGCGGGAGTGGCAGGGTTACGTGGAGGCGGCCGGTTACACCGGCGCCATCGAGGTGGAGCTGTTCAACGACGTCCTGTGGGCACGGGACGGCCAGGAGGTCCTGGCCGAAACGGCGAAGAGGTTCACCGAACACACCCGCTGAGCCGTCCCGCGCCACGCCCGCCGCCCCGCCCCGCGTGCCCGGGGGCGGGGCGGCGGCATGTCCGGGCCCGCGCCGGGCGTCGCCGAGGGCCGGAGCGGGGTCCCGCACCCGGGGGCCGGGGCGGCCCGAGCCGCTGCCGCTCCGGATGCAGCCGCCACCTGGGCGTGACACGCTTTTCTCAGGGACTCGGCCGGTCGTAGTGCTCTCTCATCCCCTCGCTTCCTGATTCGGAGAGCAGCCATGGCTGATTTTCTCGTCAACACCGTCAAGGCGGGCGACCAGCACCAGCCAGCCGTCGACGCCCTGTTCGGCACCGAGTTCCTGGAGCTGTGGTCGGACGAGAGCGACTTCGTCATCAAGGGCCGGTTCCTGGGGGACGACGGCGACAAGCTCGGGGACGAGTTCGCGGTCAGTACGCAGCCCGCGGACGGGCCCGGGGTGCGGCCGCTGTGGCCGTCCGTGCTGTCCGCCGGGATCAGCGGCCAGTTCGCCGTCTGGCTGGAAACCCCGTTCGCCCCGCCCGGCCCCAGCCCTTCCGTGAAGCTCCAGCGGTTCACCGAGGGCCGGAAGTCCGGTCCGGAGACGCTCGTCACGGCGGACGCGGACCCGAAGGTCCGGCCGTGTCTCGCATTCATGATCGACGGTGGTGTGCTGGTCACCTGGGCGAGCCCGCGGCCCGGCCGGCGTATCCGCGCGCGGCGGTTCCACGCGGACGGCAGCCCGGCGACACCGGAGTTCACGGTCAGCACCACCGAGGGCTTCCACGAGAAGCCCGCCGCCTCGATCCTCACCAACGGCAACGTGGTCGTCGCGTGGTCGACGGACCCCTCCTCGATCGGCGGTGGCCGGCTCACCCTGCGGTTCTTCGACTTCGAGGGCAATCCGCTGGGCGGGGAGATCCAGCCGGACGTCGGCGGCTTCACCGGCGTCAACGCGATCACCCTGCTCGACAGCGGACGTTTCGTCGCCGCGCACATCGTGCACATCCAGCCCAGCGACCTGGGCAAACCGCAGACGACGGTCGCGGCGAGCATCTTCCAGCCGGACGGCACGGAGACCTTCGACATCACGGCCGGCAACCCCAGGGGGTTCACCCGGAGTTCCCCGGCCCTGTCCCGGCTGCCGGGCGGGCGCTTCCTGATGGCGTGGGTCGAGGAGAGCGCGGACACGCACGACACCGTGCCGGCGGTGATGGCCAAGGTCTGCTCGGAGAGCCAGGGTTCACTGGGCGACCCGGTGCGGGTGAGCACGGCCGAACCGGGCAACCGGTCCCACACCTGCACCGCGACGGCCTTCGGCAACGGCCCGGAGAGCGCGCTGATCACCTGGGACGACGACAGTCACCTGGACGGCGACACGGGCTTCGGCGTACGCGCCCGCACGTTCCACATCAGCCCGCCGGGGATGCTGGTCGAGGCGTCCTGACAGCGGCCGGCGGGTCCTGGGACAGTGCGGGTGCGGTGCCGCGCGGGGCCAGGGACGCCAGTCCCACGCCGCCCACCAGCACGAGAATCCCACGCTCGTGGCCCTGGTCGCGGCCGGGCCCGGGGTCGCGCTCATCCCGCGGCTCGGGCGCGGGCCGCTGCCCGCCGGGGTGGTGGAGGTGCCGCTCGATCCGACGCCGGTACGGCGGCTGTACGCACTGTGGCGGACGGGGGCGGCCCGGCGCCCGGCCATCGCGGAATGCGTACGGGTGCTCGGCGAGCAGTGGCCGGACGTGGCGGCCCACCCGCCCCGCTGACCCCCTGGTTCCTCCCGCGTACCGACTTGCGGAAATCCGGGGCGAGTCGGGAACCCGGAGCGGACCGTGCCCGTCCCATCGCAGGCCACCGGAGAGTCACCTCGGTGCGGTGTCGGCCCTCGCCACTGGCTGCGATCGCTGACCACCCTCTCCGCCGCACCGGGGCCGGCGGCACCCACCGCCATCGGCGCGTCCCCCTCCAACCGCGCCGGTGGCGGCCCTTCGCGGTTGCCGCGCGTTCCCTTGACTGGCAGAAACTTCCCGGATATTCGTGACCTCTTGGAAGTTTCCTTCAGTGGATCCGAGCGGATCACCTCCGGAAGGAGCGCACGTGCACGACACCGGCACGGGAAGCACGGGAAACACGGCACAACCGTCCAGACGCACCGTCCTCGCCGCCACGGCCGGCGTCACCGCCGCGCTCGCGGCGGCCGGCCCCGCGCAGGCCGCCGCCCCGGACGACACCCGGCTGCGCGCCCTCATCTCCCGCATGACGCTCGAGGAGAAGGTCGGCCAGCTCTTCGTGATGCGGGTCTACGGCCACTCCGCCACCGCCCCCGACCAGGCCGACATCGACGCCAACCTCAAGGAGATCGGGGTCCGTACGGCCGCCGAGCTGGTGGCGAAGTACCGGGTCGGCGGCATCATCTACTTCGCCTGGGCGCACAACACCCGCGCGCCGCACCAGATCGCCGACCTGTCCAACGGCATCCAGAGGGCCTCCCTGGAACTGCCGCGCGGGCTGCCGGTGCTCATCTCCACCGACCAGGAGCACGGCATCGTCGCCCGGGTGGGCGAACCCGCCACCCTGTTCCCGGGCGCCATGGCCCTCGGCGCGGGCGGGTCGCGGTCCGATGCGCGCACCCTCGGCCGGATCGCGGGCGCGGAGCTGCGGGCGATGGGCATCCGTCAGGACTACTCCCCCGTCGCCGACGTGAACGTCAACCCGGCCAACCCGGTCATCGGCGTACGCTCCTTCGGCGCCGACCCGCGGGCGGTGTCCGCGCTGGTGGCCGCCGAGGTCGCCGGGTACCAGGGGTCCGGGGTCGCCGCGACCGCCAAGCACTTCCCCGGGCACGGGGACACCAACGTGGACAGCCACACCGGCTTCCCCACCATCACGCACAGCCGGGAGCTGTGGGAGAGGCTGGACGCACCGCCGTTCCGGGCGGCCATCGCCGCGGGCATCGACTCGATCATGACCGCGCACCTGATGGTCCCGGCCCTCGACGACTCCGGCGACCCGGCCACGCTCTCCCGCCCGATCCTCACCGGGATCCTGCGCGAGCGCCTCGGCTACGACGGGGTCGTGGTCACCGACTCCCTCGGCATGGAGGGCGTACGGACCAAGTACGGCGACGCCCGGGTGCCGGTGCTGGCGCTGAAGGCGGGCGTGGACCAGTTGCTCAACCCGCCCGACCTCGACCTCGCCTGGAACGCCGTCCTGACGGCGGTGCGCGAGGGCGAGCTCACGGAGGCCCGGCTCGACGCATCGATCCTGCGGGTGCTGCGGCTGAAGTCCAGGCTCGGGCTGTTCCGTTCGCCGTACGTGAGCCACGGCGGGGTGGACCGGACCGTCGGGACCCGGGCGCACCGGGCGGCGGCCGACCGGATCGCCGAGCGCACGACCACGCTGCTCGTCAACGAGGGAGGGCTGCTGCCCCTGTCCCGGCGACGGCACCGCAAGGTGCTGGTGGTCGGCGCCGATCCGGCCTCGCCGTCGGGTACGACGGGCCCGCCCACGGGTGTGCTGGCCGGCGCGTTGACCGAACTGGGCTTCACCGCCACGCCCCTGCCGACCGGCACGGCCCCCTCCGCCGCGACCGTCGCCCGGGCGGTCGCTGCGGCGTGGGAGGCGGACGTGGTGGTGGCCGCCACCTACAACGTCACGGCGAGCAGCAGTCAGCGGACGCTGGTGGAGCAACTCGTGGCGACCGGGCGGCCGGTGGTGGCGGTGGCGATCCGCAATCCGTACGACGTGGCCCAGCTGCCGTCCGCACCGGCCTGTCTGGCCACCTACTCCTGGACCGACGTCGAACTGCGGGCCGCCGCACGGGTGATCGCCGGGCGCGTGAAGCCGCGCGGGGAGCTGCCGGTGGCCGTGCAGCGGGCGGATGATCCGGAGCAGGTGCTGTACCCCATCGGCTACGGGCTGTCGTACTAGCCGTACGCCACGGACCGTGCGCACCACCCCCAACGTGCGCAAACCGCCCCATGTGCCTGGCGTGCGCCCGCTACGGCGGGTCACGCTGGGCGAGCACACTCGGGGGGTCGGCGATGCGTGAGCGAAGTCTTGTGGGGGTGTTCTGCGGGCTCCTTGTCCTGCTCGGCGCACTGCTGACCGGCTGTCAGAGTCCTGCGGGAGGCGTCGTGGAGGACGGCCGGCTGGGCGAGCCGGCGACCGGCAGGACGGGGAGGACCACCACGGTGTCACCGGTGCCGACCCGGCCCGCCGGGTTCGGGGCGGTGTTCCTCGCGGTCGGCGAGTGCTCCTCGTTCGGCACGACGAGCTTCACCGAGGTGCCGTGCGCCGGCGAGCGAGCGGCGGCCCGCGTCGCGGCGCGGCACGACGGCACGGTGCGGGACGGGCCGCGCTGCCCGCCGACCACCGACTTCGTGCTGCACATCAGCGAGCAACGGCCCGCGTCCGACGAGGACGGCGACGGGGTGGTCCCGCAGGGCTACGCCTGCATGCGCAATCTCCAGGCGCCCCACCCCGGCGACCCGGGCGGCGGGGGCGGACCCCGCACGATCGTCGGCGACTGCGTCTACGACTCCGGCGACGGGAAGGTCCGCGAGACGGCCTGCGACGGCACGGGCGAACGACGGCCGCAGTACGAGGTGGTCCGGGCGGTAGCGGAACGGGCCGACTGCCCCGGCTCCACCGCCCTGTACGTCCGCCTGGGCGGGAAGCGGCCCGTGGGGTGCGCCCGGCCGCTGTGAGCCGGCCTCCGCCCTCGCCCGTGTCAACCCGACAGCCCCCTGCGTGCCAGTCGTCGCCGGGCCTCGGCCATCTGGTTGCGGACGTGCTCGGGGGGCAGGTCCGCCGCCAGTCGGGCCAGTTCCTCGAAGGTCGACAGATAGGTTCCCTCGCTGCCCTCGCCCCGCAACACCCTCTCCCGCTCGACGAAGGGCCGCACGGCCTTCCAGACCGAGACGATCCGGGTGCGCAGGACCGTGATCAGCAGGGTCCGGTCGAGCAGCCCGAAGACGGCGAGGTTGGCGAACGACTGGTAGTAGTACACGACGCTGCAGAAGGCCGCCTTGGCCTCGGCGGGTAACCCGCGTACCCCGTTCTCCGGGTCGTGCTCGGCTCCCAGGCGGGTGCACACGTAGTCGTGCTGCTCGTGGAACTCCGCGGACCGGAACTCCCTGAGCAGGTCGACCAGCACCGATATGTGGTTGGCGTGCTTCGCGGTGCGGGTCTGCCGTGCGCTGAACACGATGGAGGTCACCACGGCGACGACGGCGATGGCCGTGGTCACGATGTTGAAGACGACAGAACTGTCCATCCGGTCACCGTACGGAGCATTCACCGCGAGCGCAGGACCACGTGAACCGCCCCCCGGTCCCGGGACCGGGGGGCGGTTCACGCGCGCGCGGCGGGCGGTTACGGACGCAGCGTCATCTCGCGCTGCACGTCCCGCTTGTCGAGCTTGGCGTCGAACTTCGCCAGCGGCTTCGCCGCCTGCGGGTCGGCCTGCACCGCGCCGGGGGCGACGCCCGCCCAGTCGAGGATGCGGGCCGTGGCGAGGGTCCTCTGCTCGGACACCAGGCCCGCGACGTTGGCGCCGTGGTTCATGCCGGGGGCGGTGAAGACGTAGGAGTCCTTCGCGCCCTTGCCGACGCGGAACGGCTCCGCGCCCCACGGGTCGTTCTGGCCGTAGACGAACAGCATGTGGCGGGCGTTGTGCCGGACCCAGGTGTCCACGTCGCGCATCGCGTGCGGCTGGAACTTCATCGGGATGTCACGCGGGACAAAGTTCCGGGGCGGCTGGTAGCCGTAGCGGATGTACTGCTTCTCCACGTGCGGGAAGCGGATGGTCGGCGCGCCGAGCTGGGTGCCGGCCTGGTAGTAGTACGGCGTGTAGGTCGTCAGGCCCTGGTCGGCGTAGGCGGAGAAGCCGGAGATCGTGTCGACGGAGTCCCAGATCGCGTCGTCGGTGGCGTTCTTGGCGTCGGCCGGGATCTTGTCGCAGTCGGACAGCAGGCTGTACTGCCAGAAGCCCCACACGTAGTCCAGGACGGTCGCCTCGTAGGCCTTGTCCAGGCTGCCGATGGTGGTGAAGGTGAGGCCGTTCTCCTCGGCGTAGGCGGCGTACTTCTTCTCCAGCGGCTCGCGGCGCACCAGCGCCTCGCGCTGCACGGCGTTGAGCCGGTCACGGCAGTCCTTGGTGCCGACGCGGGCGAAGAAGCGGTCGTAGGCCGAGTCCTCCTTGTTCACCACGTCGTTGGGGGCGACGTAGGCGACCACGCCGTCCATGTCCCGCGGGTAGAAGCGCTCGTAGTAGGTGGCCGTCATGCCGCCCTTGGAGCCGCCCGTGGAGATCCAGTTCTTGCCGTAGATGCCCTTGAGGGCCTTGAAGACGCGGTGCTGGTCGCTGGCGGCCTGCCAGATGTCCAGCTTGGACCAGTCGGCCGGGGCGGGCCGGGACGGGGTGAAGTAGCGGTACTCCAGGGAGACCTGGTTGCCGTCGATGATCTGCGTGGGCTCGCTGCGGCGGGGCGTCGTCGAGACGTTGTAGCCGCTGGTGAAGAACACCGTCGGGCGCGAGACGTCCTTGTGCAGCACGGTGATGCGCTGCTGGAACGTGCCCTTGGAGGGCTTGTGGTGGTCGACCGGCTGCGTGTAGTTCAGGACGAAGAAGCGGTAGCCGGTGTACGGCTTCTCCTCGACCAGGCTCATGCCCGGTATGGAGAGCAGCCTCTCCTTGATGTCGGTGGTGCCGGCGGCGTCGGCGGCGGTGGCCGCTCCCGCCGTGCCCAGTGTGCCTATGAGCACCGTGAGCGCCAGCAGCCATCTGAGCGCCTTGCGCATGCGCACTCCCCTGTGAGACAGATGTGCGCCGGAAGCTAGCGGACCAACTCACCGGAGCACCAGGGGACATAGGGAAAACCCTGTGCGCGCGGGGGGGCGTGTCACCGGGCGCGGAACCTCAGCAGAGGATCCAGCCGGAGCTGAACTTCCCCCTGCCGACCTGCCCCTTGAGCCAGACGCAGCGGCGCCCGGCGTGCACGGTCACCGGACCCGCGTGATGGGCGTACTTGCCCGCGTCGACGACGGGCCGGTTGCCGCGCGCCTGCACGCTCACCGACATCTTCCGCGGGGCGCCGGGCCTCTTGGGGAGGGTGACGGCGCAGACGTAGCCGCCGCGCTTGTAGACGAGCACGGTCCCGGTGGAGAACGGCAGCGTGCGGACCTTGCGACCGGGGCAGAGCGCGGTGGCGGCCTGTGCGTCACCCGGCGCCGCGACGGCGAGCAGTCCGGACGCGGTCAGCACGGCCAGCCCGAGCGCGAGCCGCCGCCGTATCGCTCCACTGTCCACTGTCGTCCTCCCGTACCGCGTCGTCCGCGACCATCGGCGTACGCCTGTACGGACGCATGACGTATGTCGGACGGTTGCACGAGCGTTATGAAAACGCGCTCACCGCGGTCAGCGGGCCGCGCCGACCGGCTCCTCCGGCTCGGCGGCGCCGATGAACGTCCGCCACAGTTCGGCGTACCGCCCGCCGCGCGCGAGCAGTTCGTCGTGGGTGCCGTCCTCGGCGACCCGGCCGTGGTCCATGACCACGACCCGGTCGGCGCGGGCGGCCGTGGTGAGGCGGTGCGCCACGACGAGGGTGGTGCGGCGGCCGGCGAGACGGTCGGTGGCCTGGTTGACCTGGGCCTCCGTGGCCAGGTCCAGGGCGGCCGTGGCCTCGTCGAGCAGCAGCACGTCCGGGTCGACCAGCTCGGCGCGGGCCAGCGCGATCAGCTGGCGCTGCCCGGCGGACAGGTTGCGCCCGCGCTCGGCGACCTCGTGGAGGTAGCCGCCCTCCAGGGTGGCGATCATGTCGTGCGCGCCGACCGCCCGCGCCGCCGCCTCGACCTCGGCGTCGGTGGCGTCCGGACGGCCGTAGGCGATGGCGTCGCGGACGGTGCCCTGGAAGAGATACGCCTCCTGCGGCACGACCCCCAGACGGTGCCGGTACGCGGTGAGGTCGAGGGCCCGCAGATCGGTGCCGTCGACCGTGACGCGGCCGCCGGTGGGGTCGTAGAAGCGGGCCACCAGCTTGACGAGGGTCGACTTGCCGGCGCCGGTCTCGCCGACGAAGGCGACGGTCTGCCCGGCGGGGATGCGCAGGTCGACCCCGACCAGGGCCTCTTCATCGTCACCGTAGGCGAAGCGCACGTCCTCGAAGGCGATCTCGCCACGCAGTGACCGGACCTCCCTGGGTTCGGCGGCCGACTTCGTCGAGGTCGGCTCCCGGAGCAGCTCCTGGATGCGGCCCAGCGAGACGGTCGCCTGCTGGTAGCCGTCGAAGACCTGGGAGAGCTGCTGCACGGGTGCGAAGAACAGGTCGATGTAGAGCAGGTACGCCACCAGCGAGCCGATGGCGAGGGTCCCGTCGTCGACCCGGGCCCCGCCCACGATCAGCACGGCCGCCGCGGCCACCGACGACAGGAACTGCACGAACGGGAAGTACACCGAGATCAGCCACTGGCCCCGGATGCGGGCCTGCCGGTAGCTGTGGCTGCGCTCGGCGAACCGCCGCCCGCCGTCCCCTTCGCGCCGGAAGGCCTGAACGATCCGCAGCCCGGAGACCGACTCCTGGAGGTCGGCGTTGACGGCCGACACCCGCTCGCGGGCCAGCTCGTACGCCTTCACGCTCGCCCGGCGGAAGAAGAACGTGGCGATGATCAGCGGCGGCAGCGTCGCGAAGACGACCAGCGCCAGCTCCACGTCGATCACCAGCAGGGCCACCATGATCCCGAAGAAGGTGACGACCGAGACGAAGGCCGTGACCAGGCCCGTCTGGAGAAACGTCGACAGCGCGTCGACGTCGGTCGTCATCCGGGTCATGATCCTGCCGGTCAGCTCGCGCTCGTAGTAGTCGAGCCCGAGGCGCTGCAGCTGGGAGAAGATCTTCAGCCGCAGCGAGTACAGGACGCGCTCGCCGGTGCGCCCGGTCATCCGGATCTCGCCGACCTGGGCCGCCCACTGCACCGCGACCGTCAGCAGCCCCAGCACGGCCGCCGCCCACACGGCGCCGAGCGCGGCCTCGGTGACGCCCGAGTCGATGCCGTGCCGGATCAGCACCGGCAGCAGCAGGCCCATGCCCGCGTCGGTGGCGACCAGGGCGAGGCTGACCAGCAGCGGCAGTCCGAAGCCGCGCAGCAGCCGGCGCAGGCCGTAGGAGTCCTCCGGTTGCACGGCCTTCGCCTCGTCGACGTCCGGGACGTCGGTCGCCGGGGGCAGCGCCTCGACCTGGGCGAGCAGCTCGGGGGTGGCGGGGCTCTCCGCGAGGGCGGTGTCCTTGCGCTCGCGGTCACCGGTCCACAGCCGGGGGGTGACCCCGCGCTCGGCGTCGAACTCGGCGTCCAGCTCTTCCCGTACGGACGTGTCCTCCTGCGGGCAGGCGGGCTGGGTGTGCCCCGGGGAGACCGCGCCCAGCTCGTCGGGGTCGGTGAGCAGCCGCCGGTAGAGGGAGGAGCGCTGCTGGAGCTCGTCGTGGGTGCCGATGTCGGCGAGCCGGCCGCCGTCCAGGACGGCGATGCGGTCGGCGAGGTTCAGGGTGGAGCGGCGGTGGGCGATCAGCAGGGTGGTGCGGCCCCGCATGACGCCCTTCAGGGCCTCATGGATCTCGTGTTCGACCCTCGCGTCCACGGCGGAGGTGGCGTCGTCCAGGACCAGCAGGCGCGGGTCGCTGAGGATGGCGCGGGCGAGGGCGACGCGCTGGCGCTGACCGCCGGAGAGGGTGAGGCCGTGCTCGCCGACCGTGGTGTCGTAGCCCTCGGGCAGCTCGGTGATGAAACGGTCCGCCTGGGCGGCGCGGGCGGCCTTCTCGATCTCCTCGAAGGTCGCGTCCGGGCGGCCGTAGGCGATGTTGCTGCGCACTGTGTCGGAGAAGAGGAACGAGTCCTCCGGGACCAGGCCGATGGCCGCCCGCAGGGACTCCAGGGACAGCTCGCGCACGTCGTGGCCGCCGACGAGGACGGCTCCGCGGCTGACGTCGTAGAAGCGCGGCAGCAGCAGGGAGACCGTGGACTTGCCGGAACCGGAGGAACCGACGACGGCGAGGGTCTCGCCCGGGCGGATCTCGAAGCTCAGCCCGTCGAGGACCGGGTGGTCGGCGTCGTAGCCGAAGGAGACGTCGTCGAACTCGACCGTCGCGGGGGCGTCGGAGGGCAGGTCCTTGTTGCCGTCCTCGATCGACGGCTCGGTGTCGATCAGCTCCAGGACGCGCTCGGTGCCGGCGCGCGCCTGCTGGCCGACGGTGAGCACCACCGCGAGCATGCGGACCGGGCCGACCAGCTGGGCGAGGTAGGTGGAGAAGGCGACGAACGTGCCGAGCGTGATGTGGCCGCGCACCGCCAGCCAGCCGCCGAGGGCCAGCATCGCGACCTGGCCGAGCGCCGGGACGGCCTGCAGGGCGGGGGTGTAGACCGAGTTCAGCCGGATGGTGCGCAGCCGCCCCGCGTACAGCCGGCGGCCGACCTCGCGGAGCTTGCCGGTCTCCTGCTCCTCCTGACCGAAGCCCTTCACCACGCGTACGCCGCTGACGGCACCGTCGACCACTCCCGCGACGGCGGCGGCCTGGGCCTGGGCGTACCAGGTGGAGGGGTGCAGCCGGGTGCGGCTGCGCTTGGCGATCCACCACAGGGCGGGCGCGACGGCCAGGGCGACCAGGGTGAGCGGCCAGGACAGCGACGCCATGATCACCAGGGAGATCAGGAACAGCAGGAAGTTCCCGATGGTCATCGGGAGCATGAAGAGCAGGCCCTGGATCAGCTGGAGGTCGCTGGTCGCCCGGCCGATCACCTGGCCGGTGGACAGCTCGTCCTGGCGGCGGCCGTCGAGCCGGGTGATCGTGCCGTACATCTCCGTCCGCAGGTCGTGCTGGACGTCGAGGGCGAGGCGGCCGCCGTAGTAGCGGCGGATGTAGGTGAGGACGTAGACGACCAGGGCGGCGGCGATCAGGAGGCCGGCCCAGGTGGTCATGTCCCTGGTGTGGTCGCTGATGACGTCGTCGATGATCACCTTGGTGATCAGCGGGACGAGGGCCATGACGGCCATGCCGGCCAGTGAGGAGCCGAGGGCGAGCACGACGTCCTTCGGGTGGCGCCACGCATAGGCCCACAGTCGTCGTGCCCATCCCCGTTTCGGTGTCACCCCGGTGCCTTCCCGTCGTCCTGCTCTGCCGGAAGGCACCAACACGCTCGGGGGGCGTTTTCATCCCGCCGTAACATTTTCGTTTCGCGTTCGAGCGCAGGACGGGGTGCGGGGCGAGGGCCGGCCGTCCCGGTGAGCCGGGAGCCCGGGCGGCCGGCCGGTCCTTCTTGTGGCTTTTTGCCCGGGTGTGAACACCACCCTTCCCCCGCCCTCCCGCCTTCTTCGGGAGGTTCCCGGATCCGGGCTGGCCCCGTCAGCTCGCCGCCAGGTCCCTGTGGATGACCTTGGCCACGGCCTGGATGGTGGCGATGCCGTAGTCCATGGTGCTGTTGCCGTGGGTCAGCACGGTCATCACGTAGTCGTGGCCGCCGCCCTTGAACGCGCCGACGCTGTGCACCCGCCACCCGTTGGTGGAGCGCTGCAGCCAGCCGTTCTTGACGGCCACGGTGACGCCCGAGGGCACACCGTACGGAGTGCCCCAGCGCTGGGACGACACGACCTGGCCCATCAGCTTGAGGATGTAGGCCCGGGAGTTGTCGCTCAGGACCGCGTTCTTCGCGGTGAGGAGCTTCAGCAGCTTCTGCTCGTCGGTGACGGTGATCTGGGTCAGGCCCCAGTAGCCGTTCGCCCCGGGCTTGGTCTGCGTCATACCGGCGGCCGCGAGGAAGCCCTTGATCTTCGTCATGCCGAGCTGCCTCCACAGGGTGGAGGTCGCCGCGTTGTCCGACTTGGTGATCATCGCCTTGGCGAGGGTGTTCTCGCGGTCGGTGAGATACCGGTTCGCCTTCTTCGCGTCCCACAGCAGCGTGGCGAGGACGGTGACCTTGACGACGCTGGCCGAGTCGTAGGCGGAGCTCGCGCGCAGGGTGCAGGTGGTGTTGGTGCTGCGGTCGTGGAGGCCGACGGCGACCGTGCCCTTGCGGGTGGCCAGCGCGGCGGTGATGTCCTTCTGCAGCTTGGCGGCGAGCCCGGCTCTGGCCGACGTGCAGGTCACGGCCGGCGGGGCGGCGGAGGCGGGCGTGGCGGCGGCGACGAGCGGCACGAGAACGCCCGTACCCACGGCCGCCGCCAGCACTCTCGCGCGGCGGGATGTCCCAGAAGTCATGCACCCCTTGACTCGCGGACACCGTCGAAAAGTTGCACGGGTTGCGAAGACTTGTGCGAGTCGTTATCGGGAGCTGCCCGGTTTCACCGGCGGCGGCCAGGTTCGGCACAGCGGCCTCCCACCCGGGCTCCCCACCATGCCGGGGTGAGTTCTGCCACCGAAACCCAGCCCCCGCACCACCGAGCCCCCGCCGGTCCCGCCGAAGTCCGCCGCCCCCGTGCCGCGTTGGTCCCTGCCCGCGCTGCTCGCGATCCTCGCCCTGGCCGCGGTGCTCTACTCCTGGAACCTGTCCGGCTCCGGCCTCAACAGCTTCTACAGCGCCGCCGTGCTGAGCGGGACGGAGAGCTGGAAGGCCTGGTTCTTCGGCTCGTTGGACGCCGGGAACTTCCTCACCGCCGACAAGCCGCCGCTCGCGCTGATGGTCATGGGCCTGTCCTGCCGGGTCTTCGGCTACGGCACCCGGCAGATGATGGCGCCGATGATCGTGGCCGCCCTGGCCACCATCTGGATCCTGCACTCCTCGGTGAAGCGGGTGTACGGGCACGCGGCGGCGGCCGTCGCGGCCCTCGTCCTGGCCCTCACCCCGGTCACGGTCGCCATCAACCGGGCACCGGCACCTCGGCGCAGTCGAACCAGTCGGGCCAGTCCAGCCGGTCCGCGATCTACCGCCTCTACCCGTCCGGTGTCGGCTGATCCCCCCACAATCCCGCACATACGAACGGCCTCGCGCTCTCGGCCCGGGGCCGTTCGCGCGTCCCCGATCATGGACACCGGCGTCCGGCGAACGGGTGAAGGGAAACGCAGCGGTGGGCCACTGCCTGGAGATGAGCACCGGCGACATGAGAACGGTGGTACGGCTGCTCACGGCGGTGGAGCGGACCGAGCAGCAGGAGCGCACGCTCGCCCGGGTGCGCACGGAGTGCGAGCGGACCGACGCCCGCTTCCGGGAGCAGGGCATCGACCTCGCCGTCTCCATCAGCCAGGCCCTGGACGAGCTGATCGACGGCACTCCGAGCACCGACCCCTGCCCCGCGTACAGCTACGCCTTCTACCAGGCCGTCGCGGCGCACTTCTCCGACCCCACGGACCTCGGCGCGTGGCGCCGGCCGTCGTGGTTCCGCGCCATGGACGACGAACTGGCCCGGCACGGCGTGCCGTCCGACCTGCTCCCGGGCACCTTCCTGTTCAGCGGCCCGCCGCTGCGGCTGCCCCATCCCGGCGACGCGGTGCCCGCGATCGGCACACTGCCGGCCGGGCGGGCCGCCGCCCTGGCCGACGCCTACGCGCGCGTGCTCGTCCGGCTCGATCCCCAGTTCCGCGGCCCGGCCCGCCGGTTGGCCGACGCCCTGCGTGCCGAGGCCCGGGCGGGAGGGAGCGCGCGGCAGGCCGGGACGAACCCCGACACGGTGCTCTTCTGGTTCCACTGACCCCTGCCGGAACTCTTGACGCCGTCTTCCCCGCCGGGATACTTGCGGTCGGCAGCGCGCCAACTGCCGTGCCCTACAAGGGTTTTGTGTGGTCAGTGGCGTCGCCTATCCGAGATCCCGAACGTCGTACGAGGTTTCGCACGTCGTGACGACCACCCCCACTGGAGGATCCGCACATGAGTCCACGCAAGGCACTGGTGGCCGCCCTCACCGCGGCCCTGCTGACCGCCCCCGGCGTCGCCGCGCAGGCCGCGACCCCGCAGGCCCCGCCCGCCCCCGCCCGGGAACGCGCGGCGGCGGCCATCACCTGGTCCCTCGTCCGCGCGAGCAACCCCACCGCGGACCAGCGCTCGGCCTACGACCTGATCACCAAGGCCATGAACGCGGCGGTGGCCCGCTACAACAACCTCAGCGACCTGGGCAAGACCCTGACCGTGCGCTACGAACCGGGCGTCCCCACCGCCGACGGCAACATCAACGGGACGATCCGCTTCGGCAGCAACCGCAGCTACATGAACGAGCGGACGGCCCTGCACGAGATCGCCCACACCATCGGCGTCGGGACCGGCTCGGGCTGGTCGCGCCTCGGCGGCAGCGGCACCTGGACCGGCGGCCAGGCGACCGCGCTCGTCAAGCAGTACGACGGCTCGGGCGCCAAGATCTCCACCGGCGGCGGCCACTTCTGGCCCTACGGCCTGAACTACGACAGCGAGTGGTCGGGCACGGCGGCCGACCGCCATGTCCACATCGTCGCCGCGATGGTCCGCGACGGCCTGTAGTCCGCCGCCGGGACCGCGCTCAGCCCAGGTGCGTGGGCGCGAACATCCGCAGCACGGCCGGGAGCAGGACCACCGAGGGCCCAGGCGTCCCCAGCGCCTTGGCGAGGTCCTGCTCCAGGTTCTCCGGGGTCGTCCGCACCCCGGGGACGCCGAAGGACTCCGCGAGGGCCACGTAGTCGGGCCGGGTCAGTTCCGTCGCGGTCGCCTCGCCGAACGCGTCGGTCATGTACTCGCGGAGGATGCCGTAGCCGCCGTCGTCGACGATCAGCCACGTGACGTCTAGGTCGTACTGGCGGGCCGTGGCCAGCTCCGCGATGGAGTACAGGGCCCCGCCGTCGCCGGAGACGGCGAGGACCGGGCGGGTCGGGTCGGCCGCCGCCGCGCCGAGTGCCGCCGGGAAGGCGTAGCCGAGGCCGCCCGCGCCCTGCGCGGAGTGCATGTGATTGGGGCCCTGGGCGTCGAAGGCCGACCAGGCCCAGTACGCGAGGATCGTCATGTCCCAGAAGGACGGGGAGCTCGCGGGCAGTGCCCTGCGGACCGACGCCAGGACGTCCTGTTCCAGGGTGAGTTCCTGGGCGGCGATGCGCTCGCCGACCTTGGCGAGCACCTCCCGTACGCGCTCCGGTGCTCCCGGGTCCTGTCGTTCGGACACCGTCTCCAGCAGTGCCTGCAACGCGAGGCGGGCGTCCGCGTGGATGCCGAGCGCCGGGTGGTTGGACTCCAGTTTGCCGAGGTCCGCCTCGATCTGGACGACCCGGCCGCGCGGCTTGAACGTGTGGTAGTTCGAGGAGAGTTCGCCGAGTCCCGAGCCGACCACCAGGAGGACGTCGGCGCCCTCCAGGAAGTCCGTGGTGTGCCGGTCCTCGATCCAGGACTGGAGCGACAGGGGGTGCTTCCAGGGGAAGGCGCCCTTGCCGCCGGGGGTGGTGACGACCGGCGCCTGCAGCCGCTCCGCCAGCTGCTTCAGCTTGCCCGAGGCGTCCGCCCGGACCACTCCCCCGCCCGCGATGATCGCCGGACGGGCGGCCCTCGACAGCAGATCGGCGGCCACGGCGGTCAGTTCGGGGCGCGGCGGCAGCTCCTCGGGGAAGGCATCGCCGCCGGTGACGACCGGGATCGACGTCTGCGCGAGGAGCACGTCCTGCGGGATCTCCACCCACACCGGCCCGTGCGGGGCGGACAGCGCCGACGTCCAGGCCGCCTCGATCGCGGAGGGGATCTGCGACGGGGCGCGGACGGTGTGGACGGACTTCACCACACCCCGGAACGAGGCGGCCTGGTCCGGGAGTTCGTGCAGATAGCCGTGGCGGCCGCCGCCGAGGCCGGCCGTCGGGACCTGGCTGCTGATCGCCAGCACGGGCGCCGAGGCGGCGGCCGCCTCCTGGAGCGCGGCGAGGGACGTCAGCGCGCCCGGCCCGGTCGACAGCAGCAGCGGCGCGGCCTCGCCGGTGATCCGGCCGTAGGCGTCCGCCGCGAACCCGGCGTTGTTCTCCACCCGCAGGCCGATGTACCGCAGGTCCGAGCGGCGCAGCGCGTCGAACATGCCGAGCGCGTGCTGGCCGGGCAGTCCGAAGACGGTGGTGGCGCCGAGCCCGGCCAGCGTCTCCACGACCAGGTCTCCGCCGGTGCGGCCGGGAGGAGGGTTGAGGGCGGCCTCCGTCTGGGCGGGCGTGGGGCGGAGCACCAGGTCGTGGTCGTGGGTCACTTCGCTTCCGAGTCCTTCCGGGCCGCGGCGATCTGGCGCGACATGATCGTGGTCAGTTCGTAGGCGGTGTGGGAGGCCGCCACCGACGTGATCTCCGCGTGGTCGTACGCGGGGGCCACCTCGACGACGTCGGCCGACACCAGGTTGCAGGATGCCAGGCCGCGCAGGATCTCCAGCAGTTCGCGCGAGGTCATGCCGCCGGCCTCGGGGGTGCCGGTGCCGGGGGCGTGGGCCGGGTCCAGGCAGTCGATGTCGATGGAGATGTACAGCGGCCGGTCGCCGATGCGCTGACGCAGCTGGTCGGCGACCTCGTCGGCGCCGCGCCGGTAGACGTCGGCCGAGGTGACGATGCCGAAGCCCATCTTCTCGTCGTCGGTGAGGTCCTGCTTGCCGTAGAGCGGGCCGCGGGTGCCGACGTGGGACAGCGCCTCGGTGTCGAGGATGCCCTCCTCGACCGCGCGGCGGAACGGGGTGCCGTGCGTGTACTCGGCGCCGAAGTAGGTGTCCCAGGTGTCGAGGTGGGCGTCGAAGTGCAGCAGGGCGACCGGGCCGTGCTTCTTCGCGACCGAGCGCAGCAGGGGCAGCGCGATGGTGTGGTCGCCGCCGAGGGTCATCAGGCGGGCGCCCGTGCCGAGCAGGTCGTCCGCGGCGGCCTCGACGGTCTCGACGGCCTCGTTGATGTTGAACGGGTTCACGGCGATGTCGCCGCCGTCCGCGACCTGGGCGAGGGCGAAGGGGGAGGCGTCCTGCGCCGGGTTGTAGGGGCGCAGCAGCCGGGACGCCTCACGGATGGCGTTTCCGCCGAAGCGGGCGCCCGGCCGGTACGAGACGCCCGAGTCGAACGGCACGCCCACGACCGCGACATCGGCCCGGCCGACCTCGTCCAGCCGGGGCAGCCGGGCGAAGGTCGCGGGACCGGCGTACCGCGGGACACGGGAGGAGTCGACGGGCCCGCGCGGAGTCTCGTTGCTGCTCATGGAGAAATGCCTTCTTTCCTACACTTCATCGCGTATGCACTGCTATGCGCTGCTTGTACTACGACTCTACTGGGAAGCCGCGACCGGTTCGGACGCGAGTTCGGGAGACCGCCCGGCGAGGCGCTCGCGCCAGGCGGCGAGGACGGCGGTGTCGGTGGCCGGGGTGACCAGGGAGACGGCCAGGTAGGCGGCGAGGGAGGCGAGCAGGCCGTAGTAGACCGGCTCGTTGGCGAGGATGCCGTACGTCGCCATCAGCACGACGACCGCCAGTCCGCCGGCCACCACGGAGGCGAGAGCCCCGTACACCGTCCCGCGCTTCCACACCAGGCCGCCGAGGATGGGCACCAGCAGCCCGCCGACGAGGAGGTTGTAGGCGACGGTCAGGGCCTCCACGACGTTGTCGATGGCGATGGCCGTGGCGATCACCGCGAGGCCCATGAGCAGGATTAAGGCCCGGTTGCCCTTCACCTCGTCGCGTTCTCCTGCGGGGGAGTTCCCCCGCAGCCGGGACCAGATGTCGTTGTTGGCGACGGTGGCGCAGGCGATCAGCGCTCCGGAGGACGTCGACATCACGGCGGCGAGGGCGGCGGCCAGCACGAGACCGCGTACCCCGACGGGCAGTTCGTCCTTCACGATGGTCGCGAAGGCGTCGTCCGGGCTGCCCAGCTTCGGGTACAGCACCTTGGCCGCCGTGCCGATGACGGCACCCGCGAGGGCGTAGGCGAGGCAGTAGGTGCCTGCGACGGTCCCGCCCCACTTGGCGGTCCGGTCGCTGCGCGCGGTGAAGACGCGCTGCCAGATGTCCTGCCCGATGAGCATGCCGAAGGTGTAGATCAGCACGTAGGTGAAGATCGTCTCGCCGCCGATGCCGAGCGGGTCGAAGTACTCGGTGGGCAGCTGCGCCTTCATCTCGGCGAACCCGCCGGCCTTCACCACGGCGATGGGCAGCAGCAGGAGCAGCACGCCGACGGTCTTCACGACGAACTGCACCATGTCGGTCAGGGTGATCGACCACATGCCGCCGAGGGTGGAGTACGCGACGACGATCGAGCCGCCGAGGACGATCGCGACCGTGCGGGGCATGTCGAACAGGACGTCGAAGATCGTGGCGTAGGCGATGGTCGAGGTCACGGCCAGCATCAGCGTGTACGCCCACATGACGACGCCGGAGATGATCCCGGCACGGCCACCGCCGTACCGCAGGTCGAGCATCTCGGAGACCGTGTAGACCTTCAGCCGGGCGATCCGGGCGGAGAAGAAGACGGACAGGGCGAGCAGTCCGAGGCCGATGGTGAACACCATCCAGGCGCCGGACAGGCCGTACTGGTAGCCCAGTCCGACACCGCCGATGGTGGAGGCGCCGCCGAGGACGATCGCCGCCATGGTGCCGGAGTACAGGGACGGGCCGAGGCGGCGGCCGGCCACGAGGAACTCGCTCTTGGAGCGGGCGCGGCGCATGCCCCACCAGCCCATGGCCAGCATGCCGGCCAGGTACACGACGATGACGATGTAGTCGACGGCCACGGGGCCTCCTTCGATCGGTGTCGCCGGCGGGTGACGAGGACCGACCTTAGGTGGCCGGAAAGCGGCTGCGAAGTGTACGTTTCATCCATTCGAGGCGCCCCGGACGGAGGGAACGCACACCATGCCGGAGCCGGCGGTCCCGCCCACCCCGCCCGTACCGCTGACCGCGCTGCTGGCCCGTGAGGACCTGGCGCTGCGGCAGATCGCGGGGCCGCCCGCCGAGGACGTCGTCATCCACTGGGTGCACACCTCCGAGATGGCGGACCCGTATCCCTATCTCCTGGGCGGGGAACTGCTGCTCTCGGCGGGAGTGCACATCCCGGAGACTGCGGGCCCGGACACCACGCACCCGGCGGGCTCGGGCACCCCGCACACGGGGACTGCGTACTTCGACGGCTACGTCTCCCGGATCGTCGCGGCGGGCGGCGCGGCCCTGGGCTTCGGGGTGGCGCCGGTGCACGACACGGTGCCCGGCGGTCTGGTCGCGGCCTGCGCGGCGCACGGGCTGCCGCTGCTGGAGGTACCGCGCCGGACCACCTTCTCGGGGGTGGCCCGCGCGGTCTGGCAGCTCATGGCCCAGGCCCGCCTCGCCGAACTGCGCCGTGTGACCGAGGCCCAGCAGGGTCTCGCCGCCGCCGCGTCCCGCCCCGACCCGGTCCCGTCGGTGCTCCGGCAGCTGGCGCAGCGGCTGGGCGGGTGGGCGGTGCTGTACGGGCCCGAGGGCGCGGAGATCGCGGGCGCGGGCCGGGAGCCCGGGGACGAGGTGCGTGCGGCGCTGGTGCGGCTGGCGCAGGTGGTACGCCCGGCCGACGGCCCGGGCGAGCGCCCCGCCTCCCCCGCCTCCGCCACCGACTCCGCCGCCGGTGCCCACCTCGCCGCCTACAGCCTGGGCGCCGGACACGGCTTCGTGCTCGGCGCCGCCGCCCCGCAGCGGGCCTCCGGTGATCACACCGTCGCCTCCGTCGCGGCCGTACTGCTGTCGCTGCTCACCGGCGAGCAGCAGAGCGGCACCGGAGCCGCCCGGTCCTCCGCTCTGGTGCGGCTGCTGCTGGGCGCGCCGCCCGAGGAGGTCGCGACGCTGCTCGGCGAGGGACCGTGGACCGTCGTGCACGCCCGGCCGGACGGCGACGGCGCCCCCGACCCCGTCGCGGCCTCCGCGCTGGGCGCCGCGCTCGGGTCCGCCCTGGTCGACCCGGCGGGCGACGTCGTCCGCGTCCTGGTCCCGGCCGGCCGCGCACCGGCCCCGCTGCCCGGCTGGACCCTGGGCGTCAGCGCCGCGGTCGCCCCGCACGACTGGCCCGCCGCCGACACCCAGGCCGCCCGCGCCCTGGCCCGGGCCCGCGCCACCCGCTCCCCGCTGCTGCGGCACAGCGCGCGCCCGGCCCTCTCCGGCCTGGTACCGCCCGGGGAGGCGGAGGCCCACGCCCGCGCCCTCCTCGCGCCCGTCACGGCCCACCCCGCGCTCACCGAGACCCTGCGCACCTGGCTGTCCCTGCACGGCAGCTGGGACCGCACGGCCGTCGCGCTGTCGGTGCACCGCAACACCGTGCGGCAGCGCGTCGCCCGCTGCGCGACCCTGCTGGAGACGGACCTCGACGACCCGGACGTCCGGATGGAACTCTGGTTCGCGCTGCGGCACGTGTGAGCGGCCGGCGTACGTCCGCAAAGGTGCCGCACCTCTGCGCGGGTCCGGCACGCCTGAGTAGGTGAGCGGAGTCCCGCTGAGTACGTGACGCACGTCCCAGCGCTCGATACGCCAGGGACGCCCCCGGTCGGCTGCCTCACAATGGGGGGCATGCCGATATCCGGGACACCCAGCCGCGCCGAACTCGTCGAACACCTCGTCAGGACGCGCATCGCGGGCGACGTCGCCACCCCCCGCGAGAACAACCTCTCCCACTACCGCAAGCTGGCGAACAGCGACCGCCACTACTGGCTCGGGCTGGAACTCGGCGACCGGTGGAACGACGAGCAGGACGTCCTCGCGGTGATGGCGGAGCGGGTCGGTGTGAACGACGACCCCGAGTACCGGTACGGCCAGGACACCATCGACCCGGAGCTGACCGTCGACGGCCTGGAGCGGATGGCCGCGCGGCTGCGCAAGGCCGCGGACGGGCAGCAGCGCGTCCTCTTCGCCACCGGCCACCCCGGCGGCCTCCTCGACGTGCACCGCGCCACCGCGTCCGCGCTGCGTGCCGCCGGCTGCGAGATCGTCGTCATCCCCGACGGGCTGACGACCGAGGAGGGCTACGTCATGCAGTTTGCCGACGTGGCGGTGCTCGAGCACGGCGCGACGCTGTGGCACACCCACTCGGGCGAACCGATGAAGGCGATCCTGAAGGGCCTGGAGCGCGCGGGCCGCCCGCTGCCCGACCTGGTCGTCGCCGACCACGGCTGGGCGGGGTACGCGGGACAGCACGGCGTGGACTCCGTCGGCTACGCCGACTGCAACGACCCGGCCCTCTTCATCGCCGAGGCCGAGGGCACCGTGCAGGTGACGGTCCCCCTCGACGACCACGTGGTCAGCCCTCGCCACTACGACCCGATGACGGCGTACCTGCTGGCGGCGGCCGGGCTGGACTGACCGCCGGGCGGCCCGGCACCCCCGGGCAGGCCCCAGGCGAAGTCCGCGCGGCGGGCCGGCGCCCACCCACTCAACAAGGAGCTATACAGGCGTTCCTGCTCGGTGGTCAGGCCCAGGCCCGCCAGGCTCCGTCCCCACCCCCAGGTCGATACGGGGAACGTGGGCCGGCCGTGACGCATTTCCTGTCAGCGGGGACGCGCAGGGCTCAGCGGGCCCACGGCACGACCCGGCGGGGCACGCGCAGCGACTCAGCGGGCCACGGCACGTCTCAGCGAGGAACACGCACCGAACCAGCGGCCCACGGCACAACCCATGGGCAACGCGCACCGAACCAGCGGAGCCACGGCACCACCCATGGGCAACGCGCACCGCATCAGCGAGGAACGCGCACGACGCCCTCCTGGATGACCGACACGGCGAGCCGGCCGTCCTGGGTGTAGATGCGGGCCTGGCCGAGGCCGCGGCCGCCGGACGCCGAGGGCGACTCCTGGTCGTACAGCAGCCATTCATCGGCCCGGAACGGCCGGTGGAACCACATCGCGTGGTCCAGCGAGGCCCCCACGACGTCCCCGACGGCCCAGCCGCCGCGCCCGTGCGCGAGCAGCACGGAGTCGAGCAGCGTCATGTCGGAGACGTAGGTGGCGAGGACGATGTGCAGCAGGGCGCTGTCGACGGGCCCGTCGAGCTTGCCGTTGGTGCGGAACCACACCTGGGAGTGCGGCTCGCGCGGCTCCCCGTACTGCCCGTAGGGAGGTTCCTCGACGTAGCGCAGGTCGATGGCCTCACGGGCGGCGAGGAAGTGCTCGACGACCCTGGGATCGAGGTGGTCGTAGCCGCGGAACCGGTCCTGCGAGGTGGGCAGGGCCGCCGGGTCCGGGGCGGGCGGCATGGGCGCCTGGTGGTCCATGCCCTCCTCGTGCTCCTGGAAGGACGCGGACAGCGAGAAGATCGGCCGGCCGTGCTGGACCGCGACCACGCGGCGGGTGGTGAAGGAGCGGCCGTCACGGATGCGCTCGACGTCGTAGACGATGGGCGCGCCGGGATCCCCCATGCGCAGGAAGTACGCGTGGAGCGAGTGGGGCGGCCGGTCCGCCGGGACGGTACGCCCGGCGGCGACCAGCGCCTGGGCCGCGACCTGGCCGCCGAAGACCCGGGGGACCACGGCGGACCGGGACTGGCCGCGGAAGATGTTCTCCTCGATCGGCTCCAGATCGAGCAGATCGAGGAGATCCTGGAGTGCCTGGCTCATGAAGTCAGTTGTATAGGCCCGTGGTTGCGGGGACCTTACAGGCCCATGTTCTTGGCGATGATCGACTTCATGATCTCGCTCGTGCCGCCGTAGATGCGGTTGACGCGGTTGTCCGCGTACAGGCGGGCGATGGGGTACTCGTTCATGAAGCCGTAGCCGCCGTGCAACTGGAGGCAGCGGTCGATGACGCGGTGGGCGACCTCGGTGCAGAACAGCTTCGCGGAAGCGGCCTCGGCGGGGGTCAGCTCGCCTGCGTCGAGGGCCTCGGTGGCGCGGTCGGCGACGGCCTCGGCGGCGTCCACCTCGGCCTGGCAGGCGGCCAGCTCGAACTTGGTGTTCTGGAAGGACGCGACCGGCTTGCCGAAGACGGTGCGGTCCTGGACGTACTGCTTGGCGAACCGCACGGCGGCCTTGGCCTGGGCGTAGGCACCGAAGGCGATGCCCCAGCGCTCGGAGGCCAGGTTGTGGCCGAGGTAGTAGAAGCCCTTGTTCTCCTCGCCGAGCAGGTCCTCGACGGGCACCTTGACGTCGACGAACGCCAGCTCGGCGGTGTCGGAGGTCTTCAGGCCGAGCTTGTCGAGCTTGCGGCCGACGGAGTAGCCCTCGGACTTGGTGTCGACGGCGAAGAGGGAGATGCCGTGGCGGCGGTCCTCGGCGGTGGGGGCGGCGGTGCGGGCGCAGACGATCATGCGGTCGGCGTGGACGCCGCCGGTGATGAAGGTCTTGGCGCCGTTGAGGACGTAGTGGGTGCCGTCCTCGCTCAGCTTGGCGGTGGACTTCATGCCCGCGAGGTCGGAACCGGTGCCCGGCTCCGTCATCGCGATGGCCCACATCTCCTCGCCGGAGACGAACTTGGGCAGGAACCGCTTCTTCTGCTCGTCGGTGGCGAGCATCTTGATGTAGGGCAGGGCGAGCAGCACGTGCACGCCGGAGCCGCCGAACGCGACGCCCGCACGAGCGGTCTCCTCGTACAGCACGGCCTCGAACTTGTGGCTGTCCAGACCGGCGCCGCCGAACTCCTCGGGCACGTTGATGCCGAAGATGCCCAGCTCACCGAGCTTGTAGTAGAAGTCGCGGGGCGCCTGGCCCGCCGCGAACCACTCGTCGTACACGGGTACGACCTCGGCCTCGATGAAGGCGCGAAGGGTCTCCCGGAACGCCTCGTGATCCTCGTTGAACACCGTACGGCGCACGCCGCCACCTCCAGGACTCCACATGTCTAAGCGCTTGCTCAGTCAAAGATACCGGCGAGTATCAAGCATCGTCCAGGGTGGGGGCGGGGAGACGCTCGTCACGCCTTGGGGGGAATGGGGTAGAGCCCGGGTGAGGGCGCGAGCCTCGCGGCAACGGCCCCTCAGTCCCCAGCCGCCGCAAACGCCCCCCGGGCCATCCGATGCAGCAACTCCGCCGTAGCCCCCCGCCCCGGCAGCACGCCGCCCCTCCCCAGGTGCGGAGTCGAGTTCAGCAACCCGAACACCGAGTGCACAGCGGACCGAGCGGCCGGCTCCCCCATCCCCGGGTACACCTCCCGCACCACCCCCACCCACAGCTCCACGTACTGCCGCTGAAGCTGCCGCACCATCTTCCGGTCACTGTCCCGGAGGCGATCCAGCTCACGGTCGTGCAGGGTGATCAGAGGCCGATCGTCGAGCGCGAAGTCGATGTGCCCCTCGATCAGCGAGTCGAGCACCAGCTCCGCCCCACCCCCGTCCGCCTCCGCCACCCTCCGCTTCGCCCCCGTCAGCAACTGCCCGCTGATCCCCACCAGCAGCTCCGCGAGCATCGCGTCCTTGCCCGCGAAGTGCCGGTACAGGCCGGGCCCGCTGATCCCGACCGCGGCACCTATCTCGTCGACTCCGACCCCGTGGAAGCCCCGCTCGGCGAACAGCCGCGCGGCCTCCTTGAGGATCTGCTCACGGCGGGTGGGGGCGTCGGTTCTGGTGGCCATGAAAACAATTCTAGACAGGGAGGTTAGCGGTCGTTAACCTGAAGGAAATGCGTTAACGCTCATTAACAAGGTGAGGGGACCCGCAGGATGCACGAGGCACCGGAGCTCACGAGCGCGGCAGACCCCGCGTCGGAGGCCTTTCGGGCCAACGAGGAGGCGCACCACGCCCTCGTCGAGGAGCTGCGCACCAAGCTCGCCACCGCCGCACAGGGCGGCGGCGAGAAGGCCCGCGCGCGCCACACCGCGCGCGGCAAGCTGCTCCCCCGCGACCGCGTCGACACCCTCCTCGACCCGGGCTCGCCGTTCCTGGAGCTGGCCCCGCTCGCGGCCGACGGGATGTACGACGGGCAGGCCCCGGCCGCCGGCGTCATCGCCGGCATCGGCCGGGTCAGCGGCCGCGAGACGGTGGTCATCGCCAACGACGCCACGGTCAAGGGCGGCACCTACTACCCGATGACGGTCAAGAAGCACCTCCGCGCCCAGGAGGTCGCCCTCGACAACCGCCTCCCCTGCGTCTACCTGGTGGACTCCGGCGGAGCCTTCCTCCCCATGCAGGACGAGGTCTTCCCGGACCGGGACCACTTCGGCCGGATCTTCTACAACCAGGCCCGCATGTCCGGCGCCGGCATCCCGCAGATCGCCGCGGTCCTCGGCTCGTGCACGGCCGGCGGGGCGTACGTCCCGGCGATGAGCGACGAGGCGGTGATCGTCCGCAACCAGGGCACGATCTTCCTGGGCGGCCCGCCCCTGGTGAAGGCGGCCACCGGCGAGGTCGTCACGGCGGAGGAGCTCGGCGGCGGCGAGGTCCACTCCCGCGTCTCGGGCGTCACGGACCACCTCGCGGAGAACGACGCGCACGCCCTGCGCATCGTCCGCACCATCGTGTCCACCCTCCCCACCCGCGGACCGCTCCCCTGGAAGGTCACGCAGGCGACGGAACCCAAGGTCGACCCGCACGGCCTCTACGGCGCGGTCCCGGTCGACTCCCGCACCCCGTACGACGTGCGCGAGATCATCGCCCGGGTCGTCGACGGCTCCCGTTTCGCCGAGTTCAAGTCCGAGTTCGGCCAGACCCTGGTCACGGGCTTCGCCCGGATCCACGGCCATCCGGTGGGCATCGTCGCCAACAACGGCATCCTGTTCTCCGAGTCGGCCCAGAAAGGCGCGCACTTCATCGAGCTGTGCGACCAGCGCGGCATCCCCCTGGTCTTCCTGCAGAACATCTCGGGCTTCATGGTCGGCAAGGACTACGAGGCGGGCGGCATCGCCAAGCACGGCGCCAAGATGGTCACGGCGGTGGCCTGCACGCGCGTACCGAAGCTGACGGTCGTGGTCGGCGGCTCGTACGGCGCGGGCAACTACTCCATGTGCGGCAGGGCGTACTCCCCCCGCTTCCTGTGGATGTGGCCGAACGCCAAGATCTCGGTCATGGGCGGCGAGCAGGCCGCCTCGGTCCTCGCGACCGTCAAGCGCGACCAGCTCGAGTCCCGCGGCGAGTCCTGGCCGGCCGAGGACGAGGACGCCTTCAAGGCCCCGATCCGCGCCCAGTACGAGCGCCAGGGCAACGCCTATTACGCGTCGGCCCGCCTCTGGGACGACGGTGTGATCGACCCGCTGGACACCCGTCAGGTGCTGGGCCTGGCCCTGACCGCGTGCGCCAACGCGCCCCTGGGTGACCCCCAGTTCGGCGTCTTCCGGATGTGAGGGGACGGACGACGATGTTCGAGACAGTACTGGTGGCCAACCGCGGCGAGATCGCCGTACGCGTCATCCGGACGCTGCGGTCGATGGGCGTGCGCTCGGTGGCCGTCTTCTCCGACGCGGACGCCGACGCCCGGCACGTACGCGAGGCGGACACGGCGGTCCGGATCGGACCGGCCCCCGCCTCCGAGAGTTACCTGTCGGTGGAGCGCCTGCTGGAGGCCGCGGCCCGTACGGGCGCGCAGGCCGTCCACCCGGGCTACGGCTTCCTCGCGGAGAACGCGGCCTTCGCGCGCGCCTGCGCCGAGGCCGGCCTGGTCTTCATCGGCCCTCCGGCGGACGCCATCGCCCTGATGGGCGACAAGATCCGCGCCAAGGAGACGGTCCAGGAGGCCGGGGTGCCGGTGGTGCCCGGCGGACGCGACCCGGACCTGGAGGAGGCGGCCCGCGCGCTGGGCGCACCCGTGCTGCTCAAACCCAGTGCGGGCGGCGGCGGCAAGGGCATGCGCCTGGTGCGGGACCTCACCCGGCTGGAGGACGAGATCGCGTCGGCCCGCCGCGAGGCCCGCGCCTCGTTCGGTGACGACACGCTCCTGGTGGAGCGCTGGATCGACCGCCCCCGCCACATCGAGATCCAGGTCCTGGCGGACGGCCACGGCAACGTGGTCCACCTGGGCGAGCGCGAGTGCTCCCTGCAGCGCCGCCACCAGAAGATCATCGAGGAGGCGCCGAGCGTGCTCCTCGACGAGGAGACCCGCTCCGCGATGGGTGAGGCGGCGGTCCAGGCGGCCCGCTCCTGCGGCTACCGGGGCGCGGGCACGGTGGAGTTCATCGTCCCCGGCGGCGACCCGTCGTCGTACTACTTCATGGAGATGAACACCCGCCTCCAGGTGGAGCACCCGGTCACGGAGCTGATCACGGGCCTGGACCTGGTCGAGTGGCAGCTGCGGGTCGCCGCGGGCGAGCCCCTCGGCTTCACCCAGCAGGACGTACGGCTGACCGGTCACGCGGTGGAGGCCCGTATCTGCGCCGAGGACCCGGCCCGCGGTTTCCTCCCCTCCGGCGGCACGATCCTGCGGCTGCGCGAGCCCCAGGGCGACGGCGTGCGCACCGACTCCGGCCTCACCGAGGGCACGGAGGTCGGCAGCCTCTACGACCCGATGCTCTCCAAGGTCATCGCCTACGGCCCCGACCGCGCGACCGCCCTGCGCAAACTCCGGGCGGCCCTGGCGGAGACGGTCACGCTCGGCGTGCAGACGAACGCCGGGTTCCTGCGCCGCCTGCTCGCCCACCCGGCGGTGGTCTCCGGTGACATGGACACGGGCCTGGTCGAGCGCGAGGTGGACGACCTGGTCGCCACGGACGTCCCCGAGGAGGTGTACGAGGCGGCCGCTGCCGTACGGCTGGAGGCTCTGAAGCCGGAGCCGGGCGGCTGGACGGACCCCTTCTCGGTCCCGAGCGGCTGGCGTCTGGGCGGCGAGCCGAAGCGGCCGGCCTTCCCCCTGCGGGTGCAGGAACCCCTGGAGTACACCCCGCGCGGCACGGCCACGGTCACCGGCGACCGGGTCACGCTGACCCTGGACGGCGTCCGGCACACCTTCCACCGCGCCGCCGACTGGCTCGGCCGCGACGGCGACGCCTGGCACGTGCGCGACCACGACCCGGTGGCCGCGTCCCTGACGCGCTCGGCGCACGCGGGCGCCGATTCCCTCACCGCGCCCATGCCCGGCACGGTGACGGTGGTGAAGGTCGCCGTCGGCGACGAGGTGAGCGCCGGCCAGAGCCTGCTGGTGGTGGAGGCGATGAAGATGGAGCACGTCATCTCCGCACCGCACGCCGGAAAGGTCACCGAACTGGACGTGGCACCCGGCGCCACGGTCGCCATGGACCAGGTGCTGGCGGTCATCGCATCGCACGAGGAGGCGGCGGAATGACAGTCCCAGGGCTCCCGATGACCGTCCCGAGCAGGGACCTCCCCACCCGCGTCCGCATCCACGAGGTCGGCGCCCGGGACGGCCTGCAGAACGAGAAGGCGACGGTCCCCACGGAGGTCAAGGCGGGTTTCATCCGCCGCCTGGCCGACGCCGGCCTGACGACGATCGAGGCGACGAGCTTCGTCCACCCCAAGTGGGTCCCTCAACTGGCGGACGCGGAGCAGTTGTTCCCTCTCGTCAGCGACCTCCCGGTGGCGCTCCCGGTGCTCGTCCCGAACGAGAGGGGCCTGGACCGCGCCCTGGCGCTGGGCGCCCGCCGGGTGGCCGTCTTCGCGAGCGCCACGGAGTCCTTCGCCAAGGCCAACCTCAACCGCACGGTGGACGAGGCCCTGGCGATGTTCGAGCCGGTGGTGGCCCGCGCCAAGGCCGACGCGGTCCACGTCCGCGGCTACCTCTCCATGTGCTTCGGCGACCCATGGGAGGGCGCGGTCCCGATCCCCCAGGTGGTGCGGGTCTGCCGGGCCCTGCTGGACATGGGCTGCGACGAACTGAGCCTGGGCGACACGATCGGCGTGGCGACGCCGGGCCACGTGGTCGCACTCCTCGCTGCTCTGGACGAAGCGGGCATCCCGCCCGCCGCGCTCGCGGTCCACTTCCACGACACCTACGGCCAGGCCCTCGCCAACACCCTGGCGGCGCTCCAGCAGGGCGTCACGACGATCGACGCCTCCGCGGGCGGCCTGGGCGGCTGCCCGTACGCGAAGTCGGCGACGGGCAACCTCGCCACCGAAGACCTCGTGTGGATGCTGCGGGGCCTCGGCATCGACACCGGTATCGACCTCGGCCGCCTCGTCGCCACGAGCACCTGGATGGCCGCCCACCTGGGCCGACCCAGCCCGTCCCGCACCGTCCGAGCCCTGTCCCACGAGGACACCGAGGAGCACTGATCACCATGGACTACCGTCTCTCCCCCGAGCTGGAGGAACTCCGCCGTACGGTCGAGGAGTTCGCACACGAGGTGGTGGCGCCGAAGATCGGCGACTTCTACGAGCGGCACGAGTTCCCGTACGAGATCGTCCGCGAGATGGGCCGCATGGGACTGTTCGGTCTGCCGTTCCCGGAGGAGTACGGCGGCATGGGCGGCGACTACCTGGCCCTCGGTGTGGCCCTGGAGGAGCTGGCCCGGGTCGACTCCTCGATCGCCATCACGCTGGAGGCCGGTGTCTCGCTGGGCGCGATGCCGATCCACCTCTACGGCACCGAGGCGCAGAAACAGCAATGGCTCCCCCGGCTGTGCTCGGGCGAGATGCTGGGCGCGTTCGGCCTGACGGAGCCGGACGGCGGCAGCGACGCGGGCGCGACCCGCACGACGGCACGCCTGGATGCCTCCACGAACGAGTGGGTCATCAACGGCACGAAGTGCTTCATCACCAACTCGGGCACGGACATCACGGGCCTGGTGACGGTCACGGCGGTCACGGGCCGCAAGCCCGACGGCAAGCCCCACATCTCCTCGATCATCGTCCCGTCCGGCACCCCGGGCTTCACGGTCGCGGCCCCGTACTCCAAGGTCGGCTGGAACGCCTCGGACACCCGCGAGCTGTCCTTCACGGACGTCCGCGTCCCGGCGGAGAACCTCCTGGGCGAGGAGGGCCGCGGCTACGCCCAGTTCCTGCGCATCCTCGACGAGGGCAGGATCGCGATCGCGGCCCTGGCGACGGGTCTGGCACAGGGCTGCGTGGACGAGTCGGTCAAGTACGCCAAGGAACGCCACGCCTTCGGCAAGCCGATCGCCGCGAACCAGGCCATCCAGTTCAAGATCGCGGACATGGAGATGAAGGCCCACACGGCCCGTCTGGCCTGGCGCGACGCGGCGGCCCGCCTGGTCTCCGGGGCCTCCTTCAAGAAGGAAGCGGCCCTGGCGAAACTCCACTCGTCCACGGTCGCGGTCGACAACGCCCGAGAGGCCACCCAGATCCACGGCGGCTACGGCTTCATGAACGAATACCCGGTGGCCCGCATGTGGCGGGACTCCAAGATCCTCGAAATCGGCGAGGGCACGAGCGAGGTCCAGCGGATGCTGATCGCAAGGGAGTTGGGGCTGGTGGGCTGAGCCAGCTTTCGAGACTTGACCAGGGCCGGGTCGCAGGTGCACATCACCGGAATGCAAGGGCATCCCGCACCAAAGCCGGTCCCACAACTACTGGTTGCCGCAGGCGCTGAGCCGTTCCTGCGCCCCCGCGGGCGTTGCCAGTGCGCGAGGGCACACTGACGGCATGAGCGCCTCTCCGTCTGCCGCAGCCGATGCGTCCCCTACCTCCCCTGTCTGGGTGGAGTCGATGGGCGGACCTTTGATTGTCATCCCCGTTTCCGCGCAAGCCGCATGGCGCGGGTGCACGGAGACGGGGGTCATGGCGGGAGACGCCACTGCTCCTGACGACTACGACCGGGCCTGCGCGGTAGACGATCTGGCCGGTGTGATCGCCGTCGGCGAGAGCGGTGCGCAGGCACTGGTGCTGGCGGACGAGCCGGCCACCAGCTGCTACCTGCCCGAACACGGGGCCTTCCTGAGGTGGCTTGCCGCCGATTCCGAGGCCGGGCTGAAGGCCGCAGCCGAGGTTGTCCTGGCAGATCCCGCCACCTCGTGGGAGGAGTGCGGCTCGTGGGTGTCGGACGGCCCAGCCGTGCTCATGGACTCCGCCGAAGCAGGATCCGAGCTGGACACCGAGTATCACGGCGGCGGGATGCCCGCCCAGGCATCGGTCCCGCTGCCCGCCGGCCGCTGGAGGGTCCGAGCCACGCACACCAAGGCGGACGAGGGCAACTGGGTCGGACTGGTCCAGATCCTGCCCACCGCATCTTGAGCGAGCAGTTCTTCGGGGGTGTGCCGACGTCATCGACCACGACCGGAGGCACAGGGCCGCCGTGCACTCCCTGCTGAAGCGTGGCCCCGGCCTCGATGCCGGTGAGCCGAGCCGGCACCGATTCCTGCCGAATGGCCACCCGGCCAAGAGAACAATCGCTACCGTCCTGAAGTGACCAATGACCATGGGGATGCCACGCAGGGAACGCCGCCTGCGCCGCGACGGGTTCGCGACGACGCCGAGTACGAGATGATTGCTGGAGCCGGCGTGGCTGCACTTGCTCTGCCTCTCGGTGACGTGGGGGGAGTCGCCGCTGCGTTCCTCACCCCACCAGTCGCGCGGGCGCTGAAGTTCGCTGACGAGAAGTTCCGCGGGCAGAGCGACAGCAACGTGCAGGCAATGCTGGACGAAGGCGCATCCGCTGCTCACCTGTCCGCGGAGGAGTTCGTCGATGAACTCGCGTCGGAGCCCCGCCGCCTTCTCTGTCTTGTCAGTGCCGTTGAAGGGGCGAAGGCCACGGCGTACGACGACAAGATCCGGCTCCTCGGTCGTGCCCTCGCTGCAGCAGCTCACGAGGAAGAACCAACCAGGATTGACGAAGAACAGCTCTTCATCGAGGCCGTACGGAGACTGGAAGCACCTCACGTACTTCTCCTGAAGACCATTGAGCGCCGCACCGTGGCGCGCCCAGGGGAGCTCGACGGCGCTACCGAGAGGGAGCTGGCAGAGGAGATCGGAGACTACTTCGCCGGCCGTGGCATCCTGCAACCTCTCTTGAGACCCCTGGAGTTCCACGGGCTGGCACGTCTGCACGGCAGCCCCGGCGCCTGGGACGCAAACATCGCGGATGACATCCCCCCGGGCGCAGGCGGGGAGGGAAAGTGGGTGCCCACGCGATTCGGCCGGCATTTCCTCCAGCGACTTGCCGAGGCCGAAAGGACGGAAGCCGGAGAGTCAGATCCAGCGCGTGACGGGACGACATCGGGGTCCAACTGGGACCTCTAGCCATGCGCCCCCAGCCGTGCTCTGACAGCTGCCCTGCAACGGGCTGCCGATGACGTTGCGCTCAAGAACGAAGGCCAGGACCTGACTGCAGGCTGGGTAGGCGATAACGGAAGGCACTGGAGGTAGGCGGCTACTGCGGTGGAGACTCGCTCCCGAAGGTGATCACCTCGGAGCGATGGAGCCCGGCCTTCCCCAACGCTTCCCGGCAGGAAGCGAGCGGGATGTGCCGGCAGGTGGTGGCTCGCATTGGCACTCGTAGATCCTGGTATCCGGTGGACTCGAGCAGCCTGTGATCCATGGCCTCGGGCCGTGGACACTGAGCCTGCCGCCGCTCCCCCAGGGCCTTCGGCCGGCCAAATGGCGCCGCCGTGGGCTGCCTTGGCACGCGAAGCCCGCGCCCGGTCGCGGTGAGGAGTTCGTGCTGCAGGTCGCCCGCACCGCTCTGGTCCGGGCCGTGACCGGCCGTTTCACGTCTTGCGGGACGCGCCGAGCGGAGCAATCTGCCCTCTGGTGATGCGGATCACCGCCCCCCCTCCGCATCCCCACCCCCACCCCCGGGCAACCCCGCCCCCCTGGACAAGATCTCAGGTTAGGCTAACCTAAGGTCGATCTCAGCCACGGGGTTGTCGGCCATGCCCGCAGTGGCTCCGTACGCACGAAAGCAGACCCAGTCATGTCGAACGCCACAACCGCCCGCTTCTCCCGCCGCGGCCTGCTCGCCGCCGGTGGTGCTCTCGGGCTCGGCGCCCTCGTGACCGCGTGTGGCAGTGAGGACTCCAAGGACGGCGGCCCGGACGCGAAGGGTGCCGCCAAGTCCGGCCCCTGGTCCTTCAAGGACGACCGCGGCAAGACCGTGAGCCTGGACCACGTCCCCACGAAGATCGTCGCGTTCACCGGCGTCGCCGCCGCGCTGTACGACTACGGCATCGAGGTCAAGGGCGTCTTCGGCCCGACCAAGACCAAGGACGGCAAGGCCGACGTCCAGGCCGGCGACATGGACGTCAGCAAGCTGACCGTCTTCGGCAACCGGTTCGACCAGTTCAACGTCGAGCAGTACGCGGCCTTCCAGCCCGAGGTGCTCCTCACCACCACCTTCGACGCCGCCGGCAGCCTCTGGTACGTCCCGCTGGCATCCAAGGACAAGATCGCCAAGCTCGCCCCGAGCGTGGCGATCTCGGTCTTCGACCGGCAGATGCCGAAGCCGCTGCAGCGCATGGCCGAGCTCGCCGAGTCGCTCGGCGCCGACCTGAAGGCCGCGAAGGCCGTCGAGGCGAAGAAGCGTTTCGAGGCCGCCTCCGAGCGACTGCGCAAGGCCGCCAAGTCCCGCCCCGAGATCAAGGTGCTGGCCGGCTCCGCCTCGGACGCCATCTTCTACGTCTCGGGCTCCAACTTCTCCATCGACCTGGAGTACTTCAAGGCCCTCGGCGTGAACATCGTCGAGCCCCCGGAGAAGGCCAAGAAGGCCAACGGCGGCTGGTTCGAGAACCTCAGCTGGGAGAACGTCGACAAGTACCCGGCCGACATCATCATGATGGACGACCGCGCCTCGACCATCCAGCCGGCCGACATCACCGAGGCGACCTGGAAGAAGCTCCCCGCGGTCAAGGCCGGCCAGGTCATCTCGCGTTCGCCCGAGCCGATCCTGTCGTACGACAAGTGCACGCCCCTGGTCGAGAACCTCGCCAAGGCGATCGAGAGCGCGAAGAAGGTCTCCTGACGCGCCACCCGTGGGGCACTTGAGGGGGTGTCGTGGGCGTGGGCCGGATGCGGCCGGCCGTGCCCGCGCGGCGGAGCCGCATGTCGACACGGCCCCGCGCCCCCGGGTGCCTCCACTCACCCCTGACGACGAATCAGGAGTCACCATGACCACCGCCGTGGCCGCCCCGTTCCGTTTCTTCTCCCTCCAGGTCCTGCGGACGAGGCGGCTCGGCCCGTCCCTGGTCCGTGTCACCTTCGGCGGGCCCGATCTGCACGCCTTCCACTCCGACGGGCGCGACCAGTCCCTGTCGCTGTTCCTGCCGCACCCCGGGCAGCCCGAGCCGGTCGTCCCGCTCGAGCTCGGGGACGGCTGGTGGCAGGGCTGGCGTGAACTCCCGGACGACGTACGGGCCGTGATGCGCTCCTACACCCTGCGCGGTCTGCGCCGGGACCCCGACGAGATCGACATCGACTTCGCCCTGCACGGCATCGGACCGGACGCCTCCGTCCAGGCCGGTCCGGCCTCCCGCTGGGCCGCCCGGGCCGCCGCCGGTGACCGGGTCCTGCTCCTCGGGCCGGCCATCGCCGACAACCGGGCGATCCGGTTCCGGCCGTCCGAGGACACCGACCTCGTCGTCGTCTGGGGTGACGAGACCGCCGTGCCGGCCGCCTCCGCCATCGTCGAGTCGCTGCCGGCCGGCACCCGCGCCCGGGTCTGGCTGGAGGTCCCGCACGCCGGCGACATCCAGGACCTGGTGACGGAGGCCGACGCCGAGATCACCTGGCTGGTCAAGGAGGAGGGGAGCGCCGAGGGCTCCCCCATGGCCCTCGGCGCCCTCCGCGACGCCCCGCTGCCACCTGCCGAGCGGCCGTACGTCTGGATCGCCGGCGAGTCCGGGTGCGTGAAGGAGCTGCGCCGGCACTTCGTGCGCGAGCTCGGGATCGACCGCCGCAGGGTGACGTTCGTCGGCTACTGGCGGCGCGGCGTGAGCGAGGAGCAACTGCGGGCGGAGGCCTAGGCCCTGTCGTTTGGTTCATCTCGATCGTCGCGGGCCCCGGCACGCGCATCTGCGGCGTCGCCGTCGGCCGCCGATCCTCCGCGTCGACTCCCTCCTCCGCTTTGCGGCCGCACGCGCCATGCCCCGCCCGGGTCGGCTGAGAAGAACCGCACCTCACGGCCGAACTGGTCCAGACGACATGACCTGGCCGCAGCTCGCCGCGGCCCCGCCGGGACTGGAGTGACACGAGTGATCACAGTCACGGTGGAGCCCGCCGACCCCTCGATCAGCTTAGGTTAGGCTTGCCTAAGTTTTGGACGCCGGAGATCCGCCCATCCCGTCCCACACCGGACTGTCCCCACCGGAGGACCCCCACATGCGCTCGCACCTGCTCAACGACACCACCGCGGAGCAGTACCGCCGCTCCGTGACCGACGGAGTCGAGCGGGTGGCCGCCAAACTCGCCGCCACCGACCGGCCGTTCACCGGCATCAGCGTCGACGCCCTCTCTCCCCGCATCGACGAGATCGACCTCGACCGGCCGCTGCACGACACCACCGCGGTGCTCGACGAACTGGAGGACGTCTACCTCCGGGACGCGATCTACTTCCACCACCCCCGCTACCTGGCCCACCTGAACTGCCCGGTCGTCATCCCGGCCGTGCTCGGCGAGGCCGTCCTGTCCGCCGTGAACTCGTCCCTCGACACCTGGGACCAGTCGGCCGGCGGCACCCTCATCGAGCGGAAACTGATCGACTGGACGACCGGCCGCATCGGCCTCGGCCCGGCCGCCGACGGCGTGTTCACCTCCGGCGGCACCCAGTCCAACCTCCAGGCACTGCTGCTCGCCCGCGAGGAGGCGAAGAGCGACTCCCTGGCGAAACTGCGCATCTTCGCCTCCGAGGTCAGCCACTTCAGCGTGAAGAAGTCCGCGAAGCTGCTCGGGCTCGGCCAGGACGCCGTGGTCTCCATACCCGTCGACCACGACAAGCGCATGCAGACCGTCGCCCTCGCCCGGGAGCTGGAGCGCTGCACGAAGGACGGCCTCGTCCCCATGGCCGTCGTCGCCACCGCCGGCACCACCGACTTCGGCTCCATCGACCCGCTGCCCGAGATCGCCGAGCTGTGCGAGCAGTTCGGCACCTGGATGCACGTCGACGCCGCCTACGGCTGTGGCCTGCTGGCCTCCCTGAAGCACCGGGACCGCATCAGCGGCATCGAGCGCGCCGACTCGGTCACCGTCGACTACCACAAGTCCTTCTTCCAGCCGGTGAGTTCCTCGGCCGTACTCGTCCGGGACGCCGCCACGCTGCGCCACGCCACCTACCACGCCGAGTACCTCAACCCGCGGCGCATGGTGGAGGAGCGCATCCCCAACCAGGTCGACAAGTCCCTGCAGACCACCCGCCGTTTCGACGCCCTGAAGCTGTGGATGACCCTGCGGACGATGGGCGCCGACGGCATCGGGCAGCTCTTCGACGAGGTGTGCGACCTGGCCCGGGAGGGCTGGCGGATGATCGGCGCCGACCCGCGCTTCGACGTCGTCGTCGAGCCGAGCCTGTCGACGCTGGTCTTCCGCTACATCCCGGCGGCCGTCACCGACCCCGCCGAGATCGACCGCGCCAACCTCTACGCCCGCAAGGCCCTGTTCGCCTCCGGTGACGCCATCGTCGCGGGCACCAAGGTCGGCAGCCGCCATTACCTGAAGTTCACCCTGCTCAACCCCGAGACGCAGGCGTCCGACATCGCCGCCGTCCTCGATCTGATCGCCGGCCACGCCGAGCAGTACCTGGGAGAGTCCCTTGACCGCGCGTCCTGAAAACCCGACCGGTACCCATGATTTCGTGGGCATCGGGCTCGGCCCCTTCAACCTCGGCCTGGCCTGCCTGACCGAGCCGATCGACGAGCTCGACGGCGTCTTCCTGGAGTCGAAGCCCGACTTCGAGTGGCACGCCGGCATGTTCCTGGACGGTGCCCACCTCCAGACCCCGTTCATGTCGGACCTGGTCACCCTCGCCGACCCGACGTCCCCGTACTCCTTCCTCAACTATCTGAAGGAGAAGGGCCGGCTCTACTCGTTCTACATCCGCGAGAACTTCTACCCGCTGCGCGTCGAGTACGACGACTACTGCCGCTGGGCCGCGAACAAACTGAGCAGCGTCCGCTTCGGCACGACGGTCGCGGAGGTGACGTACGAGGACGAGCTCTACGTCGTGAAGACCACCGCCGGTGACACCTACCGGGCCCGTCACCTGGTCCTCGGCACCGGCACCCCGCCCCACATACCGGAGGCCTGCCGGGATCTGGGCGGCGACTTCCTGCACAACTCCCGCTATCTCAGCCGCAAGGCGGAGCTGCAGAAGAAGGACTCGATCACCCTGGTCGGCTCGGGGCAGTCGGCCGCCGAGATCTACTACGACCTGCTCAGCGAGATCGACGTCCACGGCTACCGGCTGAACTGGGTGACCCGCTCCCCGCGCTTCTTCCCGCTGGAGTACACCAAGCTCACGCTGGAGATGACGTCCCCCGAGTACGTCGACTACTTCCGCGAGCTGCCCGAGGCGACCCGCTACCGCCTCACGGCCGAGCAGAAGGGCCTGTTCAAGGGCATCGACGGCGACCTCGTCAACGAGATCTTCGACCTGCTCTACCAGAAGAACCTCGGCGGCCCGGTCCCCACCCGGCTGCTCACCAACTCCTCGCTGCACAGCGCGCGGTACGAGAACGGCACGTACACTCTGGGCTTCCGCCAGGAGGAGCAGGGCAAGGACTTCGAGCTGGAGTCACAGGGCCTGGTCCTGGCGACCGGCTACAAGTACGCCGAGCCGGAGTTCCTGGCCCCCGTCAAGGACCGCCTGGTCTACGACTCGCGGGGCAACTTCGACGTCGCCCGCAACTACGCGATCGACGTCACCGGCCGGGGCGTCTTCCTGCAGAACGCCGGGGTCCACACGCACAGCATCACCAGCCCCGACCTCGGCATGGGCCCGTACCGGAACGCGTACATCATCCGCGAGCTGCTCGGCAGCGAGTACTACCCGGTGGAGAAGACGATCGCCTTCCAGGAGTTCGCCGTATGAGCACCAGAACCGGCATCGGAACGCTCACCGTCCGCCCCCTCGACCCGCTGAAGGACGCCGAGCTGCTGCACTCCTGGGTCACCCACCCCAAGGCTGCCTACTGGATGATGCAGGACGCGAAACTCCAGGACGTCGAGCGCGAGTACATGCGGATCGCCTCGCACGAGCACCACGACGCCTTCATCGGCCTGCACGAGGGCCGGCCCGCGTTCCTGATGGAGAAGTACGACCCCCGGTACGTGGAGCTGGTCGGGCTGTACGACCCGGAGCCCGGGGACGTCGGCATGCACTTCCTGGTCGCGCCGACCGACCGGCCGATCCACGGCTTCACCCGGGCCGTCATCACCACCGTGATGGACGAGCTGTTCGCCGACCCGCGTACCCGCCGGGTCGTGGTGGAGCCCGACGTCGCCAACAAGGCAGTACACACGCTCAACGAGGCTGTCGGCTTCGTGGCCGAGCGCGAGATCGACAAGCCGGAGAAGCGCGCGCTGCTCAGCTTCTGCACGCGCGCACAGTTCCTGGCCGCCCGAGGAGTAGCCGTATGACCCTGTCCGACGCCGTAGCGCACCTGTCCCCCCACCGCTGGGCGCGGGCCAACCGCCTCCTGATCCGCAAAGCCCTCGCCGAGTTCGCGCACGAGCGGCTGATCACCCCCGAGCAGGACGGTGAGCAGTACGTCGTCCGCAGCGACGACGGCCTGACGAGCTACCGCTTCACCGCCACCCGCCGGGCCCTGGACCACTGGCAGGTCGACGCCGACTCGATCACCCGCCACCAAGACGGCACCGAGGTCCCGCTCGCCGCACTGGACTTCTTCATCGAACTGCAGAAGTCCCTGGGCCTGAGCGACGACATCCTGCCGGTCTACCTGGAGGAGATCTCCTCCACGCTCTCCGGCACCTGCTACAAGCTCACCAAGCCGAAGACCACGGCGGCCGAACTCGCCCGAGGCGACTTCCAGGCCATCGAGTCGGGGATGACCGAGGGCCACCCCTGCTTCGTCGCCAACAACGGCCGGCTCGGCTTCGGCATCCACGAGTACCTGTCCTACGCGCCGGAGACGGCGAGCCCGGTCCGCCTGGTGTGGCTGGCCGCGCACCGGTCGCGCGCCGCGTTCACGGCCGGTGCCGGCATCGAGTACGAGTCGTTCCTGCGCGAGGAACTCGGCGCGGAGACCGTAGAGCGCTTCCACGGCGTCCTGCGCGACCAGGATCTGGACCCCGACGACTACCTGCTGATCCCGGTCCACCCCTGGCAGTGGTGGAACAAGCTCAGCGTCACCTTCGCCGCCGAGGTGGCCCGCCGGCACCTGGTGTGCCTGGGCGAGGGCGACGACGAGTACCTGGCGCAGCAGTCCATCCGGACCTTCTTCAACCGGACCAGCCCCGAGAAGCACTACGTCAAAACGGCGCTGTCGGTCATCAACATGGGCTTCATGCGCGGCCTCTCGGCGGCCTACATGGAGGCCACGCCGGCCATCAACGACTGGCTGGCCCAGCTCATCGAGGGCGACCCGGTGCTCAAGGCCACCGGCCTGTCGATCATCCGGGAGCGGGCGGCGGTCGGCTACCGGCACCTGGAGTACGAGCGGGCCACGGACCGCTACTCGCCGTACCGCAAGATGCTCGCCGCGCTGTGGCGGGAGAGCCCGGTACCGTCGCTGAACGAGGGCGAGTCCCTGGCCACCATGGCGTCCCTGGTGCACGTCGACCACGAGGGCGCGTCCGTCGCGGGCGCACTGATCGAGCAGTCGGGCCTCGCCCCGGCGGAATGGCTGCGCCGCTACCTCCAGGCGTACTTCACGCCCCTCCTGCACAGCTTCTACGCCTACGACCTGGTGTTCATGCCGCACGGCGAGAACGTCATCCTGGTGCTGAAGGACGGGGTCGTGCAGCGCGCGATCTACAAGGACATCGCCGAGGAGATCGCGGTCATGGACCCGGACGCGGTGCTGCCGCCGACGGTCGAGCGGCTCCGCGTGGAGGTCCCGGACGACAAGAAGCTCCTGTCGATCTTCACGGACGTCTTCGACTGCTTCTTCCGCTTCCTCGCGGCGAACCTCGCCTCGGAGGGGATCCTGGGGGAGGACGACTTCTGGCGCACGGTCGCGGAGGTCACCCGCTCCTACCAGGAGTCGATGCCGGAACTCACCGACAAGTTCGAGCAGTACGACATGTTCGCTCCCGAGTTCGCCCTCTCCTGCCTCAACCGTCTCCAGCTTCGCAACAACGAGCAGATGGTCGACCTGGCAGACCCGTCGGGCGCCCTGCAGTTGGTGGGCGACCTGAGGAACCCGATCGCGGAGTTCTGACCGACCCGGATACGGACGGGCACCCCGGAGTACGGTCCTCCGGGGTGCCCGTCATCTCGCATGGGGAGGCGCCCCGTCAGGGGCGCGGTGCTGTAGCGACTCGCGGCTCCGCCGCGCGGGCCCGATCAGCCCCCCACGCACCCGCAGCCGACTCACCGCCCGCCGGCCGCCGGCCACGGCACCTGCGGCGACCGATACCACTCGATCCCCAGCGCATCCCACCGCTCCGCCTGCGCGGCGAGCCGCACCTTGTACCGCTCCCAGTCATGAGAAGCCGCCGAAGACCACCCCGACTCGGCGACACCGGGCAACCGCGGGAACGCCATGAACTCGATGTGCGCGGAGTTCTCGAGCGTCTCCGACCACATCGGCGCCTCAACCCCCTTCACCGCACCGCCCGGCACCCCCGGCAGATACGCCCCCGGATCCCAGTCGTAGGACCGCCGCACCTCGACGTACCCCGCCCAGGACAGCCCCAGCGGCGTCTCCTTCGTGTACTTCATGTCGAGGTACACCCGGTCCGCCGGGGAAAGGATCAGCCCGGTCCCGTTCTGCGCGGCCTTCGCGACCTGCGCCTTCTCCTCCGCGCTGGTGCCGTCCAGCCCCCAGTACTGGGCGAGAGCCCCCTCCGCCGGGGCCGCCCCCGTCAGCTGGTGCCAGCCGACGACCGTCTTGCCGTACTTCGCGACGATCGGCTGCGCCCGGTCCATGAAGGTGACGTAGTCCTCATGGCTGGTGGAGTGCGCCTCGTCACCCCCGATGTGCAGGTACCTGCCCGGGGTGAGCGCGGCGATCTCCCGGATCACGTCGTCCACGAAGTCGTACGTGACCTCCTTGCCGACGCACAGCGAGCTGAAGCCGACCTCGGTGCCGGTGTAGAGCGGGGGCGCGACGCCGTCGCAATTCAGCTCGGCGTACGAAGCCAGCGCCGCGTTGGTGTGGCCGGGCATGTCGATCTCGGGGACGACCTCCAGGTAGCGGAAGGCGGCGTACCGCACGATCTCCTTGTAGTCGGCCTTGGTGTAGAAGCCGCCGGGGCCGCCGCCGACCTCCGTGGAGCCGCCGTAGGTGGCCAGGCGCGGCCAGGAGTCGATCGCGATGCGCCAGCCCTGGTCGTCGCTGAGGTGCAGATGCAGCTTGTTGATCTTGTAGAGGGCGAGCTGGTCGATGTAGCGCTTGACCTGCTCGACGGTGAAGAAGTGGCGGGAGACGTCGAGCATGGCGCCGCGCCAGCCGTAGCGCGGGGTGTCCGTGATCGTGCCGCCGGCGACCAGCCAGGGGCCGGGCTGGACGGAGTCCTTCTCGACGGCCGCGGGCAGGAGCTGACGCAGGGTCTGTACACCGTGGAAGAGCCCTGCGGGCCGAGCGGCGGTCACGGTGACACCGCTCCGGCCGCTGTCGAGCCGGTAGCCCTCGGTCCCGAAGGGGCCCTCGGTGAGGCGCAGCCGGATGCCTCCGGCTCCCCGGGTGGTGACGGGGAGGGGGTAGCCGGTCGAGGGGCGCAGGATCTTCGCGAGGTACTCGCCGACGCCCCTGGCCTCACGGGTCGCGTCGATACGGATGTGGGTGCCGCGGGTGATCCGGTACGGGGATCCGCCCGGGGCGGTGGAGGCCGGCGCGGGGACCACCCGGTCGAGCGGGGTGGGTGCCGCCGGCGGTACGGGGGCGGCCCCGGTCACCGAGGCGGCCATCGCGACCAGCAGCAGGGGACCGAGCAGGCGGAGCGTTCTGCGGTGCTGTCTCACACGGCCATCTCTCACAAGCGTGTCCCTTCACGAGCTGTTGAGCTCCAAGAGGTCTGGACCACCCTCTCGTGAGTCGGGTGGAACAATCCACCCCATGGCGGAAATCATCCAGAAGGACGGCACATGGGCCTTCGACGGGGACGCGTTGCGACTGACTCCCGGGCGGGACAAGAACGTCAGTCTGTTGCGCAGGGAATTGGGTGAACTGGTCGTCCCGTTAGGGGCGTTGGCCGGTATCTCCTTGGAGCAGGGCAAGAAGTCGGGACGGCTCAGGCTGCGGCTGCGCGACGGTGCCGACCCGCTGCTGCACGCCACCGGCGGCCGGCTCACCGAGCCGCACGATCCGTACCAGCTGGTCGTGGAGTCCGACCGGTACGGCGTCGCCGAGTACTTCGTGGACGAGGTGCGCAGCGCCCTTCTCCTCGACCAGGTCCCCGCCGGGCCGGTCGACGCGTACCTGCTGCCGGGCCCCTCCGTCCCCCTGTCGGTCTCCGCCGGGGACGGCACCGCCGGCTTCGACGGCGAGCGCATACGCCTGGAGTGGAACTGGAAGACGGAGGACGCCAAGGCCGCAGCCGGCACCCGCACGCTCGCCCTCACCGACGTCACGGGCGTGGAGTGGCACCCGGCGGCCGGTCTGGAGAACGGCCACCTGCGCTTCACCGTGCGGAACGCGCCCACCAAGGCCCCGCCCAAGTACGACCCCAACGCGGTGGAGCTGTGGGGCTTCAAGAAGGACCCGCTGATGGCGCTGGTCGCGGCGGCGGTCCAGGCCAGGCTCCCGCACCCGGCCCGGGCCGCCGACCCGGAGGACGCGCGACCGGAGCCGCCTTCCGCTTCGGTCCCGTCGCCCGAGGCCGACCACGACGCCCTGCTGCGCCGCCTGCGCGAGCTCGGCGAACTGCACCGCTCGGGGGTGCTGACGGACGAGGAGTTCACCCTGGCCAAGCAGGCGATCCTCAAGCGGATGTAGCGCTCGCTGCTGCTTCGCCCGGCGCGCCACCGTGAAGTGGTCCACCCGGTCACCGCTCTCGGCGATGCCACGCACCGTCAGCGTGGCCAGGTGCCCCTTCGGCGCGGGGTGACGTCCACGCGCAGGAAGGAGTAGTCGAGGCAGCGGACCCGGGACCAGGCGACGGTCTCGTCCTGCTTGCCGCCCCTGACGCTGACGAACGAGGCGACGGAGTCCACGTCGTGTTCGTTGCCCTCGTACGACAGCGGGGCGCTGAACGCGCAGAGACTGCGGCCGGCCGCACCGGCCGTCACGTACACCACACCCTCGGTCTCGGGGCAGGCCGTGCGGAGACGGTCATCTCCGTGCGCGGGTCGGCGCCGTAGGCGAGGTGGCGGCCGAAGGGGGCGGCGAGCGCGCCGTCGACGGCCTCGGCCGCGGGGGCGGTGCGGGCGGTCGGCACCGCGGCCCGGGCGGTGGCACCGGGCACGAACGCGCCACCCGCGACGGCACCGAGCGTGGCGGCACCGCCCCTGATCATCGTGCGCCGGGAGAATCCTGCGCGTAGGCACTCGTGCTGCTCGGCCATGCTCATGCGCTCGGCGAGCCGCTCGGGTACGCCCACACGAGGAGTGTCCATGGCGTCCATAGATCGACGCCTCGGGCAACGGGATGCCGGACGTCCGGTGGACGGGTCACGAACAAGCGCTCATGACCCGTTCAGCCTTCCCCCAAGGGCTCCCCACAGACATCTGCCCGAAATCGGGCAGGAATCTTGCGAAAGCGTCCTCGGTACCTCAGGATCTAGCGAGTGCACGACGAACTCGTTGATCACCTGACGCGGTCCACCGCCCTCGGCCGGGGCGAGGCGCTGCGTGTGATCCAGGACGTGCTCGCCTACTTCGACGAGACGACCGAGGAGTACGTCCGTCGCCGCCACCGCGAGCTCCAGGCCCAGGGCCTGGTCAACGCGGCGATCTTCGAACGGATCGAGGCGGACCTCAAATACCGCGCCGTGGCCCCGCCGGAGCTCTCGCTCCGGCAGCTGCGGCGCATCGTCTACGGCTAGGAATACGTATACATGTGCGGAATCGTCGGTTACATCGGGAAGCGTGACGTCGCGCCCCTGCTCCTGGAGGGCCTGCAGCGCCTGGAGTACCGCGGCTACGACTCCGCGGGCATCGTCGTCACGTCCCCGAAGACGTCCGGCCTGAAGATGGTCAAGGCCAAGGGCCGCGTCCGCGACCTGGAGGCCAAGGTCCCGGCCCGCTTCAAGGGCACCACCGGCATCGCCCACACCCGCTGGGCCACCCACGGCGCCCCGTCCGACGTGAACGCCCACCCGCACCTGGACGCCGAGGGCAAGGTCGCCGTCGTCCACAACGGCATCATCGACAACGCCTCCGACCTGCGCCGCAAGCTGGAGGCGGACGGCGTCGAGTTCCTCTCCGAGACCGACACCGAGGTCCTCGTCCACCTCATCGCCCGCTCGCAGGCGACCAAGCTGGAGGACAAGGTCCGCGAGACCCTCCGGGTCATCGAGGGCACGTACGGCATCGCCGTCATGCACGCCGACTTCCCCGACCGGATCGTCGTCGCCCGCAACGGCTCCCCGGTCGTCCTCGGCATCGGCGAGAAGGAGATGTTCGTCGCCTCGGACATCGCCGCGCTGGTCTCCCACACGCGGCAGATCGTCACCCTCGACGACGGCGAGATGGCCACCCTCAAGGCCGACGACTTCCGCACCTACACCACGGAGGGCACCCGCACCACCGCGGAGCCCACCACCGTGGAGTGGGAGGCCGCCTCCTACGACATGGGCGGCCACGACACGTACATGCACAAGGAGATCCACGAGCAGGCCGACGCCGTGGACCGCGTGCTGCGCGGCCGCATCGACGACCGCTTCTCCACCGTGCACCTGGGCGGCCTGAACCTGGACGCCCGCGAGGCCCGCCGCATCCGCCGCGTGAAGATCCTCGGCTGCGGCACCTCGTACCACGCGGGCATGATCGGCGCCCAGATGATCGAGCAGCTGGCCCGCATCCCCGCCGACGCCGAGCCGGCCTCGGAGTTCCGCTACCGCAACGCGGTCGTCGACCCCGACACCCTCTACGTCGCGGTGTCCCAGTCCGGCGAGACCTACGACGTGCTGGCCGCCGTACAGGAGCTCAAGCGCAAGGGCGCGCGCGTCCTGGGCGTGGTGAACGTCGTCGGCTCGGCGATCGCCCGTGAGGCGGACGGCGGCATCTACGTGCACGCCGGACCCGAGGTCTGCGTCGTCTCCACCAAGTGCTTCACCAACACCACGGTCGCCTTCGCCCTGCTCGCCCTCCACCTGGGGCGCACCCGCGACCTGTCGGTCAGCGACGGCAAGCGGATCATCGAGGGCCTGCGCAAGCTGCCCGCCCAGATCTCCGAGATCCTCCAGCAGGAGGAGGAGGTCAAGAAGCTGGCCCTGCAGTTCGCCGAGGCCCGCTCGATGCTCTTCATCGGCCGTGTCCGGGGCTACCCCGTGGCCCGCGAGGCCTCCCTGAAGCTCAAGGAGATCTCCTACATCCACGCCGAGGCCTACCCCGCCTCGGAGCTCAAGCACGGTCCGCTGGCCCTGATCGAGCCGGCCCTGCCGACGGTGGCGATCGTCCCCGACGACGACCTGCTGGAGAAGAACCGCGCCGCCATGGAGGAGATCAAGGCCCGCAGCGGCAAGATCCTCGCCGTGGCCCACCAGCCCCAGGAGAAGGCCGACGAGACGATCGTCGTCCCCAAGAACGAGGACGAGCTGGACCCGATCCTGATGGGCATCCCGCTCCAGCTCCTGGCGTACCACACGGCGCTGGTGCTCGGCCGCGACATCGACAAGCCGCGCAACCTCGCCAAGTCGGTGACGGTTGAGTAAGTGACCCTCTTTTAGGGGCGCGGGAAACTGGGCGAAAGGCCCCCACGCACCCGCGCATGCCACTCGAGAAAACGGACCCCCACGTGCTGCCACCCGGCACGGGGGGTCCGTCTCATCGCCGGGAAGCCGCCCAACTCCCCAGCCGGCGCGGCCAACCGGTGGCCGTCACACCCCGGTCGGCAGCCCGCCGCGGAAGCCCCTCGGGCCGGTGCGTCAACGACAGGGCCACCGGGGCGAACACCAGCGGGAACAGCCCGGCCCCGTTGAGCCCCGCGACGAACAGAGCGATTCCGCCCACGTACTGGGCGATTGACACGGCGTCAGCGGACGACGAGCCGTCGATCAGAGCCGTGTGCCCCAGCCCCAAGGCCAACACGGTGCTTCCCAGGGCGAGTCGACCTGCCACGGTCGTGATTCCGCTTCCCGCGGAGACGTCTTTGTCCACGGCGGGCTCCCTTCGCGCATGTGCAGTTGTGCGATGTTCCGTATATGCCCTTCACAAGGGCACAAACACCTCTGCGGGTGAGTGGATCTGCGCGACGCACAAGGGAGTTGCTGCTGCGAGAAGGTCAGGGGATGACGATGACGGGCCGCTGCGCCCGCTTGGCGAGCCGCCCCGCGACCGAGCCGAAGATACGCCCGACGATGCCGTGGGTGGAGCCGACGACGATCGCGTCGGCCTCGTACTCGCGGCCGACCTCTTCGAGTTCGTGGCAGATGTCACCACCGCGCTCGACCAGGATCCAGGGCACCTCGGCGAGATAGTCCGCACAGGCCAGCTCCAGACCGAGCACCTCGGTGCGGTGGTCCGGCACGTCCACGAACACCGGCGGCTCACAGCCGGCCCACACCGTGGTCGGCAGCCGGTTGGCGACGTGGACGATGATCAGGCCCGATCCGGAACGATGGGCCATCCCGATCGCGTAGGCCAGGGCGCGCTCACTGGACGTGGAGCCGTCGAAGCCGACGACGACCCCGTGCTTGAAGGCGGGATCGCAGGAATGGCGTGGCTCTTCCGCCGCCAGGGGCTCGGCCGCCGTGGGATCGGCGACGGGCCGCTTGCGGTCCGCTGGTTCGAAGAATTCGTGACCGGCCATGGCTGTCTCGGCGTGGTGATCCTTATACGGGAGGGACAACATGTGCGGCGGAGCTGTGTCCGGGAATGGTCTTCCCAACCCCATACCCCCAAGGGTACGGCGGCACGCCTCCTTAGCCCAGATCCCGCTCACTGTGCGTGCGGGTTCCAGGGAGCATGCACGAGGCACCGCCCGTAACGCAATGGTTGCTGCGCTGTACAGGCGGTTTGCACGGGATTCACTTACCCGTGGTGGCGATCGGTGCAGGCAGTGACCGACGCCCGGGCCGCGCGTTGAACCCCGTGAGTCACGCCACAGGGAGCCCGCATGTCCGCACCACGCCCCGCCGCCGAGGCGGACCGCGCGGCCCCGCCGCCGCGGGACACCGTGACGGATGTGGTTCGCTGGGCCGCCTTCAGTTGTCTGCTCGTCCCGGTGGTGCTCCTCGGCTGCGGCACCTCGTTCGCCGGCGCCGCGGGCACCGCCCTCGGGCTCGCGGCCGTCACGGGCGCCTGCCGGGTCCTGCTGCGCCAGTCCGAGCGCGGCGCGGCCCGCCTCGCGGCGGAGGACCGGGCCCCCCACCGGGGCCGGCGCCACCGCACCGGTACGGGGTCGCACCGTGGCGGACGGCACACCGGCGGAGATACACCGGTCAGCTGACCGGTTTCCGCGCACACACACAACGGTTTTCAGCCAACTTCTCACACCTGTGCATCACCCCGTCCGACCACCCCCCAACCCCCGTTCGACCTGCACGGAAAGGGCCTCAGGGGGTCGGCGCACCCTACGTGGATTGGCCACTGCGACAAGGCGCACTTCCCTGCACGCCCCACGAGTGCAACGCTTCGTGATCGAATGCTTCACGCCAAGTTGCCAAGTCGACAATGTGCCGAGGGCCGAACCGGCCACTCCGGCACGACGGCACACAGTAGATTCGATCTTGACTACGGCGGGGGACTCGTGCAGGACCGAGGGGAAACGTGCAGGAGCGACACAACCGAGGAGCCGCGACCACCGAGGGGGGCTTAGCAGTATGAGCCACGACTCCACTGCCGCGCCGGAAGCCGCGGCCCGGAAACTCTCCGGGCGACGCCGCAAGGAGATCGTCGCGGTGCTGCTGTTCAGCGGCGGCCCCATCTTCGAGAGTTCCATACCACTGTCGGTGTTCGGGGTTGACCGCCAGGACGCCGGCGTACCGCGCTACCGACTATTGGTGTGCGGAGGTGAGGAAGGCCCGCTGCGGACCACAGGGGGACTCGAACTCACCGCACCACACGGCTTGGAAGCGATCTCGCGCGCGGGCACGGTCGTCGTACCGGCCTGGCGTTCGATCACTTCTCCGCCACCGGAGGAGGCGCTCGACGCGCTGCGCCGCGCCCACGAGGAGGGCGCCCGCATCGTCGGACTGTGCACCGGCGCCTTCGTCCTCGCGGCGGCCGGCCTGCTGGACGGCCGTCCCGCGACGACGCACTGGATGTACGCACCGACGCTGGCCAAGCGCTACCCGTCGGTGCACGTGGACCCGCGTGAGCTGTTCGTCGACGACGGCGACGTGCTGACGTCTGCGGGCACGGCCGCGGGCATCGACCTGTGCCTGCACATCGTGCGCACGGACCACGGAAACGAGGCGGCCGGGGCCCTGGCCCGGCGGCTCGTCGTGCCACCGCGCCGCAGCGGCGGGCAGGAGCGCTACCTCGACAGGTCTTTACCGGAGGAGATCGGCGCCGACCCGCTCGCCGAGGTCGTCGCCTGGGCGCTGGAGCACCTCCACGAACAGTTCGACGTGGAGACACTGGCGGCACGCGCGTACATGAGCAGGCGTACGTTCGACCGCCGCTTCCGCTCGCTGACCGGGAGCGCTCCGCTGCAATGGCTGATCACGCAGCGGGTCCTCCAGGCGCAGCGCCTGCTGGAGACGTCGGACTACTCGGTGGACGAGGTGGCGGGACGCTGCGGCTTCCGGTCGCCGGTCGCCCTGCGCGGGCACTTCCGCCGGCAGCTGGGCTCCTCCCCTGCCGCGTACCGAGCGGCGTACCGCGCCCGGCGCCCGCAGGGCGAGCGGCCCCAGGAGACCGAGAGCGCACCGGGCGGCCCCGGGCCCGGCATGCCGGGCCATCCGGGCCACGCGGGGCACCCGGGCCAGCCCGGCCAGGCACCGGCCCCGCTCCACCCGGAGCACCCGGTACCACTGCAGTCCCGCCGTACGGCGGCGGCGAGTGCGGTCGGCCAGTCCCCGGCCCTGTCGGGAAGCCTGCCCGGCCAGCGCAGCGCACCGTGATCCGGTAGCCGCGGGGTCCGCCGGGAGCATGCCTCCCGGCGGACCCCGCGGCTTTCGCGGTACGGGCCGCCCCGCCGGAGGCGGCGGGCCGTAAGGTTAGACACATGAACGATCGCATGGTGTGGATCGACTGCGAGATGACCGGCCTCTCGCTGTCGGACGACGCACTCATCGAGGTGGCCGCCCTTGTGACCGACTCCGAGCTGAACGTGCTCGGGGACGGCGTGGACATCGTCATCCGGCCGCCGGACCAGGCGCTGGAGACGATGCCGGACGTGGTGCGCCAGATGCACACCGCCTCCGGGCTGCTCGAGGAGCTCGCCGCCGGGACGACCCTGAAGGACGCCGAGGACCAGGTCCTGACGTATGTGAGGGAGTTCGTCAAGGAGCCCGGCAAGGCCCCGCTGTGCGGTAACTCCGTCGGCACCGACCGCGGCTTCCTGCTGCGGGACATGCCGACCCTGGAGAACTACCTCCACTACCGGATCGTCGACGTGTCCTCGATCAAGGAGCTCGCGCGCCGCTGGTACCCGCGGGCCTACTTCAACAGCCCGCAGAAGAACGGCAACCATCGCGCGCTCGCCGACATCCGCGAGTCGATCGCGGAGCTGCGGTACTACCGCGAGGCCGTGTTCGTCCCCCAGCCCGGCCCCGACTCGGACACCGCGCGGACGATCGCCGCCAAGCACGTCCTGCCTGTTCAGTAGGCAGGACGGGGGCACGAGGAGGGGCCCGGAGAAAGGCGTGCGCGAGCACCCCTTCGGACCCTGTACACTTTTTCTCGGCCGGTCGGGGACGACACTGATCTCCAAGCCGGTCATGGTGGGTGTAGCTCAGCTGGTAGAGCACCTGGTTGTGGTCCAGGATGCCGCGGGTTCGAGTCCCGTCACTCACCCTGGGTATTCAGCCGGTGGCTTCGAAAGAGGCCACCGGCTGAAGCGTTTTCAGCGTGCCGGTCGACGAGGCGTCCGTGGGCCGGGGCTACCGTCGGCGGCATGGACGGTGGGCGGACGGGCTGGCGTGCGTGTGTGCTCGGCGGGGCGGTGTTCGCCGTCTGTATGGCCGGCACCACGCTGCCGACTCCCCTCTACCCCCTCTACCAGGACAAGTTCGGCTTCTCCGAGCTGACGGTGACCGTGGTGTACGCCCTGTACGCCTTCGCGGTGATCGCTGTGCTGCTGCTGGTCGGCAACGCCTCGGACGCCGTGGGCAGACGACCCGTGCTGCTGTGCGGCCTCGCGTGCGCGGCGGTGAGCGCCGTCTGCTTCCTCAGCGCCGGGGGCCTCGGCTGGCTGTACGCGGGGAGGCTGCTGTCGGGGCTGTCCGCCGGGTTGTTCACCGGGGCCGCCACCGCGTACGTGATGGAACTGGCGCCGCCGGGCGGTGCCTCCCGGGCCACCTTCGTGGCGACGGCGGCCAACATGGGCGGGCTGGGCTGCGGTCCCCTGCTCTCCGGGCTGCTCGCGGAATACGCCCCCTGGCCGCTGTACCTGCCGTTCGTCACCCACCTCGCCCTCGTCGCCGTCTCGGCCGCCGTACTGCTGTGGCTCGCGGAGACCGTACGGGAGCGGCAGCCGCTGCGCACCGTACGGCCGCGGCGGCCCGCGCTGCCGCAGCAGGTGCGGGCGGTGTTCGCCCCCGCCGCCACCGCCTGCTTCGCCGGATTCGCCCTGTTCGGGGTGTTCACCTCGGTCAGTCCGGCCTTCCTCGTGGAGTCCCTGGACGTGACCGACCACGCCGTGAGCGGGCTGATCGTCGCGCTGGCCTTCTTCTCCTCCACGGCCGGGCAACTGGCGGTCGGCCGGGTCGGCGTACGGCGCTCCCTGCCGCTGGGCTGCGCCGGGCTCCTCGCCGGGCTGGCGCTGCTCGCCGGTGCGCTGCGGTGGGACCAGATGGCCCTGCTGATCGCCAGCGCGCTCGTCGGCGGGATCGGCCAGGGCCTGGCGTTCCGCGGCGCCCTGTCCGACGTGGCCGAGGCCTCCCCCGCGGATCAGCGCGCGGCGGTGATCTCGACCCTGTTCGTGGTGGCCTACGCGGGCATCTCCCTCCCGGTGATCGGCGTCGGCCTCCTCACCGGCCCGATCGGCCTGGAGGGCGCGGGGCTGGTGTTCATCGCGTGCATGGCGGCCCTGGTCGTGGTCGCGGGGGTGTACCTGGTGCGACGCTTGACACCGGCTCGGGTGTGAGCGCGTGCGATCCCTGTTCACGTTCCTCTGCCGTGGGGCGATCAGCCCCTCCCGGCTCGCCGTGCACGAGGCCTTCGCGGCGGAGACCCTGGCGACCGGCCTTTCCGGGATCGCCCGGCACGGCTGGCTCAGCGAGGTCGAGTTGCGGGAGGCCATCCGGGAGTGGCTGTTCGTGCCCGGCGGTCTGGATGCTCTACGCCGCTACCACGGCCTCGGCTCACGGACCGCCGCCACCGCCAACTCCCCCAGGTTCTCGAACCGTTCACCCGAGCGCGCCCGGGCAACTCCAAACGCCGGCAGGCCGGCGCTGAGGGTCACGACGACGACCGCGACACCAGTTCGGTGGCCAGGACCATCTGGCGGCGTTCCAGGCCCCGGGACGCCTGGGGGCGGCGGTCGGCGACCTCGGTGAGCAGGAGGTCTGTCATCCGCCGGCCCATCTCCTCGATGGGCTGCCGGACGCTGGTGAGCGGCGGCTCCATGTGGCGGGCGATGGCGGAGTCGTCGTAGCCGACGAGCGCCACGTCCTCCGGGATGCGGCGGCCCGCATCGCGCAGCGCCCGGCGGGCGCCGGCCGCGGTGACGTCGGAGGCGGCGAAGACCGCGTCGATGCCGGGGTGGCGCTCCAGCAGGACCGTCATGGCCCGGTGCCCGCCCTCCTCCGTGAAGTCCCCCGCCTCGATCAGCCCCTCGTCCACCCCGAGGCCGGCGTCGCTCATGGCGTCGCGGTAGCCGTCGACACGGCGCTGGGCACCGTAGACGTCGAGACGGCCGGTGATGTGGGCGACCCGGCTGCGGCCCCGGGACAGCAGGTGCTCGACGGCCTGGCGGGCGCCGCCGTAGTTGTCCGAGTCGACCGAGGGCAGGGTCTCCGCCGCCGAGCGCGGGCCGCTGATCACCGCCGGGATCTCCAGCTGGGCCAGCAGGTCGGGCAGCGGATCGTCGGCGTGCACCGAGACCAGCAGGACGCCGTCCACGCGGTGGGCCGCCAGGTACTGGGCGAGGCGGGCGCGTTCCCGGTCGCTGCCCGCGAAGATCAGCAGCAGTTGCATCTCCGTGTCGGACAGCGCCGCCCCGACGCCCTTGAGCATGTCCGAGAAGTACGGCTCCGCGAAGAACCGGGTCTCCGGCTCGGGCACGACCAGCGCGATCGCGTCCGTACGGTTGGCGGCCAGGGCGCGGGCCGCGGTGTTGGGGACGTAGCCGAGCTCCGCGACCGCCGCCTCGACGGCGGCCCGGGTCGCGTCACTGACCCGGGGTGAGCCGTTGATCACCCGCGAGACGGTGCCGCGGCCGACACCGGCGCGCGCCGCCACCTCTTCGAGGGTGGGCCGGCCACCACTTCGGCCCCGCGCTCCGTGGGTTGCCATGGGCTCCGCCTTCCCGTCCACACCCGCACTCTGCGACTGGCCTGGAATTTAACAGGCCCGCCGGCCGTGACGACCGTCGCCGGGGACTCGCCGCCCCGGCCTTCCGTTTCGGCCGGACGCTCCGGTGCGACCGGTGGTCCGGATGGCTCGACACCACCGGCCCGGCCCCCAACCGACATCGGTCCGGGTCCAGTTAACAGCCCGATAACTGAACGCATCTCCCCCTGTCCGGTCCCTTGACACCCCCGCCGCGACCGGGGACTCTTCAACACATCACTGGTGGGAGCGCTCCCACACTACCTGACACATACACAACCCGCACGTTCCCCGCCCGAGCCTTAAGCGCGTAAAACGGTCCGACACAGCAGTTGGCCGGGGGGTCGGCACGTCAGGGCAACAGGAGGACGACATGCGAGCACGCATCCGAACCGCCCGCAAGGCGATGGTCGTCGCGGCCGTCGCGTCGCTGGGCGCCGGGCTGCTGGCCGGCTGTGCCGACGACGGCAAGGACGACGGCTCCGGTTCCTCGTCGGGCGACAGCGGCGGCAAGACCACGATCACACTCGGACTCTTCGGCACCATGGGCTTCAAGGAGGCCGGCCTCTACGCCGAGTACGAGAAGCTCAACCCGAAGATCAAGATCGCCGAGAACGTCGTCGAGCGCAACGAGAACTACTACCCGGCGCTGCTGAATCACTTGACCACCAACAGCGGCCTGCAGGACGTCCAGGCCGTCGAGGTCGGCAACATCGCCGAGATCGTCACCACCCAGTCCGCCAAGCTGGAGGACCTCTCCAAGGTCTCGGGCGTCAACAAGGCCGACTGGCTGGACTGGAAGTGGCAGCAGGCCACCACCAAGGACGGTCAGACGATCGGCCTCGGCACCGACATCGGCCCGATGGCGATCTGCTACCGCAAGGACCTCTTCAAGAAGGCCGGACTTCCCACCGACCGCGCGGAGGTGGGCAAGCTGTGGGCGGGTGACTGGAAGAAGTTCGTCGACGTCGGTGAGCGCTACAAGGAGAAGGGCCCCAAGGGCACGACCTTCATGGACTCTCCCGGCGGTTTGATCAACGCGGTCCTCAGCAGTGAGAAGGAGAAGTTCTACGACGCCTCCGGAAAGGTCGTCTACAAGACGAACCCGGCCGTCAAGAGCGCCTTCGACCTGACCGCCGAGGCTGCCGAGAAGGGCCTGGTCGGCGCGCAGACCCAGTTCCAGCCGGCTTGGGACCAGACGATCGCGAACAACAAGTTCGCCGCGATGGCGTGCCCGCCGTGGATGCTCGGCTACATCAAGGGCAAGTCGCAGCCCGACGCCAAGGGCAAGTGGGACGTGGCCGTGGCGCCCAAGTCCGGTAACTGGGGCGGCTCCTTCCTGGCCGTGCCGAAGAACGGCAAGAACGTCGAAGAGGCCAAGAAGCTGGTCGCCTGGCTGACCGCGCCGGAGCAGCAGGCGAAGCTGTTCAAGGTGCAGGGCAGCTTCCCGAGCGCGCAGGCCGCCTTCGACAGCCCCGAGGTCACGGGAGCCAAGAACGACATGACCGGCGACGCTCCGATCGGTGAGATCTTCGCCGAGGCCGCGCAGCAGATACCGGTCCAGGTGATCGGCCCGAAGGACCAGATCATCCAGCAGGGTCTGACGGACAACGGCGTCATCCTCGTCACGAAGGGCAAGTCCGCGAAGGAGGCCTGGGAGACGGCGACGAAGACCATCGACAACAACCTGGACCAGTGACCCGCATGTCCACCCGTCACGACACCGCCGCGCCCCCCGCCAAGGAGGGGGGCGCGGCCCCGGGCCGCCTGCCCGCCACCTCCGACTCCGAGCAGGATCAGCGGCGCCGGGCCAAACTCTCCCGCCGCTGGCAGCGGGACGTGCGCTGGAGCCCGTACGCCTTCGTCTCGCCGTTCTTTCTGCTGTTCCTGGCCTTCGGCCTCTTCCCGCTGATCTACACGGGCTGGGCCTCGCTGCACCAGGTGGAGCTGACGGCGCCCACCGACATGAACTGGGTGGGGCTGCGCAACTACACCCGCATCTTCGACGACGAGTTCTTCTGGAACGCGGCGAAGAACACCCTGACCATCGGCATCATCTCCACGGTCCCGCAGCTGTTGATGGCGATGGGCATAGCCCACATCCTCAACTACAAGCTGCGCGCCTCGACCTTCTACCGGGTCGCGATGCTCGCCCCGTACGCCACCTCGATCGCCGCCGCCTCCCTGGTGTTCGTGCTGCTCTTCGGGCGTGACTACGGAATGATCAACTGGGCGCTGGACATCGTCGGGGTCCACCCGGTCGACTGGCAGGGCGACAAGTGGCCCTCACAGATCGCCGTCTCCACCATCATCATCTGGCGGTGGACCGGCTACAACGCGCTGATCTACCTGGCAGCGATGCAGGCCATCCCGCAGGATCTGTACGAGTCGGCCGCGTTGGACGGCGCCAGCCGCTGGCAGCAGTTCCTGCACGTCACCCTGCCGTCGCTGCGTCCGACGATCCTGTTCACGGCCGTGGTGTCGACCATCGGCGCCAGCCAGGTCTTCGGTGAACCGCTGCTGTTCGACGCCAACAAGGGCGCGTCCGGGGGCGCGGAGCACCAGTTCCAGACGCTCGGCCTGTACCTGTACGAGCAGGGTTGGGTGAACCAGCACCTGGGCCGCGCCTCGGCGATCGCCTGGACGATGTTCCTGATCCTGATCGTCATCGGGGTCGTCAACTACGTCATCTCGCGCCGGCTGCGCGCCAGTAGTTAAGGAGTTGTGGCCGTGACGACGACTGTGACGCCCCCCGAGACCGCACCCGCCCGGCACCCCAAGCGTTCGCGCCTGCCGAAGTCGGCGCGGGCCGGCGGGACCCTGCACGGCGGTCCGATCGCGTACGCGATCCTGATCCTGTTCACGATCGTGTCGCTGTTCCCGCTGGTGTGGACCGCGATCGCCGCCTCCCGTGACAACCAGCGCCTGGCGCAGACGCCGCCACCGTTCTGGTTCGGCTCCAACTTGTTCAAGAACCTGGAGATCGCCTGGACGGACGCCAACCTCGGCGAGGCGTTCCTCAACACCACGATCGTGGCGGGCATTTCGGCGCTCACCATCGTCGTGCTGTCGACGATCGCCGGGTTCGCCTTCGCCAAGCTGCGTTTCAAGGGCCGCAATGCGCTGATGCTGATCGTCATCGGCACGATGATGGTGCCGCCGCAGCTGAGTGTGATCCCGCTGTACATGATGGTCGCCAAGCTGGACTGGACCGACCAGCTTCAAGCGGTGATCTTCCCGTCGCTCGTGAGCGCGTTCGGCGTGTTCTTCATGCGGCAATACCTGCTCCAGGCGCTGCCCGACGAGATCATCGAAGCCGCCCGGGTGGACGGCGCGAGCAGCTGGCGGGTGGTGTGGCACGTGGTGTTCCCGGCCGCCCGGCCCGCGATGGCGGTGCTCGGCATGCTGATGTTCGTGCAGACGTGGAACGACTTCCTGTGGCCGTTCCTGGTGCTCACCCAGACCGGCAACCCGACCGTGCAGGTCGCCGTGGCCGGCCTCGGCCGCGGCTACACCCCCGACCAGTCCCTGATCATGGCGGGCGCGCTGCTGGGCACGCTGCCGCTGCTGCTGGTCTTCGCGATCTTCGGCAAGCAGATCGTGGGCGGCATCATGCAGGGCGCCGTCAAGGGCTGAGCCCCGCTTTCCCGGGGGCCGAGCCATTGCCGCCTCGGCCCCTTTCCCCCATCCGCTCGTCGGTCCACACGACCCCTTTTGGGAGCGCTTCCATGTCTGACTCCGAGAACCCGGCCACTCCGGTGACCTTCCCGCCCGCCTTCCTGTGGGGCGCGGCGACGTCCGCGTACCAGATCGAGGGTGCGGTGCGGGAGGACGGCCGGACGCCGTCGATCTGGGACACCTTCAGCCACACGCCGGGCAAGACCCTCGGCGGTGACCACGGTGACATCGCTGTCGACCACTACCACCGCTACCGCGACGACGTGGCGCTGATGGCGGAGCTGGGCCTGGGCGCCTACCGCTTCTCCATGTCGTGGTCGCGGGTGCAGCCGACCGGCCGGGGCCCTGCCGTGCAGAAGGGTCTGGACTTCTACCGGCGGCTGGTGGACGAGCTGCTGGCGAAGAACATCAAGCCGGCCATCACGCTCTACCACTGGGACCTGCCGCAGGAGTTGGAGGACGCGGGGGGCTGGCCGGAGCGCGACACGGCGTACCGGTTCGCGGAGTACGCGCAGATCGCCGGGGAGGCACTGGGCGACCGCGTCGAGCAGTGGATCACGCTCAACGAGCCGTGGTGCAGCGCGTTCCTGGGGTACGCCTCCGGGGTGCACGCCCCGGGCCGTACGGACCCGGCGGCCTCGCTGCGTGCCGCGCACCATCTGAATCTGGCGCACGGCCTGGGCGCGTCCGCGCTGCGGTCGGTGATGCCGGCCCGCAACACGGTCGCGGTGAGTCTCAACTCCTCTGTGGTGAGGCCGCTTTCGCAGGATCCGGCGGATCTGGACGCGGTCCGCAGGATCGACGACCTGGCCAACGGTGTGTTCCACGGGCCGATGCTGCACGGTGCCTACCCGGAGTCGCTGTACGTGGCGACGTCGGGCCTCACGGACTGGGACCACGTTCTCGACGGCGACCTGGAGCTGATCAACCAGCCGCTGGACGCGCTGGGCCTCAACTACTACACGCCGTCGCTGGTGTCGGCGGCGGACGTGTCGGCGAAGGCACCGCGCGCCGACGGTCACGGGGCGAGCGACCACTCGCCGTGGCCGGCCGCGGACGACGTCGCGTTCCACCAGACGCCCGGCGACCGCACGGAGATGGGCTGGACGATCGACCCGACCGGCCTGCACGAGCTGATCATGCGCTACACGCGCGAGGCCCCGGGCCTGCCGCTGTACATCACGGAGAACGGCGCGGCCTACGACGACAAGATCGACTCGGACGGCCGGGTGCACGACCCGGAGCGGGTCGCCTATCTGCACGGCCACTTGTCGGCTGTCCACCGTGCCATCGCCGACGGCGCGGACGTCCGGGGCTACTACCTGTGGTCCCTGATGGACAACTTCGAGTGGGCGTACGGCTACGGCAAGCGCTTCGGGGCGGTCTACGTGGACTACGCGACGCTGGACCGCACGCCGAAGACGAGCGCCCGGTGGTACGGGCGGGCGGCGCGGACCGGGACGCTGCCGGAGATCGAGGCGGTCTGACCGACGGGGGGCGGGGCGCGGCACGATTAGGGGAGTGCCGCGCCCCGGCCGCGCTTCAGCGGTGGACGCGCATCCGCGTCTCCACCGCCGGGCGGGGCATCTGCCGGGGGCGGGCATCAGCCCTTGTTGGCGCCCAGGGTGAGGCCGCTGACGAACTGGCGCTGGAGTGCGAAGTACACGATCAGGGTGGGGATCGCGGTGAGCAGGGCGCCCGCGGCGACCAGGTTGGGGTCGGTGAAGTACTGGCCGGAGAGGTTGTTCAGCGCCGAGGTGATCGGCATGTTCTCGCCGGTGGAGATGAGGACGATGGCCCAGAAGAAGTCGTTGTAGATCCAGATGGAGAGCAGGGTGGCGAGGGCGGCCATCGCCGGTTTGCACAGCGGCAGCACGATCTGCCAGTACAGCCGCCACACGGAGGCGCCGTCGACGAGGGCGGCCTCGGTGAGTTCGTGCGGCAGTGAGCGCATGTAGTTGCTGAGCACGAAGGCGCAGAAGCCGGACTGGAACGCCACGTGGATCAGGACCAGGCCGAGCGCGGAGTCGTAGAGCTTGCCGCTCATGGTGATGCCGGGCAGGTCGATCAGCAGGTAGAGCCGGTACAGCGGGGTGATGATGACCTGCTGGGGCAGCAGGTTGCCGGCCGTGAACACCAGCAGCAGGAAAAGGTTGAGCCGGAAGTCGAAGCGGCTGACGTAGAAGGCGACCATGGACGACAGCAGCAGGGTCAGGAGCACGGCCGGGACCGCGATCAGCAGCGTGTTGCCGAAGTAGTGCAGCATGTCCGACTGCTGGAAGGCGCCTGTGAAGTTGTCGAGGGTGAGCTTGTCGGGCCAGGAGACGTAGCCCTTGGTGCTGGTCTCCGCGTACGGCCGCATCGCGGCGAGCAGCGCCCACAGCAGGGGCGCGAGCCAGGCCAGTGCCGTGACCACGAGGAAGGTGTGCAGCAGGATCCGGGCGGGGCGGACGGGGGTGCGCTGCTTGCGCGAAACACTCAGGGTGCTCATGCGCGCCGCTCCTTCCGGAAGGTCGCGATCAGATACGGGATGATCACCGCGAGCGAGATCACCAGCAGGACGACGGCGATGGCGGAGCCGTAGCCGATACGGCTGGACTCGCCGATGATGTTGTTGGTCACCAGGATCGACAGCAGCTCGGTGCCCTGGGCGCCCTTGTTGAAGACGAAGACCAGGTCGAAGGCGCGCAGGGCTTCGATGATCGTGACGACCAGGACGACGGTGTTGGTCGGGCGCAGGGTCGGGAAGATGACGTTCTTGAACGTCTGCCACTCGCTCGCGCCGTCCAGGGCGGATGCCTCGCGCAGGGCGGGGTCGACGCTCTTCAGGCCGGCCAGGTAGAGGATCATCATGTAGCCGGCGTGCCGCCAGGACGCGGCGACCAGGACGGCCCACAGGTTGAGGTCCGGGTCGCCGATCCAGTCGATGTAGTGGCCGGGCTTGTTGGCGCCGACGATGCTGTTGATCAGGCCCGTGTCAGGGTTGTAGATCAGCTGCCAGACGAAGCCGATGACCGCCAGCGACATCACGACCGGCAGGAAGAACGCCGTCTGGTAGACGCGGCTGAAGCGGATCTTCTTGTCCAGCTGCACGGCCAGGAACAGGCCGAAGGGCGTGGGCAGCAGGATGAGCACCACGAACCAGATGACGTTGTGCTCGACGGCGGGCCAGAACTGCGGGTTGCTGGTGAACAGTTCACGGAAGTTCTGCAGTCCGACCCACTGGATGGAGTCGAAGCCGATGCCGTCCCAGGTGGTGAAGGCCAGCGCGATCGAGGCGAGGGCCGTCAGCCAGACCAGGGCGACGTGCAGGACCGTGGGCACGCCCGCCATCAGGCCGAGCGTGGCGCGGTCGCGGCGGGTGAGCAGCCGCCGGTGCCCGTGGGGCGTCGGGGCGGGCGGGGACGTGGGGGCGGGCTCCGGAGCCGGGGGGAGGGCCGGCTCCGGAGCCTTCGCGGGGGTGGCGGTCATGTCGGATCCGAGTCGTCGAGTCTCCGTTCGGTCAGGAGGAGGCGAAGATCGTCTTCTTCTGGCGTTCGATCGACGAGAGGATGCCGTCGACGTTCTTGGGGTTGCGGACGAAGTTCTGCAGGGCCGGCTGCATCACCGTGGACGTGAAGTCCGGACGGGAGTCGCGGTCCATGAACTGCGTCAGGCTCTTCGCGCCGGAGATCATCTCGTAGGACTTCTTCTGCAGCGCGGTGTAGGAGGAGGTGTCGGCCTTGGTGGAGGCGGCCACCACGCTGGAGTCGGCCTTGAGGTAGATCTGCTCGGCCTCGGGCGTGCCCAGGTACTCGAGGAGCTCGACCGCGCCGTCGCGGTTCTTGGGGGCCTTGGAGAGCATGAAGCCGTCGGTGGGCGCCTCGACGGTGTCCTGCCCGAACTGCGGGTCGATCTCCGGGAAGGCGAAGAAGTCCAGGTCGTCCAGGTCGGCCTTGTCGGTGAACTGCTGGCCGACGAAGGTGCCCAGCAGGTACATGCCGGCCTTCTTGGCCACGAGGGTCTGCGCCGCGTCCTGCCAGGTGCGGCCCACCGCGCCCTCCTGGTGGTAGGGCAGGATCTCCGTCCAGTGGTCGAAGACCTTGCGCACCTTGGGGTCGGTCCAGGAGGCCTTGCCGGCCATCAGCTCGACGTGGAAGTCGTAGCCGTTGGTGCGGAAGTTGATCTGGTCGAAGGTGCCCATCGCGGGCCAGGCGTCCTTGTCGCCGAAGGCGATCGGGACCAGCCCGTCCTTCTTCATCCGCTTGCACAGGGCGACGAAGTCGTCCCAGGTGGCGGGGACCTTGTAGCCGTGCTGCGCGAAGACGCTCTTGCGGTAGAAGACGGCCCACGGGTACGTGTACAGCGGCACGAAGTAGTACTTGCCGTCCTCGCCCTTGCTGAGCTTCCGCATCGCCTCGGGGAAGTTGCCTCCGATCTTCTGCCACACGTCGTCGATCGGGGAGGCGAGCTTCTTCGCCGCGAAGAACTGCATGCGGTAGCCGGCGAACCAGGTGAACACGTCGTCGGGCGTGCCCTGAAGGTAGGAGTTGATCTGCTCCTGGAACGTGTTGTGGTCCTTGGTGTTCACGTCGACCTTGATGCCGGACTGCTTGGTGAAGGCGGCGTAGATCTCGGCGAACGCCTTCTTCGGCACGGCGTCGGACGAGTTGGAGCCGAGACTGACCGTCTTCGGGTCGGCGGACGAGCCACTGCCGCCGCATGCGCTCAGCAGGGGTATACCGGCGCCGAGCAGGGCCGCGCCGCCCATTCCGCGCAGCAGGGTGCGGCGGCTGGGAGCGGAGAGGGAGAGACCGGAGGGAGAGAGGTCGTGCATGGACTGCTCCTGAAGGCAGGGTTCGGCCACGAGGGGTGTGGCGTGAAATCCAGTCGCAATCGACCAGAAATCAACTTGACCGAACACGGTGGCGCAATGACAGCCGTATGTCCGGTCACCCGTCAAGAGTCGTTGCCGCCATTTGTCGAAACGTGACCGTCCCGTGAAGACGCGAGGTCGGGAGGGCTCAGCGGGACCGGGCGCGGTTGTACACGGCGGCGAGCCTGCCGGGGCGGCGGCGCCGCAGCTGCCGGCGTCCGCTGCCGGCCGGGGCGCGGCCGTCCAGCTGGATCCAGATCCGCACCTCGGTCCCGCCGAGCACCGAGGAGCCGATCCGCACGTCCCCGCCGGTGGACTCCGCGAGACGGCGCACGATGTCCAGGCCGAGCCCGGTCGAACCGTCGTTCCCGGAGCCGCGGCCGCGCGCCATCGCCGCCTCCGGGTCGGGTATGCCGGGGCCCGCGTCGGAGACGAGGACGATCACCGCGTCCTCGCCGTTGTGCACGTCGACCGCGAACGCGGTGCCCTCCGCGGTGTGCCGGAAGACGTTCCCGAGGAGCGCGTCGAGCGCGGCGGCCAGGTCGGCGCGGGCCACGGGTATGCGAACCGGCCGGTCGGCCCCGGCCACCCGCCACTTGCGGCCCTCGTCCTCGGCGAGCGCCGACCAGAACGCCATCCGCTCGCGGACCACCTCGGCCGCGTCGCACCCGGCGCCCGGCCCCGCAGCGGCCGTCTGCGGCTTGGCCTCCCGCGCCGTGCGGATGATGGTGTCGACCTCGCGCTCCAGCTGCTCGACCGCGGTCCGGGTCTGGTCGGCGGCCGGTCCCTCGCCGAGCGAGGCAGTGTTGAGCCGCAGCACGGTCAGGGGCGTGCGCAGCCGGTGGGACAGGTCGGCCGCCAGCTCCCGCTCGTTCGCCAGGAGCTGGACGACCTGGTCGGCCATCGAGTTGAACGCGACCGCCGCGAGGCGCAGTTCGCTCGGGCCTTCCTCGGGCACGCGGGCACCCAGCCGGCCCTCCCCCAGGTCGTGCGCCCCCTCGACCAGGCGCTGCGCGGGCCGGACCATGCGGACGCCCAGCCGGTCGGCGACCGCGACCGAACCGAGGATCAGCGCCACCCCGACCCCGGCGAGCACCGCCCAGGCCGTCCCGACGCCGTTGGTGACGTCGGACTCCGGCACGTACACCTCGACGACCGCGATCCGGCCGGTGCTGAGGGCGACCGGCTGGAGGAGTGTCCAGCCGCCGGTGACGCCGGTGGTGGAGGCGCGGCCCAGCTCGCGCACGGCCGCGATGTCCTCGTCGGCGGCGCGACGGCGGCCCAGTTCGAGGGCGGCCCGGCCGTCTCCCGCGGGGAGGTGCACGGCCATCCCGGCGTCGGAACCGGCGGCGGCGACGACGCGTTCGAGCTGGTCGCGGTCGGTGGTGATGGACAGGGCGGGGGCGACGGCCGCGGCCTCCCGCTCGGCGTTGGAGTAGGCACGGTCGCGGGCCAGCTCGCGGATGACGAGTCCGAGCGGCACCGCGAAGGCGACCACGACCATGGTGGTGACCGCCAGCGACACCTTGACCAGGGCCCACCTCATCGCGGCGCCCCCGGTGGTTCGAGCTTCACGCCGACGCCCCGGAGGGTGTGCAGATAGCGCGGGCTGGCCGCCGTCTCGCCCAGTTTCCGGCGCAGCCAGGACAGATGGACGTCGATGGTCTGGTCGTCGCCGTAGGACTGCTGCCACACCTCGGCGAGCAGTTCCTTGCGGGGGACGACGACGCCGGGCCTGCGGGCCAGGAAGGCGAGCAGGTCGAACTCGCGGCGGGTGAGGTCGAGTCGGGTGCCGTCCAGCTCGGCCTGGCGGCGCAGCGGGTCCACGGTCAGGCCGCCGACGCGGATCGCGGGGGACGGCTCCCCGTCGGCGGCGCCGGAGCGGGCACGGCGCAGCACGGCCGCCATGCGGGCCGAGAGGTGCTCGACGGAGAAGGGCTTGGTCAGGTAGTCGTCGGCCCCGGCGTTGAGCAGCCGGACGACCTCCGTCTCGTCGTCCCGGGCGGTGGCGACGATCACCGGGACGTCCGTGATCCCGCGCAGCATCTTCAGGGCCTCGGACCCGTCGAGATCGGGCAGTCCGAGGTCGAGGATCACCACGTCGAAGCGGACATGGGCGACCTCGCGCAGCGCCTCCAGTGCCGTCCCGACACTGCGCACGGTGTGCGAGGCGTCGGTCAGGTGCCGGATCAGCGCGGAACGTACGAACTGGTCGTCCTCGACCACGAGCACACTTGCCATGCGCCGCACCGTACGCCATCTCGAACAGCCGGGTGCGGGGCTGTGGACAACTCCCCGGCTGTGGGCAACTTGCCCTCGCGGGAATGCGTTTGCGGGCGGCGTGTGGGGTGCGTGAGGCAGTATGGCCGCGATGCGCAGAGGACTCGTACACGTACTGGCATGGCTGCTCGCCACGGGCGCGGCGGTCACGCTGTCGTGGTGGGGTGTCCACACGGTGATGGCGGGAACGGCCTACGACCCGCCGCGCGCCCTGCCCGTCAAGGCCGCCGACGCGTCGTCGACGCGGGAGCCGAAGGCGTCGGCCACACCGTCGGAACGGACACCTCCGCCGAAGCGGCGGCAGCCCGGCACGTCTCCGGCGTCCAAGAAGCCGAGTTCCGCCCCCACGCCGCCGCCCCGCACCGCCCCCGCCGCCTCCGGCCGGGTCAGGAGCTACGACACCGACGGCGGCCGGGCGGTCTTCGACCTCGGGAGGACGTCCGCCTCGCTGGTCTCGGCGACGCCCGGGGCGGGCTGGTCGATGCAGGTGTGGAAGACGGAGTCGTGGATCCGCGTGGAGTTCTCCTCGGGCGCGGACCGGGTGTCGGTGTTCTGCACCTGGCACGACGGGCCGCCGCGGGTGGAGATCGGGACCTACTGAGCGCTGTGGTCGGCCGTCGGCACCCATGAGCCGTCATGCCCGGTCATCTGAACACCGATACGGGCGGTGCCGGTGAGGCCACCGCCGCGAGGTCCGTGACGGGCGCGGCCCCGCCGGTGAAGTCGGTGAGCGTCCTGCCGTGTTCGACCCGGGCCGGGTGCGGATCGGAGGCGGCGAGGCGGGTCAGCTCGGCGACGGGCAGTGGACGGTCGGAGGCGACCAGGACGGCGTTGCCGAAGCGCTTGCCGCGCAGCACCGCCGGATCCGCGACCAGCGCGAGCTGCTCGAAGCGGGCGGCGGCGGTGGCGATCTGGCCGCGCAGGTGGGCGAGCGGCGGTCCGTCGGCGAGGTTGGCGGCGTAGACACCGCCGGGCCCGAGGGCTCTGCGCACGTCGTCGAGGAACTCGGTGGAGGTCAGGTGGGCCGGGGTCCGGGCGCCGCTGAACACGTCGGTGATGACGAGGTCGGCCCAGCCGTCCGGCACCTTGGCGAGGCCCGCGCGGGCGTCCGCGGAGCGCACTCGTATGCGCGCGTTCGGATCCAGCGGCAGCTCCCGGCGGACCAGTTGGACGAGGGCGCCGTCCCGTTCGACGACCTGCTGGGTGGAACGGGGCCGGGTGGCGGCGATGTAGCGGGCGAGAGTGAGGGCGCCGCCGCCCAGGTGCACGGCGTGCAGGGGCCGGCCGGGCGGTGCGACGAGGTCGATCACGTGGCCGAGACGGCGCTGGTACTCGAAGGACAGGTACGCCGGGTCGTCCAGGTCGACGTGCGACTGCGGGGCTCCGTCGATCACCAGGCTCCAGGCCCGGGCCCGCTCGCGGTCGGGGATGAGCTCGGCGAGTCCGCCGTCGACGCTCTCCACCACGGGCTGAGCACCGGCCTGTCTGCGTCGGCCGCCCTTGGACTTTCCCATGGGGTCATTATCGGGGTCGTCCGTTAAGGGGGGCGTACGCTCCTGCCGCCCGGTGGACGGGGGACTCAGCGGCAGCTGTCCGCCGCCCTGATCATCCGGGCGGCCTCCCCCAGGGCCTCGCGCAGCACCGCGGGGTCGGTCGCGAGGTCCGCCTCGCCGGGTGGCAGCAGCCAGTCCGAGCCCGCGACGGGAGGCTCGGGCGTCAGGGCGGGCCCGCTTCCGTCCGTGCAGGTGCTGCCCGGCACGTCCCACGCGGCGGCCGTCCCGGGCGGCACGAGGAAGCCCAGGGTGTCGCCGCCGTCGTCGTGCAGGACGGGGCCCACCGCGTCCGCCGGTCCGCGGCGCAGGATGTCGACCGCCTCCAGCCCGTGCCGCGTCGGCACCGTCACCACATCGCAGCCGGCCGCCGGTGTACCCGGCGGCGTACGAGGATCGTTGATCCGGCTGGTCTCCATCCGGCCTCCACCACGAAAACCCCTGCTTGGACGAACGGTCGGGAGTCGGGGGCCTCCCGGTCCGCGAGGTTCAACGCGGCAGAGCGTCAACGGCTACGGCGGAAGTCAGCCGCAAAGGATGGCACTTCATGGCAGATCACGGATGAGATATCCGGTTTGTAGCCAAACACAGCGTGGCGACTCCATCACAGCAGGTACGTTCTTGCTCGCCGGACACGAGGCGAATCCTGTGGTCGATCCATCACAAGTCACCCCACATCCGGCATGGTTCGACGGTTCGCACGGGAGGACCCGGCCATGGCGTCGTCAATGGTGACCTCGTCTCAACCCAACCGGCCGCCACGGCCCAATCTCGTCTTCCGGCGGCTGCGCGGACAGCACTCGCCGACCGAGTTCGCCGCGGCGATCCGGCGCGCCGGACTCGAGATCGGCGAACAGGTCAGCTGTGACGCTCGCTACATCGGCCGGGTCGAAGCGGGCGAGATCCGCTGCCCCAACTACGCGTACGAACGGGTGTTCCTGCACATGTTCCCTGGCCGCACGCTGACCGACCTGGGGTTCGCGCCCCGCTCGTCGGTACGCGGACGCCGGGCGCGCGACACCGAGGACGCGCCCCTGCCGCGCACCGTGAACCCGGCGAAAGCCACGAGTGAGACCAGCAGGGCGTGCGAGCCGTATGAAACACGGAACCCGTACGACCCGTACCACCCGCACGACACCTACGAGGAGAGCGACGTGCTACGTCGCGCGTTCATGACCGGCGGAGGCGCCACGGTGGCCGCCGCCTCACTGGGGCCCGTCGGCCTCGCCCTCGACGCCGCGGCGGCGCAGCGCCCCGTGCACCGCGCCGGGGCGAGCGACGCGGGGGCCCTGGAAGAAGCCGTCCGCCGGATCAGGCTGCTCGACGACCGGCACGGGGCCGACGGCCTCTACCGGCGCGCCGCCGCCCCGCTGCGGGCCGCCTACGCCCTGCTGGACGCCGGCGCCACCCGGCAGACGACGGCCGACCGGCTCTACTCCGGCGCCGGTGAACTGGCCATCTCCGTGGGCTGGCTGGCCCACGACTCGGGGCGCTTCGACGACGCCCGCTCGCACTACGCGGAGGCGCTGGCGACGGCCCGGATGACCGGGGATCCGGGGCTGGAGGCGCACGCCTTCTGCAACACGGCGTTCCTGGCGCGTGACGCCGGCCGGCCGCGCGAGGCGGTCCGGGCGGCCCAGGCCGCGCAGCGCGTCGCCCGGCCCGTGGGATCGGCCCGGCTGATGTCGCTGCTCGCGCTGCGCGAGGCCGGCGGCTGGGCCGGACTCGCCGACCGCGTCGGCTGCGAACAGGCACTGGCCCGGGCCCAGGCCTTCTTCGAACGGGGCCCGTCGGACGCCGACCCGGAGTGGATGAGTTTCTACGGCGAGGCCGAACTGGAGGGCCTGGAGGCACAGTGCTGGTCCGCCCTCGGGGACTGGCCCCGGGCGGCACGGCACGCGCGCCGGGCGGCCGGGCTGCAGGACCCGCACTTCACGCGGAACATCGCCCTGTACACGGCGGAGCTGGCCGACGACCTCGCGCGCGGGGGCCGGCCGGACGAGGCGGCGGTGGCGGGCATGCGGGTGCTGGACCTGCTGGAGGAGGTCCAGTCGTCCCGCGTGCAGACCATGCTGGCCGCGACGGCCCGGGTGCTGCTGCCGCACCGCCGGGCCTCCGGGGTGTCGGCGTTCCTGGACCGGCACGCCTCGGCTCCGCGCAAGGCGTGACAACTATGCGAGGTGCCCCAGGTCGTTCCAGCTCTCGATCGCCGGCTCCCCGTAGGCCCAGCCCAGCACCGACAGCGACGTCGGGTTCAGCCGTATCCGGGCCGCGAAGTCGATCGGGAGGCCGAGCCAGCGCGCCCCGATGGAGCGCAGGATGTGCCCGTGGGCGAAGACCAGGACGTCGCGGTCCTCGGAGCGGGCCCAGGAGACCACCTCGTCGGCCCGGGCCGTGACCTCGGCGAGCGACTCCCCGCCCGGGACGCCGTCGCGCCAGATCAGCCAGCCGGGCCGGACGGCCTGGATGTCCGCGGGGGTCATGCCCTCGTACGCCCCGTAGTCCCACTCCAGCAGCGCGTCCCAGGTGCGCGCGCGGTCACCGAAGCCGGCGATCTCGCAGGTCTCCCGCGCGCGTGCCAGCGGGCTGGTCCGCACCTCGACGCCGCCGAGACCGTCGTACGGCGCCCGGTGCAGGCGCTCGCCGAGCAGTTTGGCGCCGCGCCGGCCCTCCTCCAGAAGTGGCACGTCGGTCCTGCCCGTGTGCTTGCCGGACAGGGACCACCCGGTCTGTCCGTGGCGGGCCAGCAGGATGCGCGCGGCCATGGGGAACCTTTCCGGAAGAACAACGCAAGGGGAACTCCTCCATCATCGCGCACGCCCTCCACGGGCAACCCGGGGGGCGATCCCTGCGTCTTCGAGGGCCGGAGGCGCGCCCCGGGGCGCGCGCCCACACCGTAAAGTGACACGGCCGAACGGGTTACGCGTGATGACGAAGGGGGAGGACGATCGGATGCCGCACACCGATACACCGGGCACCGAGGCTGCCCCCGCGCCCAGGCTGCGCTGGTGGACCGAGCTGCCGCTGATCCTGCTGGTGTACGCGTGCTACTCGGCCGGCCGGCTCCTCGCCCGCGGCGACGTCTCCGGCGCCGTCGACAACGGTCTGACGATCCTGCGCTTCGAGAAGGCGCTGTATCTCAACTTCGAGCACCCGCTCAACCGTTTCTTCACGCGCGAGGCCTGGATAGGCATACCCGCCGACTTCTTGTACGCGTCGCTGCACTACCTGGTCACCCCGGCCGTGCTGGTGTGGCTCTTCCGCTCCCGGGCCGTGCGCTACCGCGCCGCGCGCACCTGGTTGATGACGTCCACCCTCATCGGTCTGATCGGCTTCACCCTGCTGCCGACCTGCCCGCCCCGGCTCCTCGACGCGAGCCACGGCTTCGTGGACACGATGGCCCAGTACAGCTCCTACGGCTGGTGGGGAGGCGCGGCGAGCGCGCCGCGCGGCATGGGGAACATGACCAACCAGTACGCGGCGATGCCGAGTCTGCACGTCGGCTGGGCCCTGTGGTGCGGCGTGATGCTGTGGCGCTTCGGCGGTACCCGCGCGACGAAGGCCGCCGCCGTCGCCTATCCGCTGATCACGACGATCGTGGTCATGGGCACCGCCAACCACTACTTCCTCGACGCGGTCGCGGGCGCGGCCGTCATGGGCGCCGGGCTACTGCTGGCGCCGCTCGTGATGCGCGCCGCGGACCGGGTCAAGGCGCGGTTCGTACGGCCGGCACCGGTCGCGGCGGACACTCCGGCCGGCCTCGCCGCCGACCTCCCCGCCTCGTCCCCCACCGGCTCCGCCGCCGCCTCTCCCGCCGCGGGTTCCTCGATTGTCAGTGCCGGATGCCAGACTTCCGCGGGTGAGCGAATTCCACGGCAGCGCGAGTCGCGGCTCGGAGCGGGAGCCGAGCCGGGTGCCTCCCCCAAGGACGCGGGGGACGGCGCTCCGGCACCGGCTCGCTGAGCTGCGCGGCCCCGACGTACCCGCGAAGGCACTGGACGCGCGCGCCCTGGCGGCGCTGGCCGCCAACCCCGGTTGTGCGCGGCGCGCGATCCTCGACGGCGCCGGGGTGAACAAGGCGGCGCTGGCCGGCGCGCTGGGCTCGCCGTCGGCCTTCGGGCAGTCGCAGTTCGCGCTCACCCGGGGCAACGCCTTCGAGGCGAAGGTCAAGGCCGACGGCGGGGCGGAACTGCTGCGGCTGGTGCACGACAAGCTCGACCGGTCCGCCGAGCCGCCGGTCGCCGCGCGCGTACCGGACCTGACGGCGACCGGACCCCGGGGGCGCACGGCCCGTACGGAGCTGGAGCTGCGGGAGGCCGCCGCGCGCCCGGGCACGTGGACGCTGCTCGACCACCCGATGCTCGCGCTGGACGTCGCGGGCTCCCCCGCGTTCCTGGAGCCGGACGCGGTGGTGGTCCATCCGGACGGCGGCTGGACGGTCGTGGAGATCAAGTCCTTCCCCCTGCTGGACGGTTCGGCCGACCCGGCGAAGGTCGGGGCGGCGGCCCGGCAGGCGGCGGTGTACGTCCTGGCCCTGGAGGAGCTCGCCGCGCGGCTCGGCGCGGAGCGGGAGGGCGACGCCGGCGCCGAGGGGGCCGAGGGAGCCTCGGTGTCCGCCCCGCGTGTGCGGCACCGGATCCTGCTGGTGTGTCCCAGGGACTTCTCCAATCTGCCGGCCGCGTCCGCCGTCGACATCCGCAAGCAGCGGGCGGTGACGGCCCGCCAGCTGGCCCGGCTGACCCGCATCGAGGACATCGCCGACGCGCTGCCCGAGGGCACGTGCTTCTCACCCGAGCTGCCCGCCGAAGCGCTGACGGCGTCCGTGGAGTCGGTGCCGGCGGCCTACGCGCCCGAGTGCCTGTCGGCGTGCGAGCTGGCGTTCCACTGCCGGAGCCGGTCCCGGGAGGCGGGCGCGGTGACCTCGCTCGGGCGCCCGGTGCGGGCGGAGCTGGGCGGTCTGACGACCGTGGAGGACGTCCTCGCCGCCGCGCGCGGCGAGGCGGGCGATCCCGACGACCCGGCCGTGGCGGCCCTGCGGCGGGCGGCCGCCCTGCGTGCCGAGGCGCTGGAGGCGGCGTGTCGCTGATCTCCACCCTGGCCCGCCTCGAAGCCGTCAGCACGGGCCGCGCCCAGCCCTCCGCCACCGTCCGGCACCGGCATCTCGGGGACCGTCCGCTGGTGTTCGTGCCGCTGACCACCGCCGGTGAGGCCGGCGCCCCGCTCGGCGCGCTGGTCGGCACCGACCGGGACGCGCCCCGTCTGCTGGTCGTTCCGCAGCCCCGCGACCGCGACCTCAGGTTCGCCTTCCTGGCCGAACTGGCCGACATCGTGCTGCCGTACGTCGACTCCTGCGCCGAGACCGTGGAGGCCGCCGAGCGCACCGAGACCGACCCGGAGACCGGCAAGCGCGTCAAGGTCGAGGTCGACCTGTGCGCGGACGCGCCGCAGCTGATCGTGCCGAGCCGGGCGGGCATCGACCTGGTGCGGCTGCTCGGGCGCTCGATGCGGTTCCGGCGTACGGCGGAGCAGGATCCGCAGGCGCCCTACCCGGCGCCGCCGCGGGTGCCGCTGCTCGGGCGGTGGCTGACGCACTTCGGGGAGCGGGCCCGGGTGCCCGGCTCCTCGCTGCTGCTGGCGATGACCGACGTCCTGGGCCGGCACTGGGTGACGGGGCAGTCCACCCTGGAGGACCAGCATCTGGGGGCGCTGCTCGCCTGGATCGACCCGCCGGAGGGTGTCACCGGTGCCGAGGCCGCGCTGCGGGCCGAGCTGGAGCGGGACGCGCGGGGTCAGCTGACCTGTCCGCCGGCCGGTCCGGCCACCGACCCGGCGTTCGACAACAAGCTGCTCGCCCCGGCCATCGAGCGTTACGACCGGGCCCGCACCGCCCTCGCCGCCGCCGGGGACGGCCTGGAGGCGGACGACCGGCTCGGTGCGCTGACCGCCGCCGAGCGCGAGATCCGGGACCTGGTGCTCAGCCGCACCCGGCCCACCTGGGACGCGGTCTGGCGGGGCCTCGACCTGCTGCGGGAGCTGCCTGAGGGGGCGCGGGTCGAGGAGCGGTGGACCCGCGACCGCTGGTCTTTCACCGGCCACCGCGACCGCGTGCTGGCCGGCGAGCCCCCGCAGCCGCGCCGCGACGACGCGGTCACCGCGGCCGGCAAGCTCGCCACGCGCGAGCGCGAGCAGGCCCGGCTGGAGGCCCAGGAGGCCCTCGACGACCCGCTGGTGATGGCGGGCCGGCGGCTGTCCGGGGAGGCGTTCGCCGGTGAGGTCACCGATGTCGTGATGGCGTACAGCGAGGGCAAGCGGCCGAGCCCCCGCCCGCTGGTCACGGTGCGCACGGACGACCGGCCGCATCTCGGCGAGCGCACGAAGGTGTACCGGTCGCTGGGCGGCAAGCCGCAGTCGGCGGAGTTCGTCGCGGCCGAGGAGGACGGTGCGGTTGTGGTACTGCGGGTGCTCGACAAGATGGGCCGCGGCAAGGAGCCCGAGCCGGGTTCGGTGCCGGAGAAGGGCGACCGGGTCTGCTTCACGCTGTTCGAGCACGAACAGCGGGGCGGCGCGAAGCTGCCCGACCCGGAGGAGACGCCGTGGACGCACGGCGGGCCGCCGGGTGAGGCGACCCTGGAGGCCGCCGACCCGGTGACCGAGGAGGATGTGCTGTGACCACGGTGTTCGACCCCTCGGCCGCCGCGGCGCAGGCCACCGGCGCGATCCTGCACGACACGCTGCACGGCACCGCCCGCGGTGTCGTCGTGGACTCCCCGCCGGGCGCGGGCAAGTCGACCCTGGTGGTCCGGGCGGCCCTGGACCTGGCCGAGGCGGGCCACCCGCTGATGGTCGTCGCGCAGACCAACGCCCAGGTCGACGACCTGGTGGTGCGGCTCGCCGAGAAGAACCCCGGCTTGCCGGTGGGGCGGTTGCACAGCAGCGACTCCGACCCGTACGACAAGGCGCTCGACGGTCTGGAGAACGTCCGCAAGTCCGCCAAGGCGGCCGACCTCGCCGGGCTCGCGGTGGTGATCTCCACGGCGGCGAAGTGGGCGCACGTCAAGGTCGACGAGCCGTGGCGGCACGCGATCGTCGACGAGGCGTACCAGATGCGCTCGGACGCGCTGCTCGCCGTGGCCGGGCTGTTCGAGCGGGCGCTGTTCGTGGGCGATCCGGGGCAGCTCGACCCGTTCGCGATCGTGGGCAGCGAGCAGTGGGCGGGCCTGGCGTACGACCCGTCCGCCTCGGCGGTGACGACCCTGCTCGCGCACAACCCGGACTTGCCCCAGCACCGGCTGCCGGTGTCCTGGCGGCTCCCGGCCTCCGCGGCACCCCTGGTCTCGGACGCGTTCTACCCGTACACGCCGTTCCGCAGCGGCACCGGCCCCGGCGACCGGACCCTGGCCTTCGGCGTGCCGTCGGACGGTTCGGGCCCCGACCGGGTGATCGACGAGGCGGCCGAGTCGGGCTGGGGCCTGCTGGAGCTGCCCGCCCGGCACACGCCGCGCACGGACCCGGAGGCGGTCCGGGCGGTGGCCGTGGTCGTACGGCGTCTGCTGGACCGGTCCGGCGCCGCGACCTCGGAGCGCTCTTCGACCCCCTCGCCCCTCACGGCGGACCGGATCGCCGTCGGTACGGCCCACCGGGACCAGGCGGCCGCGGTCCGCGCGGCCCTGGCCGGCCTCGGCGTCACCGACGTGGTCGTGGACACGGCGAACCGGCTGCAGGGCCGCGAGTACGACGTCACGGTGGTCCTGCACCCCCTCTCCGGCCGCCCCGACGCCACGGCCTTCCACCTGGAAACGGGCCGCCTGTGCGTCCTGGCCTCCCGCCACCGGCACGCCTGCATCGTGGTCTGCCGAGCGGGGGTGACCGACCTCCTGGACGACTATCCGTCGACGGAGCCGGTCCAGTTGGGGACGGTGGTGAAGTTCCCGGACGGCTGGGAAGCGAACCACGCGGTGCTGGCGCACCTGGCGGAGCACCGGGTGGGCTGGCGGCCGTGAACGGTGCCTGGGCACCGTGTGGCAGCCGTGATGTGGCCGGAAAGCGACGTGCCCCCGACGCCCTGACGAACACCGGGTGGTGCGACAGCCGTACCCACTACCGCGATGCCCACTTGCGCGCCCGCGAGACAATGGACGGTGGCCCATCCACCGGGAGGGTCGTGCGCGACGTACGAGGAGGAGAAGACATGGCGGAGCCCACGCCGCGTCGGAACGAACCGCGGCTACGCCCCGCGCCCCTGCTCTTCGAGCCGGCGGAGGCGGCCTCCGACCCTGAGCACTTCTTCGACCTCGAGTCGATCGACGACCCCGGGGCGCTGCTGGCCCGGGCGACGGAGCTGACGCTGGCGTTCCGGGCCGCGGCGGACCGGGCTGTGGAGTTCCAGGCGATGGCGGCGGCGCAGCTGGCCGATCCGCGGAAGTTCGACCGGCTGACCACCGCCGACATCGCCGAGCGGGCCGAGTGGACCGAGGACTACGCCAAGAAGATGGTCGAATTCGGACGGGACCTGATGCGGGGCGGCGTCGAGGGCCGGGGGCCCGGCAGCACCGTTTGAGACGCCCTGCGCGCCCCTCCCGATCACCTGGCATATGCCAGGCGGGCAAGATACCCCTTCCCACCCCCTCCTGTCCCGAATTCCCGCAACCCTCGGGAACCGCACGCTCACGGCCGGTAGACCTGGACGTCATGAGCAGCGCATGGAACGCCTCCGATGTCACCCCGGACGGGGCCGCCTGGCTCGCCTCGGCAGGAACGTATCCGCGAAGCACGCTCGCCCTCTGGGAGGAACGGCCGGACGCCCCGGTCGTGCTGCCCTGCGGGTCGGCCTTCGACGTGGTCAGCGCCCCCGCGCTGTTCGGCCGGCGGATGCTCGACCGACTGTGGGACGACGGCCCCGGCTCGGGGCCGGTCGCGGAGTTCCGGGGCCGGATGCTGCTGTTCGCCGCCCCGGGGACGGCACAGCGGCTCCCCGCGCTGCTGGAGTGGGAGGAGTGGGGCACGCGCGACCGGGACGACCAGGCAGTCCGCCGTGCGGGCTCCGTACCGCCGCTGCTGTGCCACGGCACGGGCGACGCGGTGACCGTCCCGGCCCCGTATCTGCGCACGCTCCCCACCGACCCGGCCCCGTCGGAGCGTGCGTCCACCGCTGCCCCGGTCCCTTCGGAGCGCACTCATCCCGCCGATCCGGCCCCCTCGGAGTTCACTCGCCCGGCCCTCGCGGACAGCTCCGCTCCCGCCCGCCGGGCGCCCGCTGGGGCCGCCGACCCCGTCCGCTCCGCCTCCCGCTGGCTCGTCGCCCCCGACACCCGTCAGCCCTGGCTTCCCGGCCCCGAGGTACTGCTCTGGGCGGCCGTCCGGGCGGCCCGCTCGGCGGTGCGGATTTCGATTTTTCCTCCCCCCGACCAGGGTGCTAAGGTCTACGACGTCAGCAGGCGCCGCTAGCTCAGTTGGTTAGAGCAGCTGACTCTTAATCAGCGGGTCCGGGGTTCGAGTCCCTGGCGGCGCACCAGACGGTGAGAGGCCCCTCGCGAGAACGAGGGGCCTTTCGCGTGCCCCACAGAGCCCTCGGCACCCGCAGTGCCCTCAGCGCCCCACCGTGATCTTCACCGTCCACGCCCCCGAAGCCGTGCGCCCCTCCACCCTCACCCGCACGTCTTCCCCCGGCACCGTGAAGCTCTCCCCGATGCCGATCGGGGCGTCCGCGAGGGGCGGGTAGACGGAGCTCTCCCAGCACGCGTCGGTGCGCGGGTGGGCGTCGATCACCTCGATGGGCCCGCCCCCGGACTGCGCACCGCCCCGCACCCGGTACACGAGCACCCCCTGCCGGCACGCGCCCGCGTCGTTGCCGACCGGCCCCCGCGCCTCGAAGGCGAGCACGCTGTCGACCCCCGTCCGCACCACCGCGAGCTTGGCGCCCCGCCCGAGTCCGAAGGCCTGTGCCCCCGCGGCCCCCGTCGCCGGGACCCCCGGCCCCGCGGTCAGCGGCTCCAGGGTCAGCCGGGCGGGCCCGGCGTCCTGCACGCACCGCACCTGCCGCGCGTCCAGCCAGCCCAGCTTCCACTTGTGCCAGGCGAAGAGGTCGGGCGCGAGCCCGAACTGGCTGCCCATCAGGTCCCAGTCGCCGACGTGCGTGTCCCAGTCGCCCTTGCCGTCCGCCGGCCGGTGGTACAGGTCGGGCAGGTCGAACACGTGCCCGGTCTCGTGGGCGAGCACGAGGCGGTCCGGCGGGTGTTGTTCGAACACCGTGACGATCCGGCGCAGGTCGGTGCCGTCGGCCCGCAGCGGGCTCGTCAGGTTCACCACCTTGGTCGCGTCCGAGTCGACGCCGGGCGCGTCGGGGTCGGCGACGAAGTACACGACGTCGTAGCGCGAGAAGTCGACCCGGGGGTCGGCCGCCGCGAGGGCGTCGCGCAGGTAGGCGGCTCGGCGCTCGGGGCTCCAGTCCCGCTTTATGTCGTACGCGGTGGACGGCTTCGGCATCCGGATCCAGTGCCGCAGCGCGTGCGGGCGCAGGGTGAAGCGGCCGTAGGAAGCCTGTTCGAAGAAGCGGGTGGTGGCCGGGAAGTGGTCGGCGGTCAGCTCCTGCGGGGTGGTCAGCGGGTGGGAGTCCGGGAAGGACAGGAAGACCATGACCGCGTCCAGGGACCGGACCGGGCGCGGGTAGGCGGCGTTCCAGGTGTCCAGCCCCTCCGAGTGATGGGCGTCGGTCCGGGTCAGTGCGCAGGGCGCCGCCGAGTCGGGTTCGGCGGCCGAGGGCCCGGCGCCGAGGGAGGTGGCGGCGAGCGCCGACATGGTGGTGAACACGGCCGCGGTACTGCGCAGTCGGGCGCGCGGAAACGGACGCGGCACGGGTACCTCCGGGTACGGTTCGCGGGACACCGCACCCAGCCTGTGTTGATTTGTCGTACTGCGCCCTGTTTGCCTGCACCGGTCGGGTGAAGGGGTCGAAAAATCACGGAAGCCGACACCCCCGAAGCACTCACAGAACGTCACAACTGGTCGGGGGCTTGAAGAAGGCGTCCAGGTGTGCGCAGAAACGATCTGGCAGAAGGGCCGATTGGCCGTGAAGACTGGACACCGGCTGGAAGGCACTGGGGCCAGCCTCTATGATCGGCACACTTTCCTGACCTTTCCTGCACGGACAGAGATCGAATACATGCGGGAGCGAGCGGTGAGCGGAACCTCCGAAGGGCCGGCGCCCGCAGCAGACCTGGACCGGCCGATCGTCACAGAGAGTGAGATCCATACGTCTCCCCGTACCGGGCCACCGTCCCGGCAGGCCTACCGCGCCGCCTTCACGGCCGCCCCGCTCGCCATGGCGGTCGTGGACCGCGAGGGCGCGGTCGTCAGCGCCAACGACGCGCTCGCCGCGTTGCTCGGCGGCGACCCGGAGGAGCTCGCCGGGTCCGTCGCCGCCGACCTGGTCGACCTCAGCTCCGACGCCCGCACCTGGCACGCCTACCGCGAGGTGCTGCGCGGCCGGCAGTCCCGGCTGCGCTGCACGCGCCGGCTCAAGCACCCCGACGGGCACTCGCTGTGGGTGCAGGTGACGGTCACCCCGCTGCCCGTCGAGGACAGCGGCGTCCTGCTGTCCGTCGCCGACATAAGCGCCCGGCGGGAACTCCAGGCCCGGCTACGGCACTTGCAGATGCACGATCCGGTGACCCGGCTGCCCAACCGCACCCTGTTCTTCGAACGGCTGTCGGCCGCGCTGGAGGCGGAGTCGTACGAGGAGAGCGGCACGGGCCGGATCGGGCTGTGCTACCTGGACCTGGACGGCTTCAAGGCCATCAACGACACCCTCGGCCACCGGGTCGGCGACCGGCTGCTGGCCGCCGTCGCCGAGCGCCTCACGCGCTGTGCGGACGAGGCCGGCCACGCACGGACCAGCACCCCGCTGGTGGCCCGGCTCGGCGGTGACGAGTTCGCGCTGCTCGTCGAGGACTCCACGGGCACCGAACAACTGGCCGATCTGGCCGAGTCGGCGCTGCGCGCGGTCCAGGACCCGTTCGACATCTCCGGGCAGCGGCTGTCGGTCTCGGCGTCGATCGGGGTCGTGGAGCGGCACGCGGCGGGCACGACACCCACAGCCCTGATGCAGGCGGCCGACACCACGCTCTACTGGGCGAAGGCCGACGGCAAGGCCCGCTGGACGCTGTTCGACCCGGAGCGCAACGCCCACCGGATGACCCGCCAGGCCCTCGCCTCCACGCTCCGGCCGGCCATCGACCGCGGCGAGTTCCAGCTGGAGTACCAGCCGCTGGTGGGCATGGAGGACGACCGGCTGCACGGGGTCGAGGCGCTCATCCGCTGGAATCATCCCCAGTTCGGCGTACTGACGCCGAATCGGTTCATCGGACTCGCCGAGGAGGACGGTTCGATCGTCCCGCTGGGCCGCTGGGTGCTGCGTACGGCCTGCGAGCAGGCCCGGCGGTGGCAGCTGGACCACCCGGACGAGCCGCCGATCTTCGTCAGTGTGAACGTGGCCGTGCGGCAGGTCTGGGACTCGGACCTGGTGGCCGACGTGGCGGGGACGCTGGAAGGGACGGGCCTCGCGCCGCACCTGCTCCAGCTGGAGCTGACCGAGTCGGCGGTGATGGGCTCCGCGGGCCGGCCCCTGCAGACCCTGAAGGCGCTCAGCGACATGGGGGTGCGGATCGCCATCGACGATTTCGGCACCGGCTACTCGAACCTGGCGTACCTGAGCCGGCTGCCGGTGTCGGTGCTGAAGCTCGACGGGTCCTTCGTGCGCGGCTTCCAGTACGACGAGCGGGAGGCGGCGGCCCGTGCCAACCCGGCCGACGAGGTCGTCGTCGAGGCGATGATCCAGCTCGCGCACCGGCTCGGGCTGACCGTCACGGCCGAGTGCGTCGAGACCTCGGCGCAGGCCACCCGGCTGCGCAGCATCGGCTGCGACACCGGACAGGGCTGGCTCTACTCCCGTCCGGTGTCGCCGGACCGCATCTCCGAGCTGCTGGGCACGCCGGACGTTCAGGCGGAGGCGGGCGTCGGCAAGCCGTAGGCGTCGGCGATGAGCTCGTAGGAGCGGACCCGGACGTCGCCGCCGTGCGCGTTGGCCGTGATCATCAGCTCGTCGGCACCGGTGCGCTTGGCGAGGTCGTCCAGGCCGGAGCGGACCTCGTCCGGGGTGCCGTGGATGACGTTGGCGTTCCAGGAGTCGACGAAGTCGCGCTCCATCGGGCTGAACTCGTAGGCCTCCGCCTCCTGCGGGGTGGGCACGAGACCGGGGCGGCCGGTGCGCAGCCGGACCATGCTGAGGGCGGCGGCCAGCACCTGCCGGCGGGCCTCCCGCTCGTCGTCGGCGGCGAACGCGGAGACGCCGATGAGGGCGTACGGCTCGTCGAGCACGGCGGACGGCTGGAAGGACTCGCGGTACAGGTCGAGCGCCGGGATCGTGTTCTGCGCCGAGAAGTGGTGCGCGAAGGCGAAGGGCAGGCCCAGGGCGCCGGCCAGGCGGGCGCTGAAGCCGGAGGAGCCGAGCAGCCAGAGCGGCGGGCGGTGCGGGGACTGGACGCCACCGGCGCTGGTGGCCTGGACCGGACCCGGTACGGCGTGGATGCGGCGGTAGGGGTGCCCGTCGGGGAAGTCGTCGTCGAGGAAGCGGGTCAGCTCGGCGAGTTGCTGGGGGAAGTCGTCGGCACCCTCGTTCAGCCGGTCGGTGCGGCGCAGGGCGGCGGCCGTGGCGCCGTCCGTGCCGGGGGCGCGGCCGAGGCCGAGGTCGATCCGTCCCGGGGCCATGGCCTCCAGCGTCCCGAACTGCTCGGCGATCACGAGCGGAGCGTGGTTGGGCAGCATCACGCCGCCCGAGCCGAGGCGGATGCGACCGGTGTGGGCGGCGAGATGGGCCAGGATCACGGCCGGGGACGAGGAGGCGACACCCGGCATGGAGTGGTGCTCGGCGACCCAGTAGCGGTGGAAGCCGCGGTTCTCCGCGAGACGGACCAGGTCGACGCTGGTGCGCAGGGCGTCGGAGGCGGTGCGGCCGGCACCGACGGTGACCAGGTCCAGTACGGAGAGGGGGACGGGGGCGCTGCCCTGCGCCGCGCCGCGTATCTCGTCGCCGCGTGTCTCGTCTGCCGCCACGGTGGGGTGCCTCCTGCTGTGGGCCGTGTGCTGTCGTTCCGGCTCTAACAGGGGACTGTCTCCGGTTATTCCCGGGGTACCGCCGGGCGGTCAGGCGGCCCGCTCCCAGTCGCTGCGCACGCTGTCGCGCGGGGGCCTGCGGTCAGCCTTCTCGCGGGCGCGCAGGACGGTCCAGGCGAGGACGGCCGCACCGGTGAGCCACCAGGGCAGCTGCCACACGGCACCCCACCAGCGGAACCGAGGATGGACGAAGGCGTCCAAGGCGGCACCGGCCATGGCCGCGGCCAGGCTCCAGCACAGCAGACGCCCGGCCAGCTGGACAGCGCTTGCAGAAGATCTGAACGGACCCGGTTCGGCCATCGGGGAGTCCTTCACGGCACGACTGGCTGCGGACGTGGTCAGTGTGCACGGGATGGACGACAGAAGGGGAACGCGCTTTCGGTCAACCCACGGGTCCCGTGATGCGGCGGAGTTGAGCATTCCTCAGCATCGGGTGGGGAGCTGGGGCGTCTTTGCCCCGCTCTGCACCGAAGAAGGGGTGGGACCGATTCCGGCCCCCATGAAGGAAGCGCGCGAGGGTACGGCGCCCTTTCGCCGGCCACCCCGGGGCACTCGAACGGCATGGAGACCGGTGCCCACCGGACGGCGCGAGCGGCCTACTGCCTCAAGGCCGCCTTCGCGGTGGCCGTCGCGATGAATCTGGCGGAGGCCCTCTGGGATCCGGACGGAGCTGTCTGGACGGCGGCCAGGGTGACGGCGAGCTTGCTCTTCACGGCCGCCCTCGCCGTCTGCGTCGTGCTGTGGGTGCTCCGCCGGCGGGGCGCGCGGAGGGACCCTCCACGAGCGGGGGCGGGACCGGCCTGCACACCCGCCTGCGCGGCGCGGTCGCGGCGGGCTGCTCCGGGGCCGTGGTGGCCGGACCGCGTGAGCTGCTCGACTCCGGCAGCGGCCGGGACTTCCTCCCGTCCCTGATGGCCGGAGCCGTCGCCGGCTCGGCCGTCGGCTTCGCGTCCCCCTCGGCCCGTCGGCGCGGCCGCCGGGAGCCGCCCGCCCTCCCGTCACCGCCGCATCCTCCGCCCCCCACCACCGGAACGGAGGCCGTGAACCGCGGTCTCCTCGCCGCCCGCGGCAGGTGCCACGGGGGCGAGGATCAGGCCTCGGGCCTCACACCTGAACGATCGGCTCCCTCGTGAAGAGCGCGCCCAGTTCCGGCGCGTTCACCCGTCGGTCCGCCAGGCGCAGGGCCTCCCAGACCGTGACCTGGTTGGCGGTGAGGACCGGCTTGCCGAGTTCCTTCTCCAGGGCCGGGATGTGGGCCGCCGTGTGCAGGGCCGTGTCGGGCAGGAGGAGGGCCTCGGCGTCGGGGTGGTCGGAGTTCCGGGCCAGGGTGAGAAGTTCGGCCTCGCCCCAGGTGCCGACCTCGGCGGCGGTGATGATGCCGGAGCTGCTGACCGACACGACCTCCACACCGGCCGCGCGGAGGAACTCGGCGAACAGCTGCGCCACGTCCTCCGGGTAGGTCGCGCCGATCGCGACCCTGCCCGCCCCCACCTCCCGCACGGCATGCGCGAACGCGAAGGACGTGGACGACGCCGGCATTCCGGCCGTCTGCGCCAGGGCGCGGACCTGCTCCTGCGCGCCGTCCCAGCCGTAGACGAAGCTGCCGCTGGTACAGGCCCACACCACCGCGTCCGCACCGGCGTGCCGCAGTTCCTGGACTCCCGCCGCGAGCCGGCCGGCCGAGCCCATCTCGAGCAGCGCGTCCACCCGGTGCGCGTCCTCACCGATGTCGGTGTGCACCAGGTCCACCCGGACGTCGCTGCCCAGCAACTGCTCGATGCGCGGATAGTCGTCCTCGGCGGAGTGGCCCGGGTAGAGAAATCCCAGTGCTGTCATGTCCAGCCTTCCTGCTGCTGCTCTTCTTCCGGCAGTACGGGACCGGGGTCCACCCCCGGCGCTGCGGGACCGGAACGCGCCGCCGGATTGATCAGCGCTTGGTACGGCCCCACCGCACGGGTACCCAGTCGGCGCAGTGCCGCCCACATCGTCACTTGGTTGGCCGAGATCACGGGGATGCGCAGCTCCGCCTCCAGCTGGGGGATCACGTCGTACGTGGGCAGGTTGGTACAGCTGATGAACAGCGCGTCGGCGTCGTCGCGGACGGCCTGCCGGGCCATGTCCACCACATCGCGGTAGGGAACCTTCCAGATGTGCCGGGTCAGCCCCATGAAGGCGCAGCCGGAGATCGTCACGCCGGCCTGGGCGACGTAGGCCTCCAGCGACTGCGTCACCGAGACCGTGTACGGCGTCACCAGCGCCACCCGGCGCACGTCCAGTTCCACCAGGGCCTCCAGCAGCGCGCCGGAGGTGGTGATCGCGGGGACGGCACCGGCCCGGCTCATCGCCTCGCACATGGCCCGCTCGCCCATCATGCCGCCGACGAAGCTGCCCGATGTGCAGGCGTAGGCGACGACCTCGGGGGCGATCGCGGTGAGCGTGCGGACCGCCTCGCTCAGCGTCTCGTGCTCGCTGACCAGGCGGGCCAGGTCGAGACTCACCTCGACCGGCACGAACGGTGTGCGGGTCACATGGAGGGAGACCTCGTCCGGCACCCAGCGCCACAGTTCGCGGTCGAGTGCGAAGTCGAACGGGGCGACGACGCCGACCCCGCGCTGCGGGCCGGGCCCGCCGAGAAATGAGACGTCCATGGCAAGCACCGGCCTCACGCTGGGCAACTAGTGTGCAACGGATCGTGGGAACGCCCGTGTTGACGACGGTAGGTTCGGGTGCGAGCGTGGTCAATCCGCCCGGATCACTCCTTGGTCAACACCGGGTTAACTCGTCGTCACCGGCGGCCGCCCCCAGGCCGGCCGGCCCCGCCGAACGGCTGGAGAACGGCTGCTCATGCCCACCCCCACGCTCCTCGTCCTGGACGCCGAACCCCTCCCCCGCCTCGGCCGCCTCACCGGCCGCGCCCGTATCGAACACACCGACGCTGCGCATCTGGCCGAGCGCCTCCCGCGTGCGGACGTACTCCTGGTGTGGGACTTCACCTCGCGCGCCGTGCGGGACGCCTGGCCGGGCGAGGGTCCGCGGCCGCGCTGGGTGCACACGGCCAGCGCCGGTGTGGACCATCTGATGTGTCCGGAACTCGCCGCCTCCGACACGGTGGTGACGAACGCGCGCGGTGTCTTCGACCAGCCGATCGCGGAGTACGTCGCCGCGCTCGTACTGGCGATGGCCAAGGATCTGCCGAGGACGCTGGAGCTCCAGCGGGAGCGGACCTGGCGGCACCGGGAGTCGCACAGGATCGCCGGGAGCCGTGCCGTGGTGGTCGGTTCCGGGCCGATCGGCCGGGCGATCGCGCACACCCTGGGGGCGCTGGGCATCACGACCGCGCTCGTGGGCCGTGCCGCGCGCTCCGGCGTGCACGGCCCGGAGGACCTGGACCGGCTGCTGGCGCGCGCCGACTGGGTGATCGCGGCGGCGCCGCTCACGGACGAGACGCGGGGGATGTTCGACGCCCGCCGCTTCGGCCTGATGCAGCCGTCCGCCCGGTTCGTCAACATCGGCCGTGGTCAGCTGGTCGTCGAGGACGCGCTCGCAGAGGCCCTGGCCAAGCGCTGGATCGCGGGTGCCGCGCTGGACGTCTTCGAGGCCGAGCCCCTGCCCTCCGGCAGCCCGTTGTGGCAGGCGCCGGACCTGATCGTGTCCCCGCACATGAGCGGCGACACCGTCGGCTGGCGCGACGAACTCGGCGCCCAGTTCGTGGAGTTGTTCGAACAGTGGGCGGCCGGGGAGCCGTTGCAGAACGTGGTCGACAAGCAGCGTGGGTACGTACCTGGTCACTGACGTTCCTGGGAGGGTGGATGACCGAGCTCACCGAGCTCACCGCCGTACGGCTCCTCGAGGGGTACCGCAAGGGCGAGTGGAGTCCCGTGGAGGCGACCCGGGCGGTGCTGGAGCGGGCCGAGGCGATCCAGCCGGAGGTGAACGCCTTCGTCCGGCTGACCGCAGAGGACGCGCTGGAGCGGGCCCGGGAATCACAGGAGCGATGGCGGCGCGGTGAGCCACGGGGGCTGCTGGACGGGGTGCCGGTCACCGTGAAGGACATCCTGCTGCAGCGCGGGGCGCCGACCCTGCGCGGCTCGAAGGCCGTGGACCCGGCGGCGGGGCGCTGGGACGAGGACGCCCCCTCCGTGGCCCGGCTGCGGGAGCACGGGGCGGTGTTCATCGGCAAGACGACGACGCCCGAGTTCGGCTGGAAGGGCGTGACGGACTCGCCGCTCAGCGGTGTGACCCGCAACCCGTGCGACCCCTCGCGCACGGCGGGCGGTTCGAGCGGTGGCAGCGCGGCGGCCGTGGCGCTCGGCGCGGGGCCGCTGTCGCTGGGCACGGACGGCGGCGGCAGTGTCCGCATCCCGGCGTCGTTCTGCGGGATCTTCGCACTGAAGCCGACGTACGGGCGGGTGCCGCTCTACCCGGCGAGTGCGTTCGGCACGCTGGCGCACGTCGGGCCGATGACCCGGGACGCGGCCGACGCGGCGCTGCTGATGGACGTCATCGGTCACCCGGACGCACGCGACTGGTCCGCGCTCGCGGCCCCGGCCGGTCCGTACACGGACGGTCTGGCGGGCGGGGCCGGGGTACGCGGGCTGCGGGTGGCGTACTCGCCGTCGCTGGGCGGGCAGGTGGCGGTGCAGCCGGCGGTCGCGGGGGCGGTGCGGCGGGCGGTGGAGCGGCTCGCGGAACTCGGCGCGTACGTCACGGAGACCGACCCGGACCTCACCGACCCGGTGGAGGCCTTCCACACCCTGTGGTTCAGCGGGGCGGCCCGGGTGACCCAGCACCTGGGCCCGCGGCAGAAGGAGCTGCTGGACCCGGGCCTGCGGGAGATCTGTGCGCGGGGCGCCCGCTACTCGGCGCTGGAGTACCTGGCCGCGGTGGACGTCCGGATGGACCTGGGCCGCCGGATGGGCCGCTTCCACGAGGGCTACGACCTGCTCGTCACGCCGACCATGCCGCTCACGGCGTTCGAGGCGGGCGTCGAGGTGCCGAAGGGTTCCGGCCATCGGCGGTGGACGGGCTGGACCCCGTTCACCTACCCGTTCAACATGACGCAGCAGCCCGCGGCGAGCGTGCCGGTCGGCTCCGACGCGGACGGTCTGCCGATCGGGCTCCAGCTCGTGGCCGCCCGGCACCGGGACGATCTGGTGCTGCGGGCGGCCCACGCGCTGTACGAGGCGGGGGTGGCCTCCGCCGGCCGGCCTACGCCCGCCGGAAGCTGAGCGACTCCCCCGCCGCCCCCGACCTCCACAGGTCGTTGCACGCCTCGGCCATGGTGTCCAGGCCGTCGACGACCTGGCCCCAGACGATGCCGGGGACCCAGCCGACGTCACCGTTGAGCAGCAGGTTGTTGCGCTCGTAGAACAGGGCCAGGTCGACGAGGGTGGTCCCGGCGCGGACCTCACGGTCGTAGCCGTACGCCTTGGTCCCCAACTCCGCCCCGGCGAAGGTGAAATAGCACAGATCGCCGGGGATCGGAGTGATCGTGGGATTCTCCAGGGGTGGCTCGGCTTGGGCGAAGGGCGGGAAAAGCGCGTAGATCTCGTTGCGTGCGTACTTCGCGTGGTAGACGTCGCCGGCCAGCGGAAGGGAATCCCAGACGGCCGCGCAGGTGATGGGCGCGCGGTCGTCGAGCAGCCTGGCCGTGCAGGTCACGTCACGCTTGACCAGCGAGACTTCGATGTAGCGATCAGCCATGCCTCCATGGGAGTGCCCGCCGCCGCTGCGGTCAAGAGCGCGCGGGGTACGTGCGGGGCTTGAAAAGATCGGCATAACCCGGAGGCGGTCGGGTAGCCGCGCGCCCATGGCTCCACCACAGAGAAGCCCACTCAGAGGTCCCGAACCCATATCCCGGCCCGGCTCCGGGCCCGCCCGCCGGTCGCTGCTCGCGGGGGTGGCGGCGCTCGGCGCGCTGGGCGCCGCCGGATGCAGCAGGGTCGCCATCGCGTCGGACGCCAAGGGCGGTGACCTGCTCGCCCGGCTCCGGGCGGCGGGCGTCGTCCGTCTCGGCATCGCCGGCGAGATCCCGTTCGGCTTCATCGACAAGAACGGTGAACTGACCGGTGAGGCACCGGAACTGGCCAAGGTGATCTTCAAGCGGCTCGGCGTCGACCGGGTGCAGCCCGTGCCGACCGAGTTCGGCTCGCTCATCCCGGGCCTGAACTCCCAGCAGTTCGACGTCGTGGCCGCCGGGATGTACGTGAACCCCGAGCGCTGCGAGCAGGTCATCTTCTCCGACCCCGACTACCAGATGCTCGACGCGTTCATCGTGCGCAAGGGCAACCCGAAGGGGCTGCACAGCTACAAGGACGTCGTCGGGAAGAAGGCGAAGTTCGCCACCGGGACCGGCTACGCCGAGATCCAGTACGCCGTGGACGCGGGGTACGAGGAGAGCGACATCCTCATCGTGCCGGACCAGGTGGCGGGGCTGAACGCCGTCGAGGCGGGGCGCGTGGACGTGTTCGCCGGTACGGCACTCACCGTGCGCGAGGTGGTGAAGAAGTCCGCCAAGGCGGAGGCCACCGATCCGTTCAAGCCGGTCGTCGACGGCAAGCCGCACGTCGACGGAGGCGCCTTCGCGTTCCGGCCGACCGAGACGAAGCTGCGCGACGCCTTCAATGTCGAGCTGCGCAAGCTCAAGAAGAGCGGCGAGCTGTTCCGCATCCTCAAGCCGTTCGGTTTCACCGAGGCCGAGATGACGGATCTGACCGCGAAGGAGCTCTGCGGCGGATGACCTCGGGACTCTGGGAACTCGTACTCAAGGGCGTCTGGGTCACGGTCCAGCTGCTCGTCTGCAGCGCCCTGCTGGGCGCCGCGGTCTCCTTCGCCGTCGGCGTGGCGCGCACCCACCGGCTGTGGATCGTCCGCTTCCTCGCGGGCGTCTACACCGAGGTGTTCCGCGGCACGTCGGCGCTGGTGATGATCTTCTGGGTGTACTTCGTGCTGCCCATCGCCTTCGGCTGGCAGCTGGTGCCGCTGTGGGCGGGCACGCTCGCGCTCGGCCTGACGTACGGGGCGTACGGCTCCGAGATCGTGCGGGGCGCGCTGAACGCGGTCGACCCGGCACAGAAAGAGGGCGGGATCGCGCTCAGCTTCACGCCCTGGCAGCGGCTGCGGCTGATCCTGCTGCCGCAGGCGGTGCCGGAGATGATCCCGCCGTTCTCCAACCTGCTGGTCGAACTGCTCAAGGGCACCGCCCTGGTGTCCATCATGGGCATGGGTGACCTGGCGTTCAGCGGCAACCTGGTGCGCCTGGCGCTCCAGGAGAGCGCGGAGATCTACACGATCGTGCTGCTGATCTACTTCGTGATCGCCTTCGTCCTGACCCGCGGCATGCGCGGCCTGGAGCGCAAGCTCAAGACCGGCACGGGCAAGCCCGTCGGGAGCACGCCCGACCAGGAGCTGGACCGTCCGCAGACCACCGGTGTGGGAGGTGCAGTCGCATGAAGTGGGACTGGAGCGCGGTCAGCGACTTCATGCCGCACCTGTGGGAGGGTCTGCTCGTCACCCTGCAGATCCTGGCCCTCGGTTCGCTGATCTCCTTCGCGCTGGGGCTGGTGTGGGCGCTGCTGATGCGGGTGCCCTCGCGCTGGGTGACGTGGCCGGTCGGCGTGGTGACGGAGTTCGTCCGCAACACCCCGCTGCTGGTGCAGCTGTTCTTCCTCTTCTACGTGCTGCCCGAGTGGGGCGTGACGTTCTCGGCGCTGACCACCGGTGTCTTCGCGATCGGGCTGCACTACTCGACGTACACGATGCAGGTCTACCGGGCCGGCATCGAGGCCGTGCCGGTCGGCCAGTGGGAGGCGGCGACGGCGCTGAACCTGCCACTGCGCCGGACGTGGACCGCGGTGATCCTGCCGCAGGCGGTGCGCCGCGTCGTGCCGGCGCTCGGCAACTACGTCATCTCCATGCTCAAGGACACGCCGATGGTCATGGCGATCACCGTGCTGGAGATGCTCGGCCAGGCGCGCCTGTACTCGCAGGAGCACTTCCAGTTCACCGAGCCGCTGACGGTGATCGGCGTGGCCTTCATCGTCATTTCCTACCTGGCCTCCCTTGCCCTGCGAGCCCTGGAGCGACGCCTTGCCCACTGACACTCTCCCCAATCCCGGCACCGATCCCGAGAAGACGCCCGCCCGGGGTGGCGGTGAACTGATCCGGCTGGAGCAGGTCACCAAGCGGTTCGGGAGCAACACCGTCCTGGACCACCTGGACTTCTCGGTCGACGCCGGCAAGCACGTCACCCTGATCGGGCCGTCCGGATCCGGCAAGACCACGATCCTGCGGCTGCTGATGACCCTGCTCAAGCCCGACGAGGGCACGATCACGGTCGACGGGCAGCAGCTGTTCCCGGCCCCCGACAAGCAGGTCCGCGAGGTCCGCAAGAAGATCGGGATGGTCTTCCAGCAGTTCAACCTGTTCCCGAACATGACGGTGCTGCGGAACATCACCGAGGCGCCGGTCACCGTCCTCGGCCTCTCCAAGGACGAGGCGGTGGAGCGGGCCAAGGGGCTGCTCGACATGGTGGGCCTGGCCGACAAGTGCGACGCGCACCCGGCCCAGCTCTCCGGCGGCCAGCAGCAGCGGGTGGCGATCGCCCGGGCCCTGGCGATGCGCCCGCAGGTGCTGCTCCTGGACGAGGTGACCTCCGCGCTCGACCCCGAGCTGGTCGCCGGTGTCCTCGACGTCCTCAGGGACATCGCCCGCTCCACGGACATCACGATGCTCTGCGTGACCCACGAGATGAATTTCGCCCGGGACATCTCCGACCAGGTACTGATGTTCGACTCCGGGCGCATCATCGAGTCGGGCACCCCGGAAAAGATCTTCAGCGACCCGGAGCTGGACCGGACACGGGAGTTCCTCAGCGCAGTTCTGTGACTACACCCCGTGAGCAGGAAGAACTCCCCACCCTGCGACGAGGGCGGGACTGGGGCATGCGTCTGGCATATGCCGGAGTGTCATTGCCCCAGTCCGGGGCCCCGGGAATCTTGTCAACCCCCGCTCCTGACAAGCCCATTGCCGGTTAACCTGGAACAGGTTCACTGACCGGATCACGGCCCTACAGCAAGCGCAGGGGGAGACCACCGTGGCGCTGAAGCACGAGCCGACCACCCCGTACCACTCGGCCCAGGAAGCCCTGCGCGTCCTGGAGACGGTGGCGCGGAGCACCAGCGGTGTCACCGACGCCGAGCTGGCCCGGCGCACCGGCATCACCCCGGAGCGGCTGACCACGCTCCTGCGCATGCTGCGCCGCGAGGGCCACGTCGAGCAGATCGCCGACGGCGCGTACGTCACGGGCGAGACGCTCGCCCGCCTCGGCTCCGCCCACCACCGCGAGCAGGCCCTGCGCGACAAACTCCAGCGCGCCCTCGACCGGCTGCGTGACTCCGTCGGCGCCGCCGTCTACATGAGCCGGTACGTCGACGGCGAGATCAGCATCACCCAGTACGCCGACAGCCCGTCCGCGCCCAAGGTCAACGAGTGGGTCGACTTCCGCTCCTCGGCCCACGCCACCGCCATCGGCAAGAGCCTGCTCACCCAGCTCGACCACGCCGGCCGCCGCGACCACCTCGCCCGGCACAAGATGGCCCGCCTCACCTCGCGCACCATCACCAGCGACCGGCTCCTGCTCTCCCGCCTGGAGGCCCAGCCGCCCACCGTGCCCGTCCTGGACCTCCAGGAGTACGCGATCGGCACGGTCTGCGCGGCCGTCCCGATCACGGCCGGCTCCTTGGTCGGCTGCCTGGCCCTGTCCCTCCCGGTCGAGCACGCCCACCGCCTGCGCCAGGCCGCGGACACCCTCAACCGCCACGCCGCACCGGTGCTGCTCTCCATGGCGATCTAGCCGGATGCCGGGTGGTCAGGAGCACCCCTCGGCATTGGGTAGTATTTTCTCCGTCGCCCGCCGCGGAACCCGATTCCGGTGGCAGGCGAGAGTCATGCGCCGCTAGCTCAGTTGGTTAGAGCAGCTGACTCTTAATCAGCGGGTCCGGGGTTCGAGTCCCTGGCGGCGCACGGATGAGGGGCCTCTCGTGGGAGCGAGAGGCCCCTTCTCGTCGTAGGCGGACGTCGGGGAGGGATCTTGGCGGGACCCACGGTGCCGGAGGAGAGCGCCGGAGCGAGGCGGTTCCTGATCGCCGCCGGGACGCGTTCCTACCGCGAGCTCGGCGAGCTGCCCCAGGCGCACGAGGACGTACGGCGCATCGCCACCCTCTTCGAGGGCATGGGCTACGAGCGGATCCTGCACGAGGTGTCCCTCGACCCCGACGCGGCCGACTTCGAGGACGCGGTGGCCGACTGGTGCGCGGGCGCCGACCTCACCCCCGACGACGTGCTCGTCCTGTACTACGCCGGTCACGGCGACCGCCCTGACCCCGGCGGCTACCGCCTCGCCTGCCCCGCCAGCACCGCGCGGCGACCGCGCTCCTGGCTCTCCTTGGAGAACCTCACCTCCACGCTGTCGGCGTCACCGCTGCGGAACGTGCTGGTCGTCATCGACGCCTGCCACGCCGGGCATGGTGCCGCCGGGATCGGCGCCGTGGCCGACGCCCACGTGGCGGTCCGGCCGCGCGGTGACTCCGCCGGCTCCGGCACCTGGGTGATGGTGTCCGCGCGCCATCGCGACCTCGCCCAGGACGGTGTGTTCCCGGCGGAACTGGAGCGGGCGTACGCCCTCGGCGACGGGCCCTCCCAGCGCTACCTCGCGCCCGCCAAGCTCGCCGACCGGATCACGCGGGCGTTCGAGCAGGCCGGACGGCGGCAGCACTGCGCCTGCTCCGTCACCGACCAGACGGTCCAGGCGCCGTTCTTCCCCAACCCCCGCCACGATCCCCGGGCGGAGGCAGGCGCCGATCAGGGGCCCGGCGGCGACGCCGGCGACCTCACCTCCCACTTCAGCCCCCGTGGCCGGGGTGTGGAACAGGTACACGACTCGGGCTCCTACTTCACCGGCCGCAAGCGGGCCCTGGACGCCCTGCGGGCCCGCCTGGCCGGCCCGGGCGGCAACGGACCGCTCGTCGTCACGGCCGCGCCCGGCTCGGGCAAGTCGGCGGTGCTGGGACGCCTGGTGCTCGACGCTAAGGCCGACGGCGCGGAGCACCGCATCGACGTGTCGATCAACGCCCGGCACCAGACGATCGACGACCTGGTGGCCCGGCTGGCGGCCGCCGCCGACCTCACCGCGGTCGGCCCCACGGAACTGCTGGCCGGGCTCGCCGACCGGGAGAGCCCCTTCCGCGTCGTCATCGACTCCCTGGACGAGGCCGGCCCGGCCGGGGACAAGGCGGAGGCACGTCGCATCGCGTGGGACCTGCTGCGCCACCTCGCCACCGTGCCCTGCGTCCGCCTCGTCGTCGGCGTCCGCCGCGAACTGCTCCTGCACCTCGGCGACCGCGTGCCCGTCATCGACCTCGACAGCGCCGACTACAGCGAGGACACCAGCACGGCGGAGTACGTGGAGCGCATCCTCACGGACGCCGGTTCTCCCTATGAGACGGACCCCGCGACCGCGCGGGTCGTCGCCGAGGGCGTGGCGCAGCGGGCCGGGCGCTGCTTCCTGGTGGCCCGGATGACCGCGACCGCGTTGTGCCGCGGCGAGCGGGTCGACGTCACGGTGCCCGGGTGGGCGCGGCAGTTACCGTCGGACACGGCCAGCGCGTTCCAGGCATACCTGGAACGCATGCCCCGGGATGCGCGCACGAGCGCCCTGCCCCTCCTGACCACCCTGGCCTTCGGCGAGGGTCACGGCGTCCCCCGCACGGCCGTCTGGACACGGGTGGCGTCCCGCCTCTCCGGCATCACCCTCACGGAGTCCGATGTCGACGCGTTACTGGAGGAGGACGGGTCGTACCTGACGGCGGTCGAGGTCGAGGGGCGGAAGTACTTCCGCCTCTACCACCAGGAGCTGGCGGACCATCTCAAGGCGCGGGCGCTGCGGTACCGGGACTTGAGCAGTGTGCAGGAGTGCTTCGTCAGCACGCTGCTGGACCTGGTGCCGTCCGGTGGGGCCGGTGGCCGTGACTGGAGCCGGGCCGAGCCGTACACCCGTGACCATCTGGCCACCCATGCCGCGGCGTCCGGTGCGATCGACGAGCTGATCGAGGATCCGTCCTTCGTCCTGGCGGCGGCCGCGGCGGGGCTGGTCCCGGCGGTGCAGCACGCGAAGCGGAATCCGTTGCTGGCGATGGTGGTGGAACGCTGCGCGGACCTGCTGACGGGCCGCCACGGACCGCACCCGGATCCCGCCGCCGAACTGGCCTTCGTGGCGCGGACGCATGGGGCGACGGACTTCGCACGCAGGGCGGTCGAGCTGTCCCGGAGCGTGCGACGCATGTGGACCGAACCGCGCCGGGTGACGCCCCACAGGATCGTGGGGCGGCATGGGAAGGGCACGTACTCCACCACGTCGGTCCATTACGGGTGGACGATCCGGGACCTGGTCACCGAACAGGGCCGCCACCTGGTGGTGGCCGTCTCGTATCAGTCGACCGAGGTGCATGTGTGGCCGCTCGACGATCCGTCGCAGGCGATGGTGCTGCCGCACTCGCACCCTGTGCGCGGCTTGAAGGTGCTGTCCTATCGAAACCGTTCCCTGGCGGTGACCTTCGACGACAGGTCGGAGCTGCGCGTCTGGGATCTGTCGGACCTCTCCCTGGTGAGTCGACACACCCTGCCCGGCTGTAGTGAGTTCGGTGATCTGGGCGTCCTGGCCGACGGTACGGCGGTCGCCGTTGCGCAGGGGACGGGGAAGGTCGTCGTCCTCGACGCACTCCGCGGTGAGTCACTGCTGGAGGTGCCCTGTGTGACGTCGGACGGACCGGAGTGGCAGAACAAGCCGAGTGCCCTCCTTGCGTGGTGCGGTGGGCCCGACGGGTGGCTGGTGGTGTGCGACCGGAGCGGCGGCACCGTTTCCCTGCACGCGCTGGAGAAACAGATCGGCGGCGGTGTCCTCGTCGACGGGCTGGACAGGCCCCGGCTGAAGGCCAGGGAGCAGGAGCCGGACGGCACCACCGTCCTCGCCTTCTTCGAGCAGAGCGACGACGACGAACAGGACTCGGTTCGTCTCACGCTGCTCAACGTCGCGACCCGGGACACGACGTCGATCCGGCGCGACCATGACTGGGCGCCGTCCGGAGGGTTCACGGTGGACCCCGGCCTCGGTGCTTCCTATGTGGCGGCCGGTCGCCGTACCCAGGTGACGCTCAGGACGGGAGCCGAGCCGAGCGTGATCCGTGTGACCGCCGATACCACCAGTTACACGGTCGCCCCTCTCGCCCGGGACGGTCTGACGCACGCGCTGTCGGCCGGGCTCAGGAGCGGGATCCAGGTGGTGGACTGTGGGACCGGCCGACGCGTGGGCGTGCCGCTGCAGGGTCACGAGAGCGCGGTGTGCGCCCTCCACCTGCTCACCACCTCGACCGCCGGCAGTCTCGACATCCTGACCGTCGGGAACGACGGCACCGCCCGTCTGTGGCACTGGAACCGGGCTGACTCCCCGGCTGTCGCGGAGTCCGTTCACGACACCGACACGGGCGAGTTCGACATGGCCCACACTCAGTTACTGCTCATGTGGCCGGGAAGCAGCACGGAAGTGGTCGCCAGTTCCTGGCACGGCATCCGCACCCTCGACTCGGGTCTGCTCGATCGATCCGACCACGACGCGTCCGCCGCGGCCACGCGTGTGGCCGAGATGCCGCCGTGGACCGACCAGCACTGCCTGCAGGACACGCGTGCCGCCGCGCTGCACGTCTTGTTGTGTGAGGGAGGGAGCTTCGAGGAGGGGAGGTCGACCATGACCGTCTCCGTCGCCTCGCTCCGCGGCGACGGGGAGATCGAGAAGCACGGCCACCCGGCACTGCGGGAGGTTCCGACGCGGACTGTCGTGCATCTGCTGCCCGCCCCGAACGGCAGTACCCGACCCCGCGTCATCTCCTACGATTCCGCGGGCGGAACCGCCGGCTTGGTCACGGGCACCACCGGGCCCGGCGACACCGTGACCGTCCCGTGGCAGACGGAGAAGGACGACACCGTCGTGACGGCCGGCTACATCTCCACGGAAGGAGAGGCCGTTCTCCTGGCCGTCGTGAGGAGTGCGGGACATGGCGACACACGGGTCGACGGCTCCTATGTGTCGCGCGACACCCCTGTGGGTCCGGCAAGCGAGACGAGCCGGGCATACCTGCTGGCCCCCGCAGCGGGACGACTGCTGAGGCACGAGCCTCTCCTGCTGCCACCGGAGATCACCACGATCACACCCCACCACGGGCCTCAGGGCACTTCTTACGTCGCCCTCACCGCCCGCACCGGCTTGGCGGCCGTGCTCGACGTCGACACGGGTGAGCAGTACGCCGTTCATCCCGAACGGCCGGACGAGCGCCGCGCGTTCAGCGCCCGCTCCCGCGACCTCTCCGGCGGCCACGGATACTTCGTCCGCTGGGCCGTCACCCCCGACGGCGAGCCGCTCCTGCTCTACATGGACCCCGCTGGAGGGGACGACAACGTCCTCGCCCCCGTCACTGTCTGGAACTCCAGCACCCCGCACACCACCCGGACGCTCCCCGTCCAGGCGTCCCGCATCCTCTGGACAGGACAGGCTCCGAACGGCGAGACCCTCGTGGCCGTGAGCGACAGACACGGAGTCGCCCTGTGTCACCTGCCCGGCTGCGAGCTGATCTGGAGCGCCCCGATCCCCGCCATGGTCACCTCACTCGTCGTCCTGCCCGGCTTCGACATCGCCGTCAGTACCCAGCAGGGCGTCATGCTCCTGCGCCCCCGCCTCTCACCCGCCTGGCAGCGGCTGACCCGACGCGTCTAGCTCCAGCACCCGGTATCCCCTCTCCCCCGGCCCTCGCCACCACACCGGATCCGGGCAGCGCAAGCCCTGCTTGCGCAGCGCCGCCCGGTGGATCTTGTTCGTCGCCGTCACCGGCATCCGCTCCACCACCCGGACGAACCGCGGCGCCATCTTCGTCCCCAGATCGGGCTGGGCGGCGAGGAACGCGGCGAAGGACTCCGGGTCGAACGAACCGGCGATCGTCGCCATCACCTGGTCGCCGGTGACCGGGTCCGGTACGGCGTACACGCAGACCGCCTCCGCCCCCTCGTAGCGGGCCAGGATGTTCTCGATCATCGCGGCCGCCAGGTTCTCCCCGTCGACGCGGAGGCGTTCGTCGGTGCGGCCGGCGAACCAGAGGTAGCCGTCGGTGTCGCGGTAGAAGAGGTCGCCCGTCCAGTACCCGCCGTCCCTGACGCGTTCCGCCTCCGCCCGGGGATTGCGCCAGTAGCCCTCGAAGGGGCTGGGACCCAGGTTGACCAGTTCGCCGATCGCCGCGTCTCCGTTGAGCAGTCGACCCGCACCGTCGAACACGGCCGCCGGGCACTCCTTCCCCGTCTCCCGGTCGAGGACGACGAGCCCGGGTGCCGCCCGGCCGACCGCACCCGACGGCGTGCCCGGTGACCACGTGATCGCCGCCCCGCCCTCCGACGAGCCGTAGCCCTCCACCAGCCGCACCCCGAAGCGCCGCTCGAAGGCCGCCGCGTCCACCGCGCCCGCCTCCGTGCCGAAACCCAGGCGGAGCGAGGTGTCCCGGTCGTCCGGACGCGGCTCGGTGGCCAGGACGTACTGGATCGCCCGGCCCACGTATGTGAAGTACGTCGCCCCGTACCGCCGTACGTCCGGCAGGAACCCGGACGCCGAGAAGCGGCGGCGCAGCACCACCGTCGCACCGGTCACCAGCGCGGGTGCCCAGTCGGCGATCACCGCGTTGCCGTGGAACATCGGCATGCAGACGTAGTGGACGTCGTCCGGGGAGAGGGCGAACTGGTCCGCGAGCGAGCGGCCGGCGGCTGCCAGGCGGCCCTGGGAGCAGAGCGCGGCCTTCGGGGCGCCGGTCGAGCCGGAGGTGAAGTAGAGCAGGAGACGGTCGCCGGGAGTGGCCCGGCCCGGGTCCGGACGGGCACCGGCGTACGGGGTGAGGAGCTCGGCGTACTCCGCCGTGTCCGTCACCAGGAGGCGGACTCCCGGCAGCTCCAGGCCTTCGAGCAGCGGCAGGTGAGCCCGCTCGGTGATCAGGACGCGGCACTCGGTGTGGAGGATGTCCCGGGCGAGTTCGGCGCCGCGGCGGGTGGGGTTGATCCCGGCGACCGCCGCCCCGGCCAGGGCGGCCGCTCCCAGCCACAGCGGGAACTCGGGGCTGTTGTCGAGCAGCACGCCGAGGTGGGGTTCGGCGGCCGGGGGGAGGAGGTCCGTGAGCAGTGCGGCCCGGGCCGCGGCGCCCGCCGCCACCTGGTGGTGCGTCAGGGTCCGGTCCTCGCACCGCAGGCCGGGGCGGTGGTCACCCCACCGGGCGGTGATCAGTTCCGCGACCGTGCTCGCCCTGGAGTCCATGGCGCGCACGGTAGTTGACGAAGCGTCAGATGTGGACCGCTACGGCTGCGGAAAGTCACCCACGGCGGAGAACATCGTGTACGCCACCACCATGAAGCCGGCGGCGAAGAGGATGAACGTGCCGAGGAAGGCGAGCAGACATCCCGTGCCCGCGACGAGCTTCCCCTGCGCCGGGGGCCTGGCCGTGGCGTGCTCCGGGCGGTCCGCCGCGTAGTGCACGGTGACGATGTCGCCCTCGAGGGTCGTCCCCGGCCCGCCACGCTCCTCGAAGCGGACGCCGCGGCCGTCGCGCGTGGTGAACTCGTACACGTGGTGCAGAGTGGTGCGCACCGAGCTGTCGCCGCCCCCACTCGTCGTGGTGTACGTCCGCAGACAGCGGGCCTCGGCGGTCAGACCGCCGCTCCAGGCGCGGCTGACCCGCACAGAGCGGCGGATCACCACGACCACGGCACAGGAAGCAACCGCGATCATGAGCGTGGGCACGATGCAGAACAAGATTTCCATGAGCTCCCCCGAGGCCCTGGGCGGCCTTCGAGCGGCCGGCGTGGGAGGAACCTACCCGCGCCGGCCGCACCGGTGACTCAAGGGAACCTCAGAGGTTCAGAAGGTCACGTCCGAGCAGACGTAGAACGCGTTGGCCGTGTCGGCGATCGTCCACACGGCCACGATGACGTGCCGGCCGCTCAGCCCGGTCGGCAGCCTGCCGCTGTGGGAGAGCGTGGACGGCGGGCGCTGCCCGTTGTACGGCACCGTGAAGAACGGGGTGAGGTTGAGGTCGGACCGGGCCAGGTTGTGGTTCTGGTTCCAGCCCGGCTTGGTGACGTAGTACTTGAAGTCGGTGGTGGCGTGCATGGCCGTGAACTGCCAGCGGAACGTGTAGTTCTGGCCGCCCGTCACCTTGGTCGCGGGCCAGGCGCCGCCGGACGGTGTCCGCGGGGCACTGAGCTGGCTGAACTGGCCGAGGCCGGCGTTGCAGATCTGTCCGTCGGCCGGTCCGGAGGCCGGGAAGCCCTTCGGGCCCTCGACGCTCTGCGGCTCCCACTGGATCGAGCCGCAGTTGGTCACGGTGCCGTTCTGGCAGAGCTTCTGCCTGCTGATGGGGAGGTCGGTGTAGCCGTGGCCGCTGGCACCGCCGGAGGAGAGTACGAGGGCTCCGGTCGTGGCCAGTCCCACCGCGGCTGCGGACAACTTGGTCCTGGTACGCATGCTGCCGCTCCTGGAGAACGTGGGGGAAGTTCGGTGAGCCGTGCGTGTAGGTCTAGACCAAGTTCGAGATTATGGGCGTTAGTTGAACATGTCCATACCAATCACGGAGCTGTTTCCCCCCGGCCCGCGCAGAACGCCACCGTCAGGTCCTTCACCAGCGCCTTCCGCTCGTAGTCGTCGAGTTCGACCAGCCCCCGCGTGGTCAGCCGGGTCACCGTGTCCTCCACCGAGTCCACGACCGAGGTGAGCACGCTCGCCCGGTGCCGCGCGTCCAGTGCCGCGATCCGGCGGCGGTGCATCGCGGCGGCGATCTCGGGGGCGTACTCCACGCGGACCGGTTGCACCGAGAACACCTCCAGGCCGACCGGGGCCGCGTCCGCCGCCACCAGCCGGGTCAGCGTCTCGCCCGCCGCTTCCCCGGCCCCCCGCGGCCCGCCCGGCATCTCCACCGGCACCCGGGCCAGCGCCGCCTCGACGCACTCGCGCAGATACGTCTCGTGGTCCTCGACGCCCAGCACGGCCCGCGCGGTGTCCCGCACCCGCCACACCACCAGGACGACCACCCGCAGCGCGACCCCGCCCCCGTCGGCCGCCGGGACGGGCTCGCTGCGCCAGTGCCGCAGCCGTACGTCCACCCGTCGGCGCAGCAGGAACGGGTTGACCCACAGCAGACCGGAGCGCCGCACGGTCCCCCGGTAGCGCCCGAACAGGCCCAGCACCCAGGCCCGCCCGGTACGGCCCCGGGCCAGGCCGCCCAGCCCGAACAGCCCGAGCGCCCCGGTCCCGGCGTACGCCGCCCACTGCGCGAGGCCGAGCCCGGCCCCGGCGTACGCGGGCAGCCGCAGCGCCTCCACCACGAGCGGCGGCAGCACCCCGGCCCACCAGGAGGTGGCCACACACCCGGCCGCGCCGCAGGCCCCGGCCAGTACGCCCGCCGCTCCGGGCAGCACCCGCGCGGGCCGCTCCACCAGGTCGGGATCGACCTGCGGCACCGGGCGCTTCGGCGTGACCGCCGGGCGCCGCAGCCGCGGCTGCTCCCCCGTCCCCTGCCTGCGGCCGACGACCGCCGGTTTCAGCGGCACCGGGGCCGGGTCGGCGTCGTCACGGAACAACAGGTGGACGGGGATCTCGGTGGTGGCCTCGTTCTGGATGAGCCGGGCGGGCCGGGACGGCCCCTCGGCCGGCCCGTCGGGCTCGGACGTGTGGGAAGTGGTCGTACTCATGCGTGCCTCCAGCCTCCGCGCCAGATGCGTCACAACGGTGGTCCCGGGTGCGGGGCCCGAGGGAGGGCCCGGCCGGGGTTCGGGGCCCGCCCGAGGGGGGCCGATCGGGGAGAACCGGCCAAGGCCGATCAGGGGCCGGGGCCCTACGCGAAAAGGCGCCGCCAGGTTTCCGGCCCCGGGTAGCCGTCCGCCGCGCCGCCCCGCCAGCCCTGGGCGCGCTGGAAGGCCTCGACGGCGCGCCGGTCCGCCTCGCTCCAGTGCGGCCCCGGCCCGACCCGGTAGAACCTGCCGTACCCCTTGCTCACGAGCTGCTTGCCCAGCTGGGTGACGTAGGTGTTGTTCGCGCCGGGGCGGAACAGCGCCCGCCCCGGGTAGCCGGGGACGCCGTGGGAGGCGGGCGGCGGGCCGACCGCCCCCTCCTTCACGTCCTTGCCCTTGCCGGTGACGAGCAGCTCCCAGGTGTGCGGGCCGGGCAGGCCGTCGGCCTCCGCCCCCGTCCAGCCCTGCGCCGACTGGAACGCCCGGGTCGCCCGCCGGTCGGCATCGGTCCAGCGCGGCCCCGGCCCCGACGCGTACGAGCCGCCGGCCCCGCGCGCGACGAGCATGCGCCCGAGTTGCGTGACGTACTTGTTGTTCGCGCCGGGGCCGAAATACGCCGCTCCCGGGTACGGCGTGGCGGCCGGGGCGCCCGGTGTGCCGCCGCCCGGCTGGGTGGCCGGCTCCTCCGGGACGACGCCCTTGTAGCGGTAGGGGACGTACAGGGCGGAATTGTTCCAGTAGGCGTACGGGGTGGTCTGGCGGCTCGTGTGCGGGCGGGTCTGCTCGTAGGCGGTGTACGAGGTGTGAGCGCTGTCCGTCCAGCCGCCGAAAATGGTGACGTGCGAGCCGTTCTCGGGGTCGGACGCATTGTGGAACAGCAGGATGTCGCCCGGTTGGAGTTCCTCTTTGGAAATCCTTTCCCCGTACTGGGCGAGGCTGCCCGTCCATTCGTTTCCGGGCAGTTTCCAGGCCATCGACACATAGCCGGAGCAGTCCTGCCGGTATCCGTCGGACCAGTAGGCGCTCATGCTGTACGGCACCTTCGCGGCGACCCAGGTCCTGGCCCGGTTGATGATCTCCGTGCGGGTGATGGAGGTGGGCTTGGGGGCGACGGAGGGCTTCGCCGGACTGCCGGCGGGGCCATACAGGGCAGCCGTCGCCCCCTGGGGGCTATCAGGCTCGTCACCTGCGGGAACACCGGGACGGTGGGGGGCGTACGAGGCGGCCGCGGCCGGTACGGCGTGGCCCGCGCCGAAGGCCGCGGAGGCCACCGCGGCCAGGGCGAGGACCCGGTGCGCGGCCGGGTGACCGCTGGTGCGGCCCGCCCAGGAATGCGGCAGGACACCGCGCCAGTGGACACAGCCGGGGCAGTCGCAATCGCTCGCGGGGTCGATTTCCTCGAATACCGGAGACACCATGCGATTCCCCTCACACTTCCGGCGGAAAGATGCGGCGCCCGTGCACCGGAGGGCGCGCGTCGTCAGTTTCGCAACTGTCTTCCGGACGCGCATGCTGACGGTCCGAATGATGTACGCGGCGGCCGGGGCGGGAGGCCCGCGCCCCGGCAGGTGGTCAGGAGCACCCCTCGACGTCCTGTAGGGTTACGACGTCAGCAAGCGCCGCTAGCTCAGTTGGTTAGAGCAGCTGACTCTTAATCAGCGGGTCCGGGGTTCGAGTCCCTGGCGGCGCACCGACCGGAAGGCTCCTCGCAGCAGCGAGGGGCCTTCTGTTTGTCTTCGTTCGTCCTTCCGAGGCCTCCCTCCGGGCCTGGCCGGATACCCTCTGGCCATGGCAGCGCGTGACCTACAGGAGCGGATCAAGAAGCTCATCATCGACCGCAGGCTGGCCTCCGGGGCCCCGCTGCCGACCGAGCCCGAGCTGATGGAGCACCTCGGCGCCAGCCGGAACTCGGTGCGGGAGGCGCTGAAGGCGCTCCAGGCGATGGGCATCGTGGAGATCCGGCACGGCTTCGGCACCTACGTCGGCCCGATGTCCCTGGCCCCGATGATCGAGGGCCTCGCCTTCCGCACCGTCGCCGGGCACTACCGGGGCGAGGACTCCCTGCTCCAGCTGCTGGAGCTGAGGGAGGCGGTGGAGACAGGGCTGGTGTCCAGGCTCGCCGGGCGGATGCCGGAAGCGGACCTCGTTGAACTGGACGCGCTCGTCGACCGTATGGAAGAGCAGGCCGCGCGCGGAGCCGGCCTCGCCGAGACCGACCGTGCCTTTCACGCCACCCTCTACCGGGGGCTGGGCAACGTACTGCTGTGCGAGGTCCTGGAGGCGTTCTGGGACGCCTTCCACCGGGTCCGCACGGACCTCGGGGGTGAGCCGCAGGACCCGAAGGTGACCTGCCGGCAGCACCGGGAGATCCTCGACGCGGTGCGGTCCGGGGACGCGATGCGGGCGGAGGAGGCCATAAGGGAGCACTTCGGAAACATCCGCGCCCGCCTGTCGACAACGGCTCCACAGGCCCCCCACACCCGCCACAATGAACGCGTATGACCGGTTACCACCGTGTTCGCATCTTGCGATCATGATGGACGCCGTAGAACCTTGGTCTTCTCGTTTTACAGGATGCTGCGTTTTCGCGGCAGTTGGGGGGATTCGGAACCGGTTGCGGCTGGGCGGGGGTAGGGGCCCCGTTCGATGAACCGATGCCGTGGGGGGCATCATGCAACCGGAAGGTCGCGTTGCCGTGTCTATAGGGTGTGGATGACGTGGTGACTGCGATCCACCACTGATACGTCTGTGAAGGTCGAGGGGGACCTGCACCAGACGGTACGAAGCTACGAAACACGCGGCTTTCCGCGTGTGGGGGGATGACTCATGACGTCGAGGCCCACGGGTGCCCGGCAGGAAAACGACCCGTCCCAGACTACGCAGCTCAGGGTGCCGGGGCACCGGATGAGCACCACGGGGACCTTCCGGCGGATCAAGAAGACGCTGCCGAGATACGACTACGAGCACTACAGCCGGCTCGCCGGTCCCCTCACCCAGCCGGATCCGAACAAGCCGTACAAGGTGCAGTACCGCTCGCTCATCTCGCAGGAGCCGCACCGCATCCGGGTCGCCCTGATGCTGGCCGCGGCCCCGGTGCTGTCCCTGGTGCTGCTGTTCTGGCTGCTCCAGCCCGAGCACTGGACCGAGCGCGACTACCCCGCCTTCGACTGGCTGCCCGCACTCGACATGGTCATGCTCGTCTCGATCGGTCTGATCGAGTTCTTCCGCTGCATGAACGTGCTGTCCAACGCGCACGCCACACTGGTGGCCCGCGACCCGATCCCGGTGGTGCCCGAGACGGGCACCAGAGTGGCCTTCCTCACCTCCTTCGTGCCCGGCAAGGAGCCGCTGGAGATGGTGACGAAGACCCTGGAGGCGGCGGTGAAGATCCGCCACCGGGGCCTGATGCACGTGTGGCTGCTCGACGAGGGCGACGACCCCGACGTGAAGGCGGTCTGCGAGCGCCTGGGCGTGCACCACTTCTCCCGCAAGGGCGTCGCGAAGTGGAACCAGGCCAAGGGCCCGCACCGCGCCAAGACCAAGCACGGCAACTACAACGCCTGGCTCGAGGCGCACGGCGACGACTACGACTTCTTCGCCTCGGTCGACACCGACCACGTGCCGCTGCCCAACTACCTGGAGCGGATGCTCGGCTTCTTCCGCGACCCGGACGTCGGCTTCGTCATCGGCCCGCAGGTCTACGGCAACTACGACAACCCCATCACCAAGGCCGCCGAGTCGCAGCAGTTCCTCTTCCACGCGCTGATCCAGCGCGCCGGCAACCGCTACGGCTCCCCGATGTTCGTCGGCACGTCCAACGCGGTGCGCATCAAGGCGCTGAAGCAGATCGGCGGTCTGTACGACTCGATCACCGAGGACATGGCGACCGGCTTCGAGATGCACCGCCACAAGAACCCGGCGACGGGGAAGAAGTGGCGCTCGGTGTACACGCCGGACGTGCTCGCCGTCGGTGAGGGCCCGAGCGCCTGGACGGACTTCTTCACCCAGCAGATGCGCTGGTCGCGAGGGACGTACGAGACGATCATCGGGCAGTACTGGAAGGGCTGGTACTCGCTGCCGCCGAGCAAGCTCTTCAACTACACGATGATGATCATCTTCTACCCGATGTCGGCCCTCAACTGGATCCTGGCGGCGCTGAGTTGCGCGCTGTTCCTGGGCCTGGGCGCCTCGGGTGTGAACATCGACCCGGCCGTGTGGCTGATGCTCTACGGCAACGCCTCCGCCCTGCAGATCGGCCTGTACGTCTGGAACCGCCGGCACAACGTCTCGCCGCACGAGCCGGAGGGCTCCGGCGGTGTGGCCGGCATGGTGATGTCCGCGCTGTCGGCGCCGCTGTACGCGAAGGCGCTGATCGACTCCGTGCTGCGGCGCAAGAGCAAGTTCGTGGTGACGCCCAAGGGCGACTCGGCGAGCCCGGACCGCTGGTTCGGCACGTTCCGCTACCACTGGTACTTCGTCGCGATCTTCGGTGCGTCGATCGCCGCCGGCTTCGTCTTCGGCCACTCGCATCCCGCGATGATCATCTGGGCCACGTTCGCGTTGCTGATCACCGCCTCGCCGGTGTTCGCCTGGCGCTGGCAGCTGCGGCAGGACGCGAAGAAGCCCGCCGCCCACGCCGCGGGACAGCCGCAGGACCCTGCGGGTCCGAACCGGACGCAGCCGCTGCCCATCCCGCAGCAGCCGTCGGCTCACACCCCGCAGCAGAAGCCCACTTGGGCCGCCGCCCCGGGCGCACACGGGGAGGTCGGGGGATCCGACCAGACCATGCAGATCGCCCTTGGTGGACTTGGGGGACGTAAGGAATGAACGACCGTGCAGGCCGCCGCCGGGCCCGTCGACTCGCGATCGGCACGGCGGTGGTACTCGCGCTGGCCGGGATGAACGGGCCGTGGCTCTACCGCTTCAGCACCGAGAAATACCACCAGTACACAATCAACAAGCCGGAGTACAAGGCCGCGAACGGCAAGTGGGAGATTGTCGATTTCCCCGAGGAGTACCGGCAGAACACCATCCACGCGGCGCTGCTGCGCACCGGCAAGGTGCTGCTCGTCGCGGGTTCGGGCAACAACCAGGACAACTTCGACGCGAAGAAGTTCGACACCCGCATCTGGGACCCGGTCAAGGGCACGATCAAGAAGGTGCCCACACCGGCCGACCTGTTCTGCACCGGACACACCCAGCTCGCCAACGGCAATCTCCTGATAGCCGGCGGCACCAAGCGCTACGAGAAGCTCCAGGGTGACGTCACCAAGGCCGGCGGCCTGATGATCGTCCACAACGAGAACCCGGACGAGCCGATCACCCTGCCGGCGGGCACCACGTTCACCGGCAAGAAGAACGGCAAGACCTTCGTCTCCAAGGACCCGGTCCTCGTGCCGCGCGCCAAGAAGGTCTTCGACAAGGCGACGGGCAAGTTCCTGCGCAACGACCCCGGCCTGGGCCGGATCTACGTCGAGGCGCAGAAGCGGGGCAAGAAGTTCGAGACGGGCACGCAGGACAACTACCGCGTGCACGGCCTGAAGGGCGCCGCCGCCAAGAACACCTACGGCATCGCCCAGAAGCTCGCCCTCGACAAGAAGGACTTCCAGGGCATCCGGGACGCCTTCGAGTTCGACCCGGTCGCCGAGAAGTACATCAAGGTCGACCCGATGAAGGAGGCCCGCTGGTACCCGACGCTCACCACCCTGAGCGACGGGAAGATCCTCAGCGTCTCCGGCCTCGACGACATCGGCCAGCTGGTCCCGGGCAAGAACGAGATCTTCGACCCGAAGACCAAGAAGTGGGCCTACACCGGCAAGGTCCGGCAGTTCCCGACGTACCCGGCGCTGTTCCTCATGCAGAACGGCAAGGTCTTCTACTCCGGGTCCAACGCGGGCTACGGGCCGGACAACGTGGGCCGTGAGCCGGGTGTGTGGGACGTCGACACCAACAAGTTCTCGAAGATACCCGGCCTGAGCGACCCCACCCTGATGGAGACGTCCGGCACGGTGCTGCTGCCGCCGGCTCAGGACGAGAAGTACATGGTGGTCGGCGGCGGCGGGGTCGGCGAGTCCGAGAAGTCCAGCGAGAAGACCCGGATCGTCGACCTGAAGAAGGCGAACCCGCGCTTCGTGGACGGCCCGTCCCTGGACAAGGGCACCCGCTACCCGAGCGCCTCGATCCTGCCCGACGACAACGTGCTGATCTCCGGCGGCTCGGAGGACTACCGCGGCCGCGGCGACTCCAACATCTTCGAGGCGCGGCTCTACGACACGGAGAAGAACGAGCTCAGGCGCGTCGCCGACCCGCTCGTGGGCCGCAACTACCACTCCGGTTCGATCCTGCTGCCCGACGGGCGCGTGATGTTCTTCGGCTCCGACTCGCTCTACGCCGACAAGGCCAACACCAAGCCGGGCGAGTTCGAGCAGCGCATCGAGATCTACACGCCGCCCTACCTGTACGGCGACAAGGAGCAGCCCTCGCTGTCGGGCGGTCCGCAGACCATCGAGCGCGGCGGGACGGGGACGTTCACCTCGTCGGACGCGGCGAAGGTGAAGAAGGTCCGGCTGATCCGGCCGAGCGCCGCCACGCACGTCACGGATGTCGACCAGCGGTCGATCGCCCTGGACTTCAAGGCGTCCGGCGACAAGCTGACGGTGACCGTGCCGGAGAACCGGAACCTGGTGCAGGCGGGCTGGTACATGATGTTCGTGACGGACGCCGACGGGACCCCGAGCAAGGCGCAGTGGGTCAAGGTGCCGTAGCAGCGGACGAGGAAGCAGACGACAAGGGGCGCTCTCCGTGAGGAGAGCGCCCCTTCTCTTGAGCCGGCATGCACCGGTACCTGTCCGGCACCGGTCCGGTCCGTCAGCCGGTGGCCTTCGCGAGCTTCAGGGCGTAGTCCGCCCACCACTCGCCCGCCTTGGGACCGCCCTTGCACTCGCCGTCCGACTCGCCCGGCCGCTTCACCCACAGGTAGGCGTCGACCAGCGGGTCCGCCGTCTTCGTCGTCGGGGTCTCGCCCAGGGAGCGGCCCGGCGGGTTGCACCAGCGCTCGTCGGGCTTGCCGTCGCCGTAGGGGCCCTTGCCGTTGCGGCTGGTGTCGATGACGAAGTGCTTGCCGCTGACCTTGGCGGAGAGCTGCTTGCCGTAGGCGATGGAGTCCTTGGTGGAGTAGAAGTTCGAGACGTTGACCGAGAAGCCGTCGGCCTGGGCGATGCCCGCGCGGTTCAGCGGCTCGAAGATCTGGTCCGGGTTCTGCCATCCGGCGTTGCCCGCGTCCAGGTAGACCTTCGTGTTCTTCAGGGACTTCAGCTTGGTGACGGCGCCCTTGAGGAGGTCGTAGCGCTCCTCGTGGAACTGCTCCGGGGTGCAGCCGTCGACCAGGTGAAGCAGGGCGTCCGGTTCCAGGACGACCATGGCGGGGCGGTCGCCGATGCCCGCGGCGACGCCGTCGACCCAGTCGCGGTAGGCGTTGCCGTCGGCGGCGCCGCCCTGCGAGTACTGGCCGCAGTCGCGGTGCGGGATGTTGTAGAGGACGAGCAGGGCCGTGCGGCCGGCCTTGTCGGCGGCCTCGGTGAAGCCCCGGGTCTGCCTCTCCGGGTCGTCCGGGCCGACCCATTCGGCGACCGGCTGCTCGGCGATCTTGCGGATCTGCTCGGCGTCCTGCTTCTTGCCGGATTTCTCCAGCGCGGCGACCTCCCGGGCCGCCGTCCCGTCCGGATTGACCCAGAAAGGCGCTTTTTCCTTGGGCTGTTGGGTGATCCCGGCGCCCGCGTCACCGCTGTCGTCCGAGCCGTCTCCTCCGTCGGAGGAGGAGCATCCCGTCACCAGCAGTGCCGCCCCCAGCACCACTGCGGACATCCGCCTCCCGGAGAACGCCCGAACCCCCCTGCTGCCGTACATCCACTCCCCCTTGGGTGCCCCGTTCCAAGTCTCAATCCTGACATAGGTCCCGCGCCGCGGCCCTCGCCGGCCGTCCGGCCCCCGAAAGCGTTCCCTTCCCGGCTGTGCGTGAGCGGCTCGGCCGTCTGACCCCGTTCAGGAGAAGCGGGCTGGTCAAGAGCATCCGCGCCCTGTTCGGCAGGATCTGGGACGACGCGCGGAAGCCCACGCGTCCCTGTGCATCCGGGCCGTTCCGGTGCGCACCTTCGCGAGTGAGCTATCCCGGCGAACCGGTCCGCGGCGTGGCCGTGCGATGTACGGGGTGCACGCCCGGGGCGCGGCACGCACTCCGGTACGGCACGCCGGGAAGCCATGGACTCACGGTCACGCCGGCTGCTTCAGCAGCCGCTCCAGAACGGCCTCCCGCTCCTGCGGCTTGGGAGTGGACCGCAGACCGGCGGACCGCCACCACTCCGTGAGCACCGACGGGCGCAGCTCGCCCGCCACGAATCGGGCCAGCAGCTGCTCGGAGAGCTCGACTTCCCGCTCGGTGTAGGCGGGGGCGGCGGCCGAGAGAACGGGGTACTCGCTCTGTCCGTCGGTGTGGGTGACGCACACGGTCATCCCGTGCCCGCTGTCCGGACCGCCGAACCCCGCCATGCTCATCGCCACGTCCAACGCGAGGCTCAGGCCGCGGCGGAAGCTCGAACGGGCAGGAGCATCGGGCACGGTCACCTGATCAGCCGCAGTCCAGCTCAGCGCGCCGGCCGCGGGCAATCCCACGGGAGTCAGCCCTTCAGGGGTCAGGCGTACGCCGGTTCCCTCCGCACCGGCCGGGGCGCCCAGCCAGCACCCGTCCCGGTCGATCCAGAAGAGCCCGACCATCGTGCCCGCACCCGGTGCCCCGTCAGACCGTCCGTTCGGCGCTGTGACCGGCCTGCTCTGTTCTGCCACTGCTGGATCCCATCTTCTCGGAAGTACGCGTGAAGATCCCAGTGTTGCCGGTGTGACCGGCCACGACGGGCAGGGCGTCCCTTTCCGGCCACACGTTCCGGTCCTGGGCCGGGCGCCAGGCTCGGCAGCGGCCCCACCGCGTGCGCAGCCATCCCGGTCAGCGCCGCCCGGGCCATCGTCACTCCGGCCGCGAGACCTCAATGCCCACAGCTCGGTGACGATCAGTGTGGTGGGCGGCCGGGGCACGCCCCGGCCCGGGCGGGTTCGTCGAGCGCGGCAAGGGCCGCGGCACCGTCACCACGACCTTCACCGACTGGAATCAGCCCGTCCCCGCGAAGGACCCGGCTCCCGGCACGGGCATCGGCCTGGACCGGCTCTCCTCGTCGGTGTCACGAACGGCACCCCCGCCCGCAGCGCCCGTCAGGTACGCCGAGACGACCACGTTCGCCGTGTAGCTGCGGGTCGCACGGTCGAAGCTGCCGCCGCAGGTGACCAGCCGCAGTTCCGCCCGCCCCGACTCGTGGGGCCCGTACGCCTGGTGGGCGTCGAAGTGGTCGCGGGTGAGGACCTGGACGGACTCGACGGTGAACTCGGCGACCTTGGCGTCGGCCCTGACCACCCGGATCGTCTGGCCCGGCCGCATGGCACTGACCCGGTAGAAGACGGCGGGCCGGGTCTCGGTGTCGACGTGACCGACCATCAGCGCGGTGCCGGGCGCCCCGGGCGCGACCCCGCCGGCGTACCAGCCGACGACGCCGGGCTGGTCGTACGGCGGCGGGTCGGGGGCCCCGCGCGCGTCGAGACCGCGTGCCACGACGGGGGCCTGCACGCCGAGCCCGGGGATGTCGATCCGCTGCGGCAGCGCGTCGCGCAGCGGGCGGTGCTCCGGCGGCAGCTTGATGTCCGGGGGCCGTCCGGCCGCCGCCATGTCACCCGTGGCGGGCGCCGCGATGCCGTGCCGCATCTCGGTCACCTCGCGGCCCCACAGCCACAGCCCGAGCAGCAGCACGACCCAGGCCATGCCGGTCAGCAGGCGTCCGGTGCCCGAGAAGCGTCTCTGGGCGTGATCGTGATCGTGCATGGTCAGTCCGTTCCGCGGCCACGGCGGACACCGCGCAGCGCGACGACCACCACCGCGGCCACCCCCGCGAGCACCAGCCCGGTCACGCCCTGCGCCGTACCGGGGCCGTCGCCCCGCTCCTCGGCGGCGACGGCGGCACCGCCACCGCCCGCCGCGACGGGGGCGACCGGCGAGGCGGGCGCCCCGGGCGGGCGGGAGGGGGGCGCCTCGCCGTCGACGCCGGGTGTCGCGGTCGGCCGGCCGCCCTTCCCGGGCACGGGCGGCTGTCCGCCCACTCCGGGCGCCGGCGGCTGTCCACCGGCCCCGGGCACGGAATCTCGCGGGGACCCGGACGGCCCGGTCTCGTCGTCCCGGACGGTGAGCGTGGCGGTCCGCCGCTCGGCACCGCAGGTGATCCGTACGGTGTACGAACCCGCCTTGAGCGTGGAGCGGACGCGGCTGTCGCCGGCGACTTCGTCCGCGCCGGTGGCGGTGAGGCGCGCGTCCGCGACGAACGCCGGTGAGGCGGCCACGGCCGTGCGCTGGGCGCAGCCGGTCACGCGGAGCGCGACATCACTGCCGGGTGCGGGGGTCGCCGGGGTCACCGACACGCTCCCCGCGTCCGCCGCGTACGCCGCCGGTGCGAGGGCGACGACGGCCAGGACGCTCGTACAGACAGTGACTTTCAGGGAACCCATCGTGAACCTCCAGACGCCTGGAGCCTCCCCCGCCCGGTGGGCCGCCGCATCCTCAGGGACGCGGCGGCTGCTCCGTACGGGTGACCGAGGGTTTGAGCCCTTCCCGCCGCCGCCCGGGGTTCAGACCCGGTCGACGAGGTCCGCGATCGAGTCCACGACCTTCGACGGCCGGTACGGGAAGTCCTCGACCTGCTCGGGCCGGGTCAGGCCGGTGAGCACCAGGAACGTCTGCATCCCGGCCTCCATGCCGGCCAGCACGTCGGTGTCCATGCGGTCGCCGATCATCGCGCTGGTCTCGGAGTGCGCCCCGATGGCGTTCAGCCCGGTCCGCATCATCAGGGGGTTCGGCTTGCCCGCGAAGTACGGCTTCTTGCCGGTCGCCTGGGTGATCAGCGCCGCCACCGCACCGGTCGCCGGCAGCGGGCCTTCGGCGGAGGGGCCGGTCTCGTCGGGGTTGGTGCAGATGAACCGGGCACCGCCGAGGATGAGCCGCACCGCCTTGGTCATGGCCTCGAAGGAGTACGTGCGGGTCTCGCCGAGGACGACGTAGTCCGGCTCGTGGTCGGTCAGGATGTAGCCGATGTCGTGCAGCGCGGTGGTCAGCCCGGCCTCGCCGATGACGTACGCCGAGCCGCCCGGCCGCTGGTCGTCCAGGAACTGGGCGGTGGCAAGGGCCGAGGTCCAGATGGACTCGATCGGCACTTCCAGGCCCATGCGGCGCAGCCGGGCGTGCAGGTCGCGCTGGGTGTAGATCGAGTTGTTGGTGAGGACCAGGAACGGCTTCCCGGACTCGCGGAGCTTCTTCAGGAAGGCGTCGGCGCCGGGGATCGGTACGCCCTCGTGGATGAGCACGCCGTCCATGTCGGTGAGCCACGACTCGATGGGCTTGCGGTCTGCCATGTGCGGGATCTCCTGCCGTACGCGGTCCAGCGTGCGACCCAGCCTAAACAGTGCCGGGATCTTGCGGAACGCTCCGCGTACGACGTCCCGACTGCCGGGACGGCCCGCCAGGGCGCCAGGTCGTGTCCGCACAGTCCCGTCGTCCGCGTGGAGAGCGGGCCGCGCGGCGTCCGGTGCGTGCTCTCGGCGTGCCGGGCGAGTGGGGGTCCCCCCTGCTCGAACAGCCAGGGGGAGCGTGCCAGGTGCCGCGCGGCAGGCGGGACTGTGCGGATACGACCTAGCGGCGGCGGCGTGCCACGAGCAGGGTCACTCCGCCGGCCAGCAGGAGGGCCGCGGCGGCCGCGGTGACCTGGGTGCCGGTGCCGGTTCGGGCCAGTTCCTCCACGGACGGGAACCGGTCCTCGCGGGGCGGGACGGAGGCGTCGGAGTCGGGGCGGGATTCCGTGCCCGTGTCGGTGTCCGTGTCCGTGCCGGTCCCCGGCTTGCCGCCGTCGATCCGGAAGCGGTAGTCGTTCGACTGCCCGACCCAGTCGCCGTCGTCGTCGTGCCGCTGCACCACCGCGGCGTTGGCCGTGACCTCGTTGGGCCCGGCGTCCGAGGTGAGGGTGAGCCGCACCTTCACGGTGACGGTGTCGCCCGGTGCGACGGTGAACCCGGCGAAGCCGCCCTCCTCGTCGGCGAACGCCGCGACGAGCTCGTCCTCACCGGTCTTCTCGAACCGCACGGGGTGGGCCGTCTCCCCCGCGAAGAACTCGAGGCGGGGCTGGGACGGTTTCAGGGTCCGCTCGGCGTCGACGAGCACGACGACGGGGTGGATCCCGGCGCAGGTCCGGTCGGTCGTGTTGGTCAGGTCGACGGACCAGGTCCCGAATCCGCCGCCGGCCGTGTAGGAGGCCGGCCCGCCGTGGATGCGGGTGGTGAGCGGGAAGGTGTGGTCGTCGGGCGCGGCACAGGCGGGCGCCGGGGCGTCCGCGAGCGCCGGCGGTGCACCGGCGAGCAGGACGGCGGTCGCCGCTGCCGCCGCCAGGCCGAGGTGAGCGGGCGCGCAGATTCGCATGATGATGTGACATTCCGAGCGGAAGGGCTCGCGAGACGCCGCCGCCGCGAACCGGCCCCGAACGGCGGCGCGGATCCGCCCGGTCGGCGGACAGCCCCGGGCGGCACCCAGGGGTCAGCGGCACCCGAGGACCCTCGCGCGCGAGGGGCCCAGCCCACGAGGCCGACCTCCTGGTGACGGGGGTCGGGCTGGGACCGGACGTCGTACACGAGCGCCGGATTTCGCGGGCGTACGGACGGTGCCGGACCACCACCCGGCCAGGATCCACCCCCTGTCCTAGTGCCGCGGCGGGCAACGTTCGCCCGTGAAGGAGCGGCGTCCGGTGCGTGCTCCCGGCGTGCCGGCCGGAAGCCCTCGTACGGGGCGTACTCGGGCTTTCGGCCGGTGCGGCGAGAGGGCGTGCCGGGCGTCGCGACGGGGCGAACGTTGCCTGCCGCGGCACTAGAGTGGTTGCCGGCGGCCCCGCGGGGAGGCCGGTTCAGTAGCCGTTGCCGTAGGGGCCCTGCTGCGTGCCGTAAGGCTGCTGCTGGGTGCCGTACGGCTGCTGCTGGGTGCCGTAAGGCTGCTGCGGCTGCCGGCCGTAGCCCGGGTCTTGCGGGTACTGGCCGTAGTACTGCTGGTCGTTGTAGCCGTTCTGGTTGCCGTACGGGGGCTGCTGCGGCTGCTGGTGGGGCGGCTGGTCGTCCGGGGTGATGCGGCGCAGCTGGGTCGTCGCGTCGTCCATCGCGCGGGGCTGCTGCCCGTGCTGCTGCTCGGGAGCCTCGGCCGCGGCGCGCTTCTTCTTCGAGCGGTCGCGCAGGTACTCGATGAGGATCGGGACGAGGGAGAGCAGGACGATCAGGACGAGGATCGGCTCGACGTTCTTCTTGATGAAGCCGATCTGGCCGAGCCAGTAACCCGCGAGGGTGACGCCGGTGCCCCAGGCGACGCCCCCGATGACGTTGTACGTGAGGAACGTGCGGTACTTCATGCGGCCGGCGCCGGCCACGATGGGGGCGAAGGTGCGCACGATGGGGACGAAGCGGGCCAGGACGATCGCCTTGGGGCCGTACTTCTCCATGAACTCGTGGGCCTTGTCCAGGTTCTCCTGCTTGAAGAGCTTGGAGTTGGGACGGTTGAAGAGCTTCGGGCCCAGGAACTTGCCGATCATGTAGCCCACTTGGTCACCGAGGACGGCGGCGAGCACGATCAGGGCGCAGACCAGCCACAGCGGCTGGGTGATGTAGGTCCCCTCGGCCACGAAGAGCCCGGCCGTGAACAGCAGGGAGTCGCCGGGCAGGAAGGCGAAGAGACCGGACTCCGCGAAGACGATGAGCAGGATGCCGGGCAGGCTGAACGTCGAGATCAGGTAGTCCGGGCTGAGCCACTCGGGGCCGAGCGCAAGCGTGGTCACGGGGATGTGGCTCCTGCTGCTGTGGGGGTACGGGCGGAGGCTGGCTGCCTCAAAGTATCAACGCAGCCGCCATGACCCAGGTTCCATGGGCGTACTCAGGATGCACTGTGCCCGGCCCCGGTCAAAGCTGTGAAGCATGGGCATCGATGAATACGGCGGCGGACAGGGCCCGGACCCCGAGGTCCTCGTCGTCACCACGAACGACATACCCGGCTACCACGTGCGGGAGGTGATCGGCGAGGTCTTCGGCCTGACCGTGCGCTCCCGCCACGTGGGGAGCCAGATCGGGGCCGGGCTGAAGTCGATGGTCGGCGGCGAGCTGCGCGGGCTCACCAAGACGCTCGTGCAGACCCGCAACCAGGCCATGGAGCGGCTCGTCGAACAGGCACGCACGCGTGGCGCCAACGGGATCCTCGCGTTCCGTTTCGACGTGACGGAGGCGGCCGACGTGGGCACCGAGGTGTGCGCGTACGGCACGGCGGTGGTCCTGACCCGGGAGTGAGGGCACTCCCGGGCCGGGGGTCAGGCGGTGTGACGTGCCGCGTTCGCGACGATCGCGTCCCTCAGGTGCTCGGCGAGGCCCGGGCGCAGCGCGTCGTAGAACGCCTTGAACCGCTCGTCGGAGACGTACATCTCGCCGAGGCAGCGGTGGATCTCGTAGGAGCACTCGTAGAACCACGTGCAGATGTGCTGCCGGTGCTCCTCCGCCAGGGTCATGGCCGCCTCGCCGGTGGGCGGCTCGTCCGCCGCCATCAGGGCGCCGTAGCGCTCGCCCCAGTCGGCGGCCTCGGCCTGGATGCGTTTCCAGTCCTCCTTGGTGTAGCTCGCGGTGCGGCGCTGTGAGTCGGCGTACTCGTCGGTGTCGCCCCAGCGCTCCTCCACCTCCTCGGCGTACTGCTCCGGGTCGTTGTCCCCGAAGACCTCGAACCTCTCCTCGGGCGTGAGGTTGAGTCCCATCGTGCGTGCCTCCATGGCGTGCTCCACGGCCGCCGCCATCTTCCGCAGCTTCTCGATCCGGGCGGTCAGCAGTGCGTGCTGGCGGCGCAGGTGCGCGCGCGGGTCCGCGTCCGGGTCGTCGAGCAGGGCGGCGACCTCCTCGAGGGGGAAACCGAGCTCCCGGTAGAACAGGATCTGCTGCAGCCGGTCGAGGTCGGCGTCGCCGTAGCGCCGGTGGCCCGCGTGGCTGCGTTCGCTCGGGACGAGCAGGCCGATGTCGTCGTAGTGGTGCAGCGTGCGCACCGTGACACCGGCGAAGCCCGCGACCTGTCCCACCGAGTAGCTCACTTCCGCTCCCTTCCTTCGCGCTCCACGGTCGGGCCTCACGTCACGTGAGGTGCAAGCGTGTTGCCCCCTTATCCCGTTTGTACGGTTTGATCCGTTTATCGTGTGCCCGTGGTCCAGGACTCCGAAGACCGGGCACCATCGGTCACCCCGTCGACTCCCGCCCGTGCCCTGCTGCCGTCGATCCTGCCCGCCGTGGTCGTGGGCGCGATCTCCGCCCTGGTCCTGGTGGGGGTGGAGGTCGCAGCCGAGCAGCTCCAGGACGTGCTGTGGGAGACCGTGCCGGACGCGCTCGGGATCGGCCGGTACTCCGTGGCCTGGATGTTCGTGGTGCTCGTCGCGACCGGCATCGCCGTCGGGCTGGTCGTGTGGAAGGTGCCGGGGCACGCCGGCCCAGATCCCGCCACCGTCGGCCTGGAGGCCCCCGTCCTGCCGCCCGTGGTGCTCCCCGGGCTGCTGCTGGCGAACGCGCTGATGCTGGCCGGCGGCCCGAGCCTCGGCCCCGAGAACCCGATCATCGCAGCCAACGTCGGCCTGGCCGTCTGGCTGGGCGGCCGGTTCATCCCCCGGGCGCCGGGGCGGCTCTGGCCGGCGCTGGCGGAGGCGGCGACCATCGGCGCGCTGTTCGGCACCCCGGTGGCGGCCGCCCTGGCGATCTCCGAGCTGCTGGCCCGCCAGGAGACCCGCGGGATGCTGTGGGACAACCTCTTCGCGCCGCTGACCGCGGCTGCCGCCGGTTCCCTGACCGTCGCCCTCCTCGACCACCCGAGCTTCGACCTGGGCCTGCCGTCCTTCGGGCGGCCGGGCTGGTCCGACCTGCTGGCCTCGGTGGTGGTCGCCGCGGTCGGCGCGCTGCTCGCACTGTGTGCCGTGCGGGCCTTCCCCTACGTCCACGCGGCCTTCCGGCGGCTGCGGCACCCCATGCTGATGCTCCCGGCGGGCGGGGCCGTGCTCGGCGCCCTGGCCGCCGCGGGCGGTCATCTGACGCTGTTCAAGGGGCTCGACGAGATCGCCACGCTGGCGCACGACCCGGACGGCTGGTCGGCCGGGGAGTTCGCCGTCATGACGGTGGTGAAGCTGGCCGCACTGGTCGTCGCCGCGTCCTGCGGTTTCCGGGGCGGACGGATCTTCCCCGCCGTGTTCGTCGGCACCGCCCTCGGCCTGTGCGCACACGCCCTGGTGTCCGGGGTGCATCCCTCGGTCGGGGTGTCCGCCGGTGTGCTCGGGGTGCTGCTGGCGATCACGCGGCAGGGCTGGATCAGCCTGTTCGTCGCCGCGGTACTGGTCGCGGAGCCTGCGGTCATCGCCCTGCTCTGCATCGCCTCGCTGCCGGCCTGGCTGCTGGTCACGGGCCGGCCGCAGATGCAGCTGCGCAAGGACGGCACGTCGGTCCGTTGACGTTCCCCATCTCTCCCCCGACCCCCTGGAGGCACCCATGCCGCTCAACGACGGTCCCCCCCGGCCCGGCGACAGCCGCCTGTCCGTCAACCCCTTCTACGGCCCCGCCAACCCGCTCGGCGACATGGCCGAGGCCCCGCCCACGCACCGCCTCCCGGACCAGCCGATGGCCCCGGCGACCGCCCACCAGCTGGTGCGCGACGAGCTGATGCTCGACGGCAACGCCCGGCTGAACCTCGCCACCTTCGTCACCACCTGGATGGAGCCCGAGGCCGGGGTGCTGATGGCGGAGTGCCGGGACAAGAACATGATCGACAAGGACGAGTACCCGCGCACGGCCGAGCTGGAGCGCCGCTGCGTGGCGATGCTCGCCGACCTCTGGAACGCACCCGACCCGGCGAGTGCCGTGGGGTGTTCGACGACCGGGTCGAGCGAGGCGTGCATGCTCGCCGGGATGGCGCTGAAGCGGCGCTGGGCCAAGCGCAACGCCGACCGTTACCCCGAGGCCAGGCCCAACCTGGTGATGGGCGTGAACGTGCAGGTCTGCTGGGAGAAGTTCTGCAACTTCTGGGAGGTGGAGGCCCGGCTGGTGCCCATGGAGGGCGAGCGTTTCCACCTGGACCCGCAGGCCGCCGCCGAGTTGTGCGACGAGAACACCATCGGCGTGGTCGGCATCCTGGGCTCGACCTTCGACGGTTCCTACGAGCCGATCGCCGAGCTGTGCGCGGCCCTCGACGCGCTGCAGGAACGGACCGGGCTGGACGTCCCGGTGCACGTGGACGGCGCGTCCGGGGCCATGGTCGCGCCGTTCCTCGACGAGGACGTGGTCTGGGACTTCCGGCTGCCGAGGGTGGCGTCGATCAACACCTCGGGGCACAAGTACGGGCTGGTCTACCCGGGTGTCGGCTGGGCGCTGTGGCGGGACGCGGCGGCCCTGCCGGAGGAGCTGGTGTTCCGGGTGAATTACCTGGGCGGCGACATGCCGACGTTCGCGCTCAACTTCTCCCGCCCGGGCGCGCAGGTCGTCGCGCAGTACTACACGTTCCTGCGGCTGGGGAAGCAGGGCTACCGGGCCGTACAGCAGGCCGCGCGGGACGTGGCCACGGGGCTGGCCGGGCGCATCGGGGAGCTCGGTGACTTCCGGCTGCTGACCCGGGGCGACGAGCTGCCGGTGTTCGCCTTCACGACGGCGCCGGACGTGACGGCGTACGACGTCTTCGACGTCTCCCGGCGGCTGCGCGAGCACGGCTGGCTGGTGCCCGCGTACACCTTCCCGGCGAACCGGGAGGACCTGTCGGTGCTGCGGGTGGTGTGCCGCAACGGCTTCTCCGCCGACCTCGCCGATCTGCTCGCGCAGGACCTGGAGCGGCTGCTGCCGGATCTGCGCCGGCAGCCGCGCCCGCTGACCGAGGACAGGGGCGCGGCGACCAGCTTCCACCACTAGGCCGGGACCGCCGGGGTCAGCGGCTGAGCCGTCCGAACCGCCGTACCGCCAGCGGGAAGAACACCGCCAGCAGGGCCAGGGGCCAGACGATCGCGGCCCACGCGTGCCCGGACTCCGTGCCGGGCACGCCGAACAGGTCCCGGACGGCCGTGGCCGTGTGGGACATGGGGTTCCACTCGACGACCGTGCCCAGCCAGCCGGGCATGGAGCCGGGCGTGGCCAGCGCGTTGGAGAGGAAGCCGACCGGCCAGACCAGGATCTGCACGGCCTGGACCATCTCCGGCTTGCCCGCCACCAGGGCCAGGTGGATGCCGATCCACAGCATCGCGAACCGGAACAGCAGCAGCAGTCCCACGGCCGCGAGGAGGGCCGCCGGACCACCGCCGGGCCGCCAGCCGAGCGCGGCGCCCACGCCGATCAGCACGACCAGCGCCATCGCCGACTGGAGCATGTCGGCGGCCGAACGGCCCACCAGCACCGCGCCGTTGGCCATGGGCATCGAGCGGAAACGGTCGATCACGCCCTTGTTGAGGTCCTGTGTGACGGCGAGCATCGTGCCCTCCAGGCCGAAGGCCATGGTGAGCGCGAGCATGCCGGGGACCAGGTAGTCGCGGTACTCACCGCTCACCCCGCGGCCGCCGCCGATGAGGTAGCCGAACATCAGCAGCAGCATCACCGGGAAGACCAGGTTGACGGCCAGCTGGACCGGCTGCCGCCCCCAGCGGGCGAGCTCCCGGCGGGTCATGGTCCAGGAGTCGGTCAGGGCGTGGGCGCTCACGCGGCCTCCTTCACTCGGTGGTCGTCCCCGGTGAGGTGCAGGAACACCTCGTCCAGCGTCGGGCGGCGCAGGGCGACGTCCTCCGCCTCGATCCCGGCGTCCCGCAGGGCCCGTACGACCCCGGAGAGCGCCTCCATGCGGTCGGTGACCGGGGCGCTCAGCAGACGGCGGTCGGCGTCGACGCTGATCCCGTTCAGGGGCAGCAGGGCGACGGCGGCCCCCAGTTCGCCGGCGTTGCGCAGGACCACGTCGATGCGGTCGCCGCCGGTCCGCGCCTTCAGCTCGTCAGCCGTGCCCTCGGCGACGACCCGGCCGGCGTCGACGACGCAGATGCGGTCGGCGAGCTGGTCGGCCTCCTCCAGGTACTGGGTGGTGAGCAGAACCGTCGTGCCGCCGCCGACCAGGGAGCGGACGGAGGACCACACTTCGGCACGGCCGCGCGGGTCCAGGCCGGTGGTGGGCTCGTCGAGGAACAGCACCTCCGGCTCGGTGATCAGGGACGCGGCCAGGTCCAGGCGGCGCCGCATGCCGCCGCTGTACTGCCGGACCGCCTTGCGGCCGGTGTCGGCCAGGCCGAAACGCTCCAGGAGTTCGTCCGCACGCGCGCGTGCCCCCCGCGCGCCCAGGTGGTGCAGCCGGCCGAACAGCTCCAGGTTCTGCCGGCCGCCGAGTTCCTCGTCGAGCGCGGCGTGCTGACCGAGCAGGCCGATGCGCAGCCGCACGGCGTAGGCCTCGCGCACCACGTCGTGCCCGGCCACCTCGACCCGGCCGGCGTCGGGCCGCAGCAGGGTGGACAGAACCCTCACCAGGGTGGTCTTGCCCGCGCCGTTCGGGCCGAGCACCCCGTGCACCGTGCCGCGCGCGACCGTGAGGTCGAGCCCGTCCAGTGCCTTCTTGTCGCCGTACGTCTTCTCCGCGCCTTCGACGGTGATCGCCGGATCGGCCACTGAGTCTCCCTCGCTAGTCAAAGTTGACTACGGGTTCAAGCTAAACCTGTCGTAGCCATTCGTCAAACTTGATTAGTTGGCGTCCCCGGGGTGCCGCTCCCCCGTCGCGTACGGGTTCTCCTCGTCCTCGGCCAGGACGCCGACGAACGGGTCGCCCTCGTCGGCGAAGGTGTAGGCGCCGCCCTCGATGCGCCCGATGAGACCGCGGGTCCACTCGGCCTCGGAGTCGGCCGTGTGGACCCACATGTTCATGATCTCGCCGATGTGCCCGAGCTGTCCGGGTCCCTCCTCGGGCACGTAGTGCTCCAGGACGGCGGCCCGCCACTGCTCGATCCGCAGGGTCCGTTCCTTCAGCAGGGCGACCGCCTCGGCGCGCGGCAGGTCGACGACGAAGCCGACGGCGGCCGTCTTCATGTCCCCGCGCTGGTCGTAGGTGACCAGCGCCTCCCGCAGCAGCCGGAAGTACTCCTCGGTGCCCTGCCCGGTGATCTCGTACTCCGTGCGCGGCGGGCCGCCGGCCGTGGACGGGGCGATCTCGTGCGCGTGCAGCAGCCCCTGCTTCGCCATGTGCTTCAGCGCGTGGTAGATCGAGCCGGGCTTGGCCGTGGACCACTCGTGCGCGCCCCAGTACTCCAGGTCGTTGCGCACCTGGTAGCCGTGGGCCCGCCCGTGCATACGGACCGCGCCGAGCACGAGGAGGCGGATCGTTGACATGCGGCCAAGGCTATGCCTCGGCCACCGCCCGCTGTTCCTCGGCCACCAGCTCGAAGGCCGTCCTGCCGTCCAGGGACTCACGGATGATGTCGGCGTGACCGGCGTGCCGGGCCGTCTCCCGGATGAGGTGGAGGCAGAGCCAGCGGTGCGAGACCCGGGCGTCCGGCGGGAACCAGGGCTGGGCCGGCAGCGCGAAGGTGTCGTCGAGGCTCGGCACCGAGCGGATGTACGCCTCCGTCTCGGCGGCGACCTTGTCCCAGTACGCCAGTTGCGACGCGACGGTCTCGCCGTCGACCAGCTGGAAGCACTCGTGCCAGTTGCTCTGGTCCCGCACCACCGCCGGCGGCTCCCCCTTGGCCAGGGAGACCCACATCTGCTCGACCTCGGCCACGTGCTTGATCAGCCCGGCGAGGGACAGCTCACTGGCGCTGGGACGCGAGCTCGCCTGCTCGTCCGTCAGCCCGAGCACCGCCCGGCGCACACCGCCCCGCTGCTCGGCGATGAAGGCCAGAAGCGCTCCGCGCTCGTCGCCGTGAGCCTCCGCCGGAACGTGAGTGACCATGACCGCCGCCTTTCACCAGCCCGGGGGCCTCTCCCCCTGACACCGACCACGCTACGGACCCTTGCGGTCAGGTGCTGTCCGCAAAGGTCCGGGCGCGGCGGAAGACGCTAGAACGGGAACCCGCTCCGGCCGTGCTGCACGGAGATCCACTTGGTCGTGGTGAACGCGTCGAGCATCGTGTCGCCGTTGAGCCGGCCGATGCCCGAGTGCTTCTCCCCGCCGAACGGGACGATCGGCTCGTCGTGCACGGTGCCGTCGTTCACGTGGAACATCCCCGTGTCGATCTGCTGGGCGAAGGCGACACCCCGCTCCACGTTCCCGGTGTGGACGGCACCGCTCAGGCCGTAGGGCGTGTCGTTGACGAGGCGTACGGCCTCCTCCTCACCGTCGAACGGGACGAGGAAGGCCACCGGCCCGAAGACCTCCTGCCGCAGCAGCGCCGAGTCGGCGGGGACGTCCGTCAGCACCGACGGCTCGACGAGGTTGTCGCTCCGCCCGCCGCGCACCAGGGCCGTGGCGCCCTCGGCGAGGGCCTGCTCGACGACGCCGGAGACGGCGTCCGCCTGCGAGGAGTTGATGACCGGGCCGATGACGGTCTCCGGGTCGCGCGGGTCGCCCGTCTTGAGGGTCTTGACCTTGGCGACGAACTTCTCGGTGAACTCGTCCGCGACCGACCGGTCCACGAGGACCCGGTTGGCGGCCATGCAGACCTGCCCCTGGTGGACGTACCGGCTGAAGACGGCCGCGTCCACGGCGTAGTCGATGTCGGCGTCGTCGAGGACCACCAGCGCGCTGTTGCCGCCCAGTTCGAGGACCGAGCGCTTGAACAGCCGGGCGCAGACGGTCGCCACGTGCCGGCCGACCGCGTCGGAACCGGTGAAGGAGATGACCTTGGGGACCGGGTGCTCGATGAAGGCGTCGCCGATCTCCGCGATGTCGGTGATGACGACGTTCAGCAGACCGCCGGGCAGCCCCGCGTCCTCGAAGAGCTTCGCGACCAGGGAGCCGCCCACGATCGGGGTGTTCTGGTGCGGCTTGAGCACCACGGCGTTGCCGAGCGCGAGCGCCGGGGCGACGGACTTGATCGACAGCAGGAAGGGGAAGTTGAAGGGGCTGATCACGCCCACGACGCCGACCGGCACGCGGTAGACGCGGTTCTCCTTGCCGTCCACCGGCGAGGGGATGATCCGGCCCTCGGGGGCCAGCGCCAGGTGCACCGCCTCGCGCAGGAACTCCTTGGCGAGGTGCAGCTCGAAGGCGGCCTTCAGGCGGGTGCCGCCGAGCTCGGCGATGATGGCCTCGGAGATCTCGGCCTCACGCTCCTCGATCAGGCGCAGCGCCTTCTCGAAGACCGCCCGGCGGGCGTAGGGGTTGGTCGCGGCCCACTGCTTCTGGGCGCGGGCCGCGGCCCGGTACGCCTGATCGACCTCGTCGGCCGTGGCTATGGTGATCGACGCGAGTTTCTCGTCGTCGTACGGGTTGAAGTCGATGATGTCCCAGGAACCGGTGCCCGGGCGCCACTCACCGTCGATGTACTGCTGTGCAAGGTCGGTGAAGCAGGACGACGACAATGTGATCCCTCGATCCCTAAGCAGACCCCTGATCGCGCCTTCACGATCTGATCACACGTCATCGTACTGTTGTTTAAGGCGAGTTGAAGGGCTGCTTCAGGAGAGCTGGAGGAGACCCCGCAGAAGGTCCCGGCTCTCCGAGGGGCCGGGGCTGTCGCTCTGCAGCTCCTTGAGCGCCTTCTCGTACTGGGCGACGTCCTCGGCCTTGTCCAGGTACAGCGCGCTGGTGAGCTGCTCCAGGTACACCACGTCCGACAGGTCGGACTCCGGGAAGCTGAGGATCGTGAACGCGCCACTCTCGCCGGAGTGACCTCCGAGGCTGAACGGCACCACCTGGAGCCGCACGTTGGGCCGCTCGGAGATCTCGATGAGGTGCTGGAGCTGGCCCCGCATCACCTCGCGGTCGCCGTACGGGCGGCGCAGGGCGGCCTCGTCCAGGATGATGTGGAAGTCGGGCGCGCGCTCGTCGACCAGGTACTTCTGCCGCTCCAGGCGCAGCGCCACGCGACGCTCGACGTCGGCCTCGCTCGCGCCCTGCATGCCGCGCCGTACCACCGCGCGCGCGTACGCCTCGGTCTGCAGCAGGCCGTGCACGAACTGCACCTCGTACGCGCGGATCAGCGAGGCGGCGCCCTCCAGGCCGACATAGGTCGGGAACCAGCTGGGCAGCACGTCCGAGTAACTGTGCCACCAGCCGGCGACGTTGGCCTCTTTGGCCAGGGACAGCAGGGAGGCGCGCTCCTGTTCGTCCGTGATGCCGTACAGGGTCAGCAGGTCCTCGACGTCTCTGGTCTTGAAGCTCACCCGGCCCAGCTCCATCCGGCTGATCTTCGACTCGGAGGCGCGGATCGAATAGCCCGCCGCCTCGCGCGTGATGCCCCGCGCCTCACGCAGTCGCCTGAGTTGTGATCCGAGCAGCATGCGCCGCACCACCGATCCCGGCTCTCCCGCGCTCACGTTCGCCAGCCTCCCCAACGTCTTCAGGGGCCGCAGTCTGCCACTAAAACACTCCGAGCAGTACTCGTCCGGTTACGGAAACGGAATCGAGACGATCGGCGCTCGTGCGCGGAAGCAAGAAGAAGGCAAGTGAACGACCGAAGAGCGACGCGAAGATGACGGAAAAATTGGCCAACAAGCGGTACGGGACATCTCATTCTGGTCACGTGCACGTGCATCTGCCCTTGCATCTGCTGTGCGCATCCGAAACCATGGTCCCGCACCACCGCTGCATCGCACCGACCGCGAATTCCCGGGAGTGCCTCGCATGGGGACGAATGGATCGACCATGCTCGAGCCGTTACGGCAGGGCCTTCCGCCGCTGGACCCCGCGGCCGTGTCCGACGCCGCCTCCTGCGCCCTTCCCGCCCGCTACGAAGCGGTGCGCGAGGCACGGCGGTTCACCCGCATCACCCTCGACCAGTGGGACATGGGCGAACGGTTCGACGATGTCTGCCTGGTGGTCTCGGAACTCGTCACCAACGCGCTGCGGCACGGCCTGCCGGCGAGCGGCGCGTGCGGCGACCGCGAGCCCCCGGTGCGCCTGCATCTGATGCGGTGGACCGAGCGGCTGGTGTGTGCGGTGCGCGATCCCAGTCACGACAGTCCGGTCGCCCGGGAGACCGACGACTTCTCGGCCGAGTCGGGCCGCGGGCTGTTCCTGGTCGACTCCTTCAGCGACAGCTGGGGCTGGCACCCGCTCGCGGGCGCGCTCAGCGGCAAGGTGGTCTGGGCGCTGTTCCGGCTGCCGCCGACCGGTTCACGGCCGAACGGGGAATGAGAAGACCGCGGCGCATTCTCGCGCCGCGGTTCTACGCGCGTCACCGCGCATCAGGGGCATATCGCCCGGACCCCGCCGGGACCGCCGGACCGTCAGCCGCCGACCAGGTGGTCGAACTCGCCGTCCTTGACGCCGAGCAGCATGGCCTCGATCTCCGCACGGGTGTAGACCAGTGCGGGGCCGTCCGGGAAGCGCGAGTTGCGCACGGCCACGTCACCGCCCGGCAATCGGGCGAACTCCACGCACGAGCCCTGCGAGTTGCTGTGCCGGCTCTTCTGCCAGGCCACACCGCGCAGCCCGGCGGCCGCCATCCCGTTGTACACGTCGTACACGTCGTGGTCCACAGGTCGCTCCCCGGTGGTGCACTGGCTGGTGTGGCCATTGGTGCAGTGGTCAACTGACCCGGATCATAGCCCTGTTCATGTGCAGATGCATGGGCAGATGCACGTGCACGCGGGGTGGTCCCGTGGTTACAGCGTTGACGCCCGCTTTACCGAAGCTCTCGTCTGTTTGACGGCTCGCCCCCGCCTCTCGTTCCCCGCGGCCTGCGGTGAAGTCCGGGGGTTCGGGGAGGTCCGGTGGAGGCGGAACATCCGCTCGACGGCGGAGTGCGGCGGCCGTGCGGGGACCGCACCCGAGAAGCGGGAGCTGAGACGGACGGTCCTGCGAAAGGCGTTCGACTGGCCGACCGGTATCCGGAAGACGGCCGTGGCCTGCGGGGACGGCGAGAAATGCGCCGGTCGCAGGAGGCCGGGGTCGTCCTCGCGGCCGGTGTCCCGCTCCGACCATCGCCGGACCCGCGCTCGGCTCACGGCCCCGCCGGCCCGCACTCCACCCTGCGCGTCCCGCGCCGCCCGGCGACCCGGGACGGCTCGCGGAACCGCGGCCCCCCGGCCGGTCCGACCGGCCTGCGGCCCGGTCCCGGCGCCCCGCCACACGCCCCGATGCCGGACGGCCGAAGGCGGGCGGCGACCCGGCGGCGGCACCGGCAGAAGGTCCCCCACCCGTCGAGCGTGGGGAACCTCACCCGGTCCGGACGGGCTCAGCGCGCGGTGTACGGCAGGAGTGCCATCTCGCGCGCGTTCTTGATCGCCTTGGCCAGCTGCCGCTGCTGCTGGGACGACACCCGGGTGACGCGGCGGCTGCGGATCTTTCCGCGGTCGGAGATGAACTTCCGCAGCAGGTCGGTGTCCTTGTAGTCGATGTACGTGATCCCGGCCCGGTCCAGGGGGTTGGGCCGGTTCTTGGCGGGCTTGCGGTCGGGCTTGCGGGGCATGGGGTCAGACCTCCAGAAGGGTGTCGAAGGCGTGCGGCAGCCGCTGCCAGGCGTCGGGGCCCGCGGCGTACTCGGCGTCGGACAGCAGGCAGGACTCCAGCAGCCGCTCCAGGCCGTCCCGGTCGAGGCCGGGCGAGGTGAAGACCAGGTGCTGGCCGCGGTCCCCGTGCTCGGGGTGCCAGTCCAGCGCGGCGGCGGCACGGCGCACCGGCGGGACCATCTCCCACGCCGCGTCCGGAAGGGAGGCCAGCCAGGGGCCCGCGCCCTCCACGCACAGGGCGCCGCCCGCCGCGTCCCAGTGGAACAGCGTGTCGGGCTTGTCGGCGAGCCAGAACCGGCCCCGGCTGCGGGCGGCCGCGCAGGTCAGGTCCTCCAGCGCGGCGTACAGCCGCTCCGGGTGGAAGGGCCGGCGCCGCTGCCACACCAGGGTGGAGACGCCGTGCGCGTCGGCCTCGGCGGGGAGCAGCGCGCAGGCCGGGTGCTGGGCGGCGGCGGCCGCCTCGACGTCGAAGCCGGCCAGGGCGGCCTCGGCCAGCGGAGAGAGCGGACCTCTGCGTGGGGTCGGCACGGTCAGGCCGTCCCCGGCCCGGTCCACGGGGGCACCTTCCCCGACCGGGGCCCGGCGGGCCGTCGGGTGCAGCTGCGCGAGCAGCTCCCGGTCCTCGTCGTCGGCCTCCGGGGAGTCGGCGACCGCGAGGACGGGGGCGTACTCCAGCTGGCGCGCGAAGGTGTCGGCGATCGTGCGCTGGTCGGTGGCGGCGGCCGCGAGACCGGCGTCGGCGAGGTCGTCGCCGTTGCCGAGGTACGGCAGGACCAGGGCCGGGTCGACGGCGGTGATCACGCCGGTGACGGTGAGCCCGCCCGCCGTGACGACCTCGGCCATGGCCTTGGGCTCGACGGAGTCCCACAGCTCGACGACGGCCAGCCGGGTGGCCCCGGCGTCCCGCAGCCGCTCCAGCTCCGGCACCAGGTCCTCGCGCAGGGCGCAGCACGCGCAGTCGTTGACGAGCGGCGCCTCCCCCGCGTCGAGGACACCGGAGGCGTCCCTGATGGTCCGTACGACCGTGCCCGCGGCGGCCGTCGCCAGGTCGTGGTGGAGGACGACGCTGCCGGGCACGTCGGCGAGCAGCCGCGCGACGGCCGCCCGGCGGGCGTCGGCGTGCAGCCCGCCGACGATCACGACGGGGAGAGCGGGAGGGACAGTCACGGAGTCAGCCCTTCTTTCCGTACCGGCGCTCGAAGCGCTCCACGCGCCCGGCGGTGTCCAGGACGCGGGCCGTGCCGGTGTAGAAGGGGTGGCTGACGTCGGAGATCTCGACGTCCACGACCGGGTAGGTGGCGCCGTCCTCCCACTCGATCGTCTTCTCGCCCGCCGTGGCGGAGAGCGTCGAGCGGGTGAGGAAGGCGTAGTTCGCGGCACGGTCACGGAAGACGACGGGACCGTACTCCGGGTGGATTCCCTGGCGCATGGTCAGCGCTCCTCTCGGAAGTCGACGTGGCGGCCGGCGACCGGATCGAACTTGCGCAGGGTCATGCGGTCGGGGTCGTTGCGGCGGTTCTTGCGGGTCACGTAGGTGAAGCCGGTCCCGGCGGTGGACCGGAGCTTGATGACCGGACGGAGTTCGTTGCGTGCCATGCCGCTATGCTACTGAAAATGAATTCCATTTACATCACCTGAGGCGGAGAGGTACGTCACCACCCATGTCCGCGCACTGCATGCTGACCGGCACCCGGCCGGGCTTCGGCAACCGCATCTCCCACTCCCACCGGCGCACGTCGCGCCGGTTCGACCCCAACATCCAGTCCAAGCGCTACTGGCTGCCGGGCGAGGGCCGGTACGTCCGGCTCCGGCTCAGCGCCAGGGGGATCAAGACCGTCGACACGATCGGGATCGAGGCGGCCGTCGCCCGGATCCGCGCCCGGGGAGTGAGGGTCTGATGGCGAAGAAGAGCAAGATCGCGAAGAACGACAGGCGGCAGGAGGTCGTCGCGCGGTACGCCGCCCGGCGGGCCGAGCTGAAGGAGATCGTCCGGCGGCCGTCCTCGACCGAGGCCGAACGGCTCGCCGCCCAGGCGGAGCTGCGCAGGCAGCCGCGTGACGCGAGCGCCACGCGCGTGCGCAACCGCGACCAGGTGGACGGCCGGCCGCGCGGCTACTTCCGGGCGTTCGGGCTGTCCCGGGTGAGTCTGCGGGAGCAGGCGCACGCGGGGTATCTGCCCGGGGTGCGCAAGTCGTCCTGGTGAGAGGCGTTTGCGAAGCCTCTTGACGGGCCCTGGTAGCTTGCTGCGGTCGTTCCGGCCAGGAGGCCGGCCGGTGCCGTCCGGGCCGGCCGGCCGGCTACAACTTGGGGGCTTGCAGTGACTTCGGTGATCTTCTCGCGCCGTTCCGGTGCCGTGCGTGTCGCGGCGGCGGCCGCGGGGCTGGCGGGCGCGCTCGTGCTGAGCGCGTGCAGCAGTGACGGCGACTCGGGCGACGGCTCCGCCTCCAGCCCGGCCCCGTCGTCCTCGGCGTCCGCCGGCAAGGACGGCGACTCCGGGGCGGGTTCCGGCTCCGGGGAGTCGGCCGGTGGCGCACTGGCGGGCAGCTGGCTCGCGACGACCGACGGCAAGGCCGTGGCCCTGGTGATCACCGGCAAGCAGGCCGCGCTGTTCGCCACCGGCGGCAGCGTGTGCAGTGGCACCGCGGGCGAGGAGTCCGGGATGCGGATGATCCGCCTGAAGTGCACGGACGGCTCCAAGGACCGGGCGACCGGCATGGTCGACTCCGTGAACGGCAGCAGCCTGAAGGTCACCTGGGAGGGCGGCCTCGGAGCGGAGACCTACACGAAGGCCGAGGGCGGAAAGCTGCCGACGGGCCTGCCGACGGCGAGCCTCGGCTGACACCGGCATGCGTGGGGACGGGCCGCGGATCGCCTGAGGGCACCGCGGCCCGTCCGGCGTTCGGGGGAATCGGAGGGGGCGCGTGGGCGGGCGGTGTGCGCGTGCGTGATGATCCAGGGGCCCGATGCCGCTTTCGTTCGACACGTCCAGAGGACCTCATGCGCACCTATCTCCTCCCCCTGGCCGCCGCCCTCGCCGCGACGGTCCTGCTGACCGGCTGCAGCGACGACACGTCCGGCGGCGACGACGTCAAGAACGCGGACCGGCCCAGCGACTCGGCCTGCCCGCTCGGCGACATGGGTGTCGAGGTCGGCGCCGCCGCCGCCCCGGCCGCGGGGGACACCGGAACCGTCACCGTCACGCTCACCAACAAGGGCGAGCAGTGCACGCTGAAGGGCTTCCCCGGCGTGGACCTGCTCGCCGACGACAAGACGACGTCCATCTCCCCGGTCGAGGGCGCGAAGGCCCAGTCGCTGACCCTCGGGAAGGGCGGCACGACGTCCTTCACCCTCACCTACGTCCGGGGGGAGGCGGGCTCCGCGGACAGTCTCGACGTGCACAAGGCGTCCTTCACCCTGCCCGGCGACACCAGGACGGCGCACGAGCTGAAGTGGTCGTACGGCGAGGTCTCGTGGGCGTCGGACGAGAAGGCCTCGGTGAGCGGCTTCGAGACCTCGGGCGACTGAACGGCAGGCAATGACGGCACGGTCGGCGCCGAGGGCGCTGACGGCACCGACGGCTGTCAGCGCAGCGGCGGCCGGTGCCGGACCTGGGCCCGGTCGGCCGCCTGCGCGCCCTGCGTCCAGCCCTCCGCGTCCCGCACCCCGCGCAGCCGGGTCGTGGTCGTCTCCGGGAACATCCGGTCCAGCCGCCCGGCGACGGCGACCTCGCGGGAGGCGAGGACCGGGAGCAGGTCGTCGGTCACCTGGGTCTCGGCGGCTGCCGCCAGCCGGGTGCCTGTGCGGTGGGCGTAAGCCGCGAGGAACGACTGCCGGAACGTCTTGGTGCGCTTGCGTCCACCGGCCCGCTGTGCGGCCTCCGCCTTGGTCATCGCGGTCGTGGCCTGCACCAGGAGTGAGGTGTAGAGGAGTTCGACCGCCTCCAGGTCGGCCTCGAAGCCGACGACGGTGGAGAAGCCGAGGGGTTCGTTCCACACGGCGCGGCAGTGGTTGGCACCGGCGACGGCGTCCAGCAGCACCGCCTTGGCCTGCTCGTACGGCGGCTCGACCCCGATCCGGCAGGCCCCGGGCGTGTCCGGCGAGGGTGCCTGCGCCGCGAGCAGTGCCTCGTCGACGCTGTGCCGGGCCATCAGCTCCTGCGCCTTGGCGCTGAGCGCCTCCGCCTCCTCCGGGAACCCGGTCGCCTCGGCCTTGGCCAGCAGGGCGCGGATGCGGGTGAGCATGCGCGACTCGGGCCTCGCCTGGCCGGCAGCCGCTCCGGGCGCCTCGTCGAGGGGCTCCAGGGCCGGCAGCCGCAGCAGCAGGCGGTACAGCTCCAGCACGGCCGTGACGTGCGAGAACCGGTCGGTGCGGGGCGGGGCGTCGGCGGGAAGCTCCGCCAGCTGCGCGTCCCAGCGGCGGCCCCGGGGCACGTCGTCGGGCGCCTGGGCGCGGATCAGCGTGGCCACGAGGAGCACGTGCACGTCGTACAGCTCGCGCCGCACGATCCGTACGACGTCGGCCGGCTGCCAGCCGCGGCGCCAGGCCGCCGCCACGAACTCCCGTCCACGCCGGTCGAGTTCGGCGTCCGCCGCCGGGTCGGAGGCGAGCAGGGACGCGCCGGTGTCGAGGGCGGTCTCACCGGTCTCGTAGAGGGCCGACGCGAACGCGCGGTCGACGGTGCTGGACGTACTCACGGGCCGATGGTGCCACGCGGGAGCGGCCGGCCCGGCACCCTGCCAGTGTCAACCCGCGGTTGACACTCTGAGGGGCGCAACCTACGGTTGACACATGACGAACCCCGAGACCACGTCATCCATCCGTCTCGACGACCTCATCGCGGCCATCAAGAAGGTCCATGCGGAGCCGCTCGACCAGTTGCAGGACGCGGTGATCGCCGCGGACCACCTGGGCGACGTGGCCGACCACCTGATCGGCCACTTCGTCGACCAGGCCCGGCGCTCCGGCGCGTCCTGGACCGACATCGGCAAGAGCATGGGCGTCACCCGGCAGGCCGCCCAGAAGCGGTTCGTGCCGAAGGAATCGGCCGACCTCGACCCCAGCCAGGGCTTCAACCGGTACACGCCCCGGGCCCGCAGCGTGGTCATGGCGGCGCACAACGCGTCCAAGACCGCGCACAACGCCGAGGGCCTGCCCGAGCACCTCGTCCTCGGACTGCTGGCCGAGCCGGAGGGACTCGCCGCGAAGGCGATCGTCGAACAGGGCGTCTCCCTCGACGCAGTGCGCGAGGCGGCCACGGCGGCGCTCCCGCCGGCCGTCGACGACGCCCCGGAGCTCGTGCCCTACGGCCAGGCCGCCAAGAAGGTCCTGGAGCTCACCTTCCGCGAGGCCCTGCGCCTCGGCCACAACTACATCGGCACCGAGCACGTCCTGCTCGCCCTGCTGGAGCACGAGAACGGCCAGGGCGTCCTCAGCGGCCTGGGCATCGACAAGGAGCACACCGAGCGGTACGTCGCCGGGGCGCTGGAGAAGTTCACGCAGACACAGAAGAACGTGCCGGGCGAATCCTGACGGGCATCGGCGAACCGGCCGGGCGGATACTGACCGGCATCGGCGAACCGGCGGGCGGATACTGACCGGCGTCGGTGAACCTGCCGGATCCCGACCGGCACCGGCGAACCCGCCGGGCGGATCCCGACCGCATCGGCCAACCCGCCGGATCCCGACCGGCACCGGCGAACCCGCCGAACGGAACCCGACCGCATCGGCCAACCCGCCGGACCCCGACCGCCACCGGCGAACCCGCCGCCGGGTGTGCCTGACCGTCGTCCGCGAGCGTGCCGGACCGAGCCTGGGCGGTGTCGGTGTCGGTGTCGGCGTCGGCGACGGCGACGGCGACGGCGACGGCGACGGCGACGGGGCGTTGTCAGACCCCCCTGGCAGACTCGCTGCATGGCCGACCGGTGGGCGCTCGCACCGGCCGAGGACGGTGGCGTGGACGTCGCCCCCCTCGGCCCGGACGGGCTGCCCTCCGGCCCGGTCCGGCGGGAGTCCAGCCCCGCCGAGGCCGTGCGGAGCCGTCCCGGCGTCACGCGGTGGGTGTGGCGGTCCACCGCCGAGGTCTACCCGCGTCTGCTCGCCACGGGGGTGCGAGTCGAGCGGTGCTACGACATCGAGGCCGCCGAGACGCTCCTCCTCGGCCATGAGGGGCGGTACGGGGAACCACGCTCGGCCGCGGCCGCCCTGGCCCGGCTGCGCGGCGGCCCCGTACCGCCCGATCCGCCGCAGCGGTCGGCGGAACCGGGCGCCCAGTCCTCCCTGTTCGAGCCGCAGGGTGTCCACCTGCCCCTGTCCGACCTCCTCGCGGTCTACGCCGAGCAGCAGCGGCGGCACGCCGGCGCCGGGCACCCCGACCGCATGCGGCTGCTGACGGCCGCCGAGTCGGCGGGCATGCTGGTGGCGGCCGAGATGAACCGGGCCGGACTGCCCTGGAGCACCGAGGTGCACCGGGCACTCCTGCACGACCTGCTGGGCGAGCGGTACGCGGGCGGCGGCGAGCCGCGCCGACTGGCCGAGCTGGCCGAGGAGGTGTCCGCCGCGTTCGGCCACCGGGTCCGCCCCGACCTGCCCGCCGACGTGGTCAAGGCCTTCGCGCGGGCCGGCATCAAGGTCTCCTCGACCCGCAAGTGGGAGATCGAGACGATCGACCATCCGGCCGTGAAACCACTGCTGGAGTACAAGAAGCTGTACCGCATCTGGGTCGCCCACGGCTGGTCCTGGCTCCAGGACTGGGTCCGCGAGGGCCGCTTCAGACCCGAGTTCCTCGCGGGCGGGACGGTGACCGGCCGCTGGGTGACCAACGGCGGGGGCGGGCTGCAGATACCCAAGGTGATCCGGCGGGCCGTGGTCGCCGATCCCGGCTGGCGGCTGGTCGTCGCCGACGCGGACCAGATGGAACCGCGCGTCCTCGCCGCGATCTCCCGCGACCCCGGCCTGATGGAGGTGGCCGGGCGGGAGACCGACCTGTACCAGTCCGTCTCCGACCGCGCTTTCTCCGGCGACCGCAGCCAGGCCAAGCTGGCCGTGCTCGGCGCGGTGTACGGGCAGACATCCGGGGACGGCCTTAAGAACCTCGCCGCGCTCAGACGCCGCTTCCCCAGAGCCGTGGCGTACGTCGACGACGCGGCCCGGGCCGGTGAGGAGGGCCGGCTCGTGCGGACCTGGCTCGGCCGGACCTGCCCGCCGGCGGCCCGGGGGGCGGAGGACGCGACCGAGGAAGCCGGCATCCCACCGGGCGATGCGGACCAGCCCGACGACAGCGCCGCGTGGGTGCCGGGCTACGCCTCCACCAACGCCCGGGCCCGCGGCCGCTTCGCCCGGAACTTCGTCGTCCAGGGCAGCGCCGCCGACTGGGCGTTGCTGCTGCTCGCCGCGCTGCGCCGGACCTGCGCGGAGCTGGCGGCCGAACTGGTCTTCTTCCAGCACGACGAGGTGATCGTGCACTGCCCCGAGGAGGAGGCGGAGGCGGTCGTGGCGGCCATCCGCGAGGCGGCGGCCCTGGCCGGGCGGCTGACCTTCGGGGAGACGCCGGTGCGGTTCCCGTTCACGACGGCGGTGGTGGAGTGCTACGCGGACGCCAAGTGATCAGCCGCCAAGTGATCAGCCGCAAGACGCCAGGAGTTCGCGCAGCTCCGTGACCACGGCCCACTCGTCCGTCCCCTCCAGCGCCGCGAGCGCCGAGCCCCACTCCTCGCGCGCCGCGCCGACCTCCCCCCGCTCGCGCAGCAGCAGCCCGTGCTGGTGGCGGGCGAGACCGGCGGTGTAGCGGTCGTCGCGGGCGTCGGCCCGGCCGAGCAGCTCGGCACACTCGCGGGCGGCCCGCCGGTCGCGGCCCAGCAGGCGCAGGGCCCGGACCAGGCCGAGCCGGGTCCGGGACTCGCCGTACCAGTCGCCGTGCCCGCCGAGGATGCGCAGGCTCTCCTCGAAGTGCGGGACGGCGGCGGCCGGCTGCCCCAGCCGCAGACGGGCGTACCCGATGTTGCAGTGCGCGGCGTGCCGCACGATCACGGCGCCGATCTCGTCCCCGAGGGCGAGCGAACGCAGGTGCTGCTCGATGGCGGCCCGGGGGTCGGTCGGCTCGACGAGGTTGCCGAGGTGGCTGTGGGTGATGGCTTCGCCGTAGGGGTCGTTCAGCCGCCGGGCGTACTCCAGGCTCCGCGTCAGTGCCTCGCCCGCCTCGGCGCGCCGGCCGAGCCCGTCCAGCAGCAGGCCCCGGTTGTTCAGGCAGCGGCGGATCCAGGAGGTGTGATCCAGCCGCCGCCAGAGGGTGAGCGCGCGGTCGTTGAGGGCGAGGGCCTCGCTGAGCCGGCCGGTCAGGAAGTGCAGCCCACCGAGGTCGGCCAGGGCGTACGCTTCCGCCGCCGTGTCCCCGAGCCGCCGGGCGACCCGGAGGCCGGCCTGCCCGAGCACGTCCATCTCGGCGAGGCGGCCCCGGCGGTGCGCGTACGGGGAGATCAGCCGGACGAGCGCGGAGACCAGGCCCGCGCGCCGCTCCGAGGGGGTGTCCGCGTACCGCTCGACCAGGGCGACGACGTTCTCCAGCTCGCCGTCCCCCCAGGCGAAGGCCTCCTCGGGGCCGGCGAAGGGCATGACCGTGGCGACCTGGGCCGCATGGCCGCCGGGCTGACTCGCGGTGGGCCGAAGGCGGTCGTCCCGGTCGAGGCCGGGTTCCACGATCGCGGCGAGGACGCGCTCGGCCACAGCGGCGTACCAGTGCAGCGCCGTGCCGGCGAGGTCCACGGCACCGGCGGTGTGGACGGCCCCGTGCTCTGCGGCCCGCTCGCGGGCGAAGTCGCGCACCAGGCCGTGGGGCGCGTAGCGGCCGTACGTCGTCTCCTCCAGCAGGGCCACGTCGAGGAGGCGGTCCAGGGCGTCCTCGGTGCGGGGTTCGCCGATGCCGGTGAGACGGGCGAGAAGAGGGGCGCCGTACGTGGGCAGGTCGAGCGCGCCGATGGCACGCAGGGTGCGTGCCGCGTCCCGGTCGGCCTCGCGATCGGAGCCCGCGAGCGCGTCGTACGCGACGGCCAGCGAACGGCCGACGCTCAGGTCGTCGTACTCCAGGTGACGCAACCGCCCCTCGGCGGCGGCGAGCTGACCGGCGAGCATCTCGGGGGTCAGGGCCCGGCGGGCGGCGAGCCGCGCGGCGACGACCCGCAGGGCCAGCGGGAGCCGGCCGGTGAGCTCGACGAGGAGCCGGGCGGCGTCCGTGCCGTCCAGGCCCTCACGGCCCGAGGCGCTGCGCAGGAGTTCGGCGCTCTCCTCGTCCGACAGCGGGGCGAGCGGGAAACGGGCCGCGCCGTCGAGGGCGGTCAGCGGTGAACGGCTGGTGACGATCACCGCGCATCCGGCACCGCCCGGCAGCAGCGGCCGTACCTGTGCGGCGCTCGCGGCGTCGTCCAGCACGAGCAGCGTGCGGGCCGGTGCGAGCAGCGACCGCAGCAACGCGGCTGCGGCGTCCGGCTGTTCGGGGATGCGGCAGGGCTCGACGCCGAGGTCGCGCAGCAGCGCGGTGAGTGCCTGACCAGGGGTGAGAGGTGCCATGCCCGGGGTGGCGCCGTGCAGGTCGAGATGGATCTGCCCATCGGGGAAACGTTCCGCCAGACGGTGGCCGACGTACAGGGCGAGCGCACTCTTGCCGACTCCGGCCATGCCGCTGATGACGGCGACGGGGTGGGGGGCGGGTGCGGTGAGCACCCGGTGCAGGGAGTCGCGGACGGTGTTGCGGCCGATGAAACGGATGGGGGGCGGCGGAAGTTGGGCGGGCGCGGGCAACGGCACCGGCATACCCGCTTCGCTGCGCGAGGGCCTGCCCACCGAACGGGACGGAGCCGTGTCGGCTGGGCCGGCGGGCGCACCGCCGGCCGGACCGGTGGGCGCACCGCCGGCCGGACCGGGCGGCGGCCCTTCGCCGTCACCCGGCTTGTCCTCCGCACCGGCGTCCCCCAGGGCCCCGCGCAGCACCTCCACGTGTGCTGCCCGCACACCCGCCCCCGGTTCGATGCCGAGTTGACCGACGAGGCGGGCGCGCAGGTCCCGGTGGACGGCCAGGGCCTCGGCCGGGCGCCCGGTGCGGTGCAGGGCGAGCATCAGCTGGCGGTGGTACACCTCGCGCAGTGGATACGCTCCGGTCAGCGCCGCCAGCTCCGGGACCAGCTCCTGCAACCGCGTGCCTCCTAGCGCCAGTTCGGCGTCGTAGCGCCACTCCAGGAGCAGCAGCCGGGCCTCGCACAGCCGCTGCGCGAAGGCGTACCCGCCGACCTCGGGCGGCAGCCCGGCGAGGGGCGCGCCCCGCCACAGCGCGAGCGCGGCCGTGCACTCGCGCACGACCCGCTCCCAGGCCCGGCCGGCGTGCGCGGCGCGCGCGGTGGCGACGTGGCCGTCGAAGACGTGGACGTCCAGCTCGCCCTCGTCGAGCCGCAGCACGTACCCGGACGGCACGGTGCGCAGCCGTCCGGGATCGTCGAGCAGCCGCCTCAGCCGGGCGATGTGATTGTGCAGCGAGGCCTGCGCGGAGACGGGCGGCGCCTCGCTCCACAGCGCGTCCTTGAGCGCCTCCACGGAGACGACCCGCCCGGCGTCGAGGAGCAACGCGGCCAGCAGAACACGGGACTTGGGGCTCGCGACGGCCCTGGCCTCACGCCGGTCGCCGCCTTGGACGTCGCGGAACAGCACCGGCGGCCCCAACAGCCCGAACCGCATCATCGCGCCACTACCCCCCGTGCACCGCCTTGACGAGTTTCCGCCCCCGGACAGCGCATTCCCGCCATCCGGCTCTCACCTGCTGCGCCGGGATCGGCCGATGTACTGGCCGTCCTTGATCTTGGTTCGGCGACTTCCGGCCAATCGCCGGATGACGCAACGGCGAAGCGTTGGCCATATGTTAGCGATCCGTTGGCAAAGCCTGATGTGATCACTACATCGGATCTGGCCCGGCGGCGCGCGCGTCTGGACGCGCAACTCGGGGGAGTGTCGCCGCCGCGGCCGGGTCCGGGTCCCGGTCGGCGGAGGTGAACGGCCGGGGCCCTCTCCCTCTCCCCGGCGGACCGGACTCCACGGCCCGCCGGACGGCAAGGCGCCCGTGCGTCTCAGATGACAGGCGGCCGCCCCAGCCGGGTGAGCCGCCACACCGTCCGCCACCGCATGGGCCGCCGCTCCCCCGCCGGTTCCCGTACGCCTTCCACGAAACCGCCGATCCACGCGCGCAGCCCGGCACCCGACCGGTTCCGGGCGAGGGTGAGCAGCACCCAGACGCCCAGGTGGACGGGGACGAGCGGGAGCGGCAGCCGGCGGCGGGCCAGCCAGACCCGGTTGCGGGCGTTCACCCGGTAGTAGATGGCGTGCCGGGCGGGCGAGGTCCTGGGATGCCGGAGCAGCAACTCCGGCGCGTACAGGATCCGCCACCCGGCATCCGCGGCGCGCCAGGCGAGGTCGGTCTCCTCGTGCGCGAAGAAGAACTCGGCGGGCCAGTCGCCGATCTCGTCGAGCATCGTCATCCGCAGGGCGTGCCCGCCCCCGAGGAAGCCGGTGACGTAACCGCCCCGGCGGGGATCGGAGTTGCCGATCCGGGGGACGTGCCGCTGCTGCGTCTCGCCGAGCTCGTCGACGATCCGGAAGCCGACGATGCCGAGCCGCTCGTCGGCGGCGTACAGGTCCCGCACGCGGCGCAGCACGTCGGGGTCGACGAGCAGGCCGTCGTCGTCCAGGTCCACCACGACGTCGATGTCGCCGAACTCCCGCAGTTGCTCCAGGGCCGCGTTGCGCCCGCCGGGGCAGCCGAGGTTCTCGTCGACTTCGACGGTCGTGACCTCGCCGGGCAGCGACAGCCGGCGGGCGAAGTCGGGCAGGGGACATCCGTTTCCGACGACGACGATCCGCTCGGGCGGCACGTCCTGCTTGGCCACGGACTCCAGCAGGGCGTCCACCTCGTCGGGCCGGTTGCCCATCGTCACGACGGCGACGGCGATCCTGGGTGCCCCCACGTCCTCACCTCATCCGGTCGGCAACTGACTGATTGACGGGCGATGCTAGCCGTTCACGGTAGGGACACCGTGAGGACGCCTGCCGGACGGCGGTTTGCCGACGCCGTTCGACTGCTCCCTTCTGCCACTTGGTTCAGCACGGTCGGCACCCGACCGGAACGGGCACAGGATGTCGGGTGCGGCAGGGCACGCGCTGCCTAGCGTGAGGGCTCGAAAGGAAGGAGACCGGACGTGCTGGACCGGCTCAACCAGGCGATGGACCGGATCGAACGGGACCTCGGCCACACCGTCGACGTGGCGGATCTGGCGCGTACGGCGTGCACCTCGGAGTACCACCTGCGCCGCATGTTCTCCGCCCTGGCCGGCATGCCGCTGTCGGAGTACATCCGCCGGCGGCGGCTGACGGTCGCGGGCGCGGAGGTGCTGTCGGGGGACGCGACGCTCCTGGAGATCGCGGTCCGCCACGGCTACGGCTCGGGCGAGGCGTTCGCGCGGGCGTTCCGCGCGATGCACGGCGTGGGCCCGGGCGAGGCCCGTCGCACCGGCGCCGCGCTCGTCTCCCAGCCCCGGTTGACCTTCCGCCTCACCGTCGAAGGGAGCAGCAGCATGCAGTACCGCGTCCAGGACCGCCCGGCCTTCACCGTCACGGGCTTCAAGACCCGGATCCCCCTGATCCACTCCGGCCCGAACCAGGCGATCATCGATTTCGTCCGTGGCCTCGACAGGGCCGCCGTGGAGCAGTTGGAGAAACTGTCCGGCCAGGAGCCGCACGGCATCGTCGCCGTGTGCGACGACATCGATCCGAGCCGCGCGGAGGGCACGGAACTCGACTACTACCACGCGGTGATCACCCCGGCACCGGCACCGGCACCGGCACCCGAGGGCATCACCGTCCTCCCGGTCCCGCCGGGCACCTGGGCGGTCTTCACCGCCTCGGGACCCGCTCCTCAGGCCATCCAGCAACTCTGGCACGACGTGTACACCGAGTGGTTCCCGTCCAACCCCTACCGCACCCGCCCCGGCCCGGAAATCCTGCGCACCCGCCTGTCCCCGTCCGGCACGGAGGCGGACGCGGAACTGTGGCTCCCGATCGAACGGGAACCCGGCCGCTGAACAGGCAGCGTCCCGGGCCGGCTTCCGGCCGGCCCGGGGCGGTCAGGGCCTCGGGTCTTGCGAGGACTCATCCACAGCCCCGCGGCGCCGCAGGCGCAGCAGTATCCCGCCCGCCGCCAGCGTCCCCACGGCGCCCGACGCGATACCGAGCGCCAAACCGCCGCCGAAGCCCGGTCCGCCGCCCGGCGCCCGGCCCTCGTCCGGGGTTGCGACCTGTACCTCTCCACGCAGGACGATCGAGGGGTAGTCGCACACGAAGTCGCGGTCCTTCTCCGTCACGCAGTCGGCGTCCTTGTGGCGCAGCGTGAACGTCACGGGATACGTGCCGGGCTTCAGGTTCTCTCTGATCCGGCCCGCACCCACCCACGCGCTCTTGGTGTCACCGAGGGTGGTTTCGTCGGTCAGCGCCGGGCTGGAGACCTCCACCGACGTCGGGTGCGGATTGCCAGGGCGCTCCTTGACCGTGAGTTCCACTGCCTCGCCGGGTCCTGCCGGACCGCTGACGGAAACGTATCCACCTCCGGGGAAAGGGAGCCGATCAGCGCGGGCCGTCGTGGACTGACCGAGCAGGATCAGAGGTGCGGCAACCGCAACGAGTCCGACATATCCGCATGCGCGTGTGAGTTGGGTCATATGCGCCTTTTCTTGCATGAAACAGACCTATGATCACGGCTGACCTTGACGCATTCACGCCAGGCGGCATGAGACGCGTCTCCTTTGATGACGGGGAAATCGACCATGACGTTGCGCAGAGCTCTGGGTGCTGTGGCGGGGGCTGCGGCACTCATCCTGCTGCCGGGTCTTCCGGCATACGCGGACCAGAGCGATCCGCCTCCCTCGGGGAACACCGCACCGAGCGCCCCGGCGGAACAGCCTTCCGTTCCGCCGTCCCCCCTCCCGGCGAGCGGGGATGACGACGCGCGCGGGTTCACGCCGGCCGACGCCGACAGCTACTGGACCCCGGAGCGCATGCGGGCCGCGAAGCCCGTCCAGGAGCAGGAGGCCAAGCAGTTTTCCGCTCCCACCAGGATGATCCGCTCCCCCAGCAAGCCGTTCGAAGGGCTGCCCATCGTCGGCACCTTCTTCTGGAACGACGGCACCGACACCGGCCGCTTCTGCGGTGGCACGGTCGTCAAGAGCCCCGGCAAGAACATCGTGATGAGCGCCGGGCACTGCTTCGACGACCAGGACGCGCGCAAGAACCTCACGTTCGTCCCGCAGTACGACGACGGCAAGAAGCCGCACGGCGCCTTCACCGTCAAGCCCGGACGTATCTACGTCGACAAGCGATACCTCTCCAAGGGCCCGGACGCCGCGGCCGACCTCGACTTCAACTTCCTGCAGCTCGAACCGCGCGGTGGCAAGAACGTCGAGGACGTCGTCGGCGGTGCCGAGTTGATGATCGACGCCGGGTACGCCCACGACCCGGTTCGCCTCATCGGCTACCCGGCCAACCAGAAGCGCCCGCTGGACTGCACGGACAAAACCGTCCGCTACAACAGCACCGACCCGAAGATCCCGGGCAGTTTCCTGCGTATCGCATGCGACAAGTACTCCGGCGGCGCGTCCGGCGGCCCGTTCCTCATCAAGCGAGGCGGCGGCTGGGGTCTCATCGGCGTCATCGGCGGCTGGAAGACCGGCGGTGACAAGGACGACATCTCCTACAGCTCCTACCTCGACGCTGACGCGAAAGCGCTGTACGACGACGCGGTCAACAACCGTCAGCCGGCCGGCCGTGGTGTTCTGGGCAAGGCCGAGACCTGGAAGCACGCGGAGGTCATCGCCGGGGGCTACTTCACCGACGGCAATCCCGGCTCATGGGACTACGCCGACCTGATCGTGCGCTGGTCCGACGGCGAAGTGACCTTGTACCGCGGTGCCGGTGAGGACGGCGACAACTTCGACAAGGAGATTCGTCTCACCGGGCCCAACGGCACCTGGAAGCACGCCGAGACCATCGCGGCGGGCGACTTCAGCGGCGCCGACACGGACGACCTGATCGTCCGCTGGACCGACGGCGAACTGACGCTCTATCCCGACGTCGACGAGAAGGGTTTTCACGGCGAGGTCCAGCTGCAGAAGCCCAACGCCACGTGGAAGCACGCCGTTTCCATCACCGGTGGCCGCTATACGACCGGCAACAAGTGGACCGACGACCTCCTGGTCCGCTGGAGCGACGGTGAAGTCACCCTGTACACCGACGTCAATCGCGACGGCTTCCACGGCGAGAAGAAGCTTGCTGCGCCCAACGGCACCTGGAAGCACGCCTCGTCGATCACGTCGGGCGACTTCACCGGCAACGACCAGCACGACCTCATGGTGCGCTGGACGGACGGCGAACTGACCCTCTACAAGGATCTCGACCAGAACGGCTTCCACGGCGAGATCCAGGTGAAGAAGCCCAACCGGCTCTGGACCCACGCCACCCTCCTGGGCGCCGGCGACTACACGGAGAACCGCCATCCCGACGACTTCCTGGTGCGGTGGTCCGACGGTGAGCTCTCCATGTACCCGGACGCCGACGAGACCGGCCTGAACCGCGAGATCACACTGGTGTACCCGCCCGCCTGAGGTCTTCCTCCGGACAGGAGGAGGGCTCTCGTCTCCCCTGGGCGGGAGAAGAGCCCTCCTCCCACCGTGCGCTCTCAGTTCGTCCGGGACGGCTTCTTCTTGTTGAAGAGCCAGGCGTCGAAGAGCTTCGTCAGGTTCTTCCCGGACTTGCCCTCACACAGGGCGATGAACTGTCCGGTGTCGGCGTTGCCGTGCCGGTGCTGTCGGGTCCAGGTACGGAGAATGTCGAAGAAGGTCTCGTCGCCGACGGCCTCACGCACCTTGTGCACGACCATGGCGCCGCGCCCGTAGACGGGCGGGTCGGAGACGCGCCCCGCGCTGGGAGGATCGGCCGGAGGGAAGGCCCAGATTCCCTCGCTCTCGGCATCCGTGCCGTCGTAGAAGTCCTCGAAGATCTCGTCGGTGTTCCTGCCGCCCTGCTCCTCCTCCCAGAGCCACTCCGCGTAGGTGGCCATACCCTCGTTGAGCCAGATGTCCTTCCACTTGCGCAAGGTGACGGAGTTGCCGAACCACTGATGCGCCAACTCGTGGACCAGCAGACTCTCGTCCGGCGCCTCATCGAAGTAGGGCTTGGTCTGGGTCTCCAGGGCGTAGTCGAGCTCGGGCAGGTGGTCGACGATGGCGCCGGTGGAGGAGAAGGGGTAGGGACCGAAGCGCTCGCTCGCCCAGCCGACGATTCTTGGCACCAGATCTTTGACGTCTGCGGCGTCTTCGGACTCGTCGGGGTCAATGGCGACGTAGACGGGCAGGTCGTCGTCGGTCGAGTCCTTGCCGACCTCGAAGTAGCCGACGGAGACGTGAGCGAGGTAGCTGGCCATGGGCTCTGTGGTGCGCCAGTGCCGGGTCACCGTCCCGCCCTTGTCCTCTTCCTTGGTCAGTTCGCCGTTGCTGACCACGTCGTAGGGGGTGCCGTCCTCGTCTTTGGGTACGGTGACGGTGATGTCGTACGTGGCCTTGTCCGAGGGGTGGTGGTTCCCCGGGAACCAGGTCATGGAACCGGCGGGCTGGCCGAGGGCGGTCGAGCCGTCATCGGTCTCTATCCAGCCTTCCAGGCTTCCGTCGTCGTCCTCGATCGTGCGGGGGGTGCCGTCGTAGGTGACGACCGTCTTGAAGATCTCGCCTTCCTGGACCGGCTTCGCCGGTGTCACCAGCAACTCGTCCTTCTCACGCCGGTATCGGGCCTTCGCCCCCTGCACCGTGGCCAGGCGTATCCGCAGCCCTGACAGGTCGAGGTTGAAGCGGCTGAGGTCCTGGGTGGCGCGCGCGGTGATGACAGCCGTGCCCTTCAGACGGTTGGTCTCGGGCACGTAATCCAGGGTCAGTCCGTAGTGCGTCACGTCGTAGCCGCCATTACCGAGTGCGGGGAACAGCAGGTCACCGACCCCGGCCGCGCCGGGCTTCGAGGCCGCGGCGGCACCGTCCCCGGGCGCGGAGCCGGTGCAGGAGGTCGTCATGACCAGGAGCAGTGCTGCAGCCGGAACCCAGCCGGACAGACGGACCGGGACCGCCGGCCGAAGCCGACGGTCGTTCGCTCTATGAGGGCTCATCTCATGTCTCCAGCCGATCGCGGGGCGCGAGACGTCAGAGGCCCTGCACTGCCTCGTGGTTGTCTCATGGTTGGTAAAAACACATCCAGCGCCATCAGGCGACATGCCACGGACATGATCAATGGTGGCTGAGAGCGGTCCCTCCGGATCACCGGGGCACATCACCAGCGATGCTGCAGCGGAAGAGCACCGGGCAACACAAAAGGCCAGGTCACGGGCTATGTGACCTGGCCTTCGCTGGAGCCGCCTTCGGGATTCGAACCCGAGACCTACGCATTACGAGTGCGTTGCTCTGGCCATCTGAGCTAAGGCGGCGCGCTGTCCGCACTATGGTGCGATCAGCAACGACGGTAAGTCTACACAGTTTCCGAGGGTGCTCCGCACCAGGCCCGGCAGTGGGCCCCGCGGGGCCGGGAGCAAGGCTATGAGCAGCGCTTTCCGTCCGCGGGCGGGGTGCCGCGCACCAGGTAGGCGTTGATCGTCCGGTCGATGCAGGAGCTGCCGCGGCCGTAGGCGGTGTGGCCGTCGCCCTCGTAGGTGAGCAGGCGCGCCGAGGAGAGCTGACCGGCCAGGGCCCGCGCCCAGCGGTAGGGGGTGGCCGGGTCCCGGGTCGTGCCGACCACGACGATGGGCGCCGCGCCCTCCGCCTCGATGCGGTGCGGCTCGCCCGTGGCCTGCACCGGCCAGTAGGCGCAGTTCAGGGCGGCCCACGCGAGCCCCTCGCCGAAGACCGGCGAGGCCTTCCGGAACTCGGGCAGGGCGCTGCGCACCTGGTCGGGGGTGTCGAAGGCGGCCGGCAGGTCCAGGCAGTTCACCGCCGCGTTGGCGAACATCAGGTTGCTGTAGGCACCGTCGCCGTCCCGCTCGTAGTAGCCGTCCGACAGGACGAGGAGTCCGGAGCCGTCGTTCTCCTTCATCGCGGACGTCAGCGCCTCGCGCAGCTGTTCCCAGGCACCCTCGTCGTACATGGCCGCGATCACACCCGTCGTGGCCAGCGACTCGGTCAGCGTCCGGCCGCCGGCGTCACCGGTGGGGACGGGCCGCGCGTCCAGCTTCGCGAAGAACGCCTTGAGGTTCTCGCCCACCCGCTCGGGCGAGGTGCCCCTGCCGCCCAGCGGGCAGTCGGCCTGGCGTACGCAGTCCTTCGCGAACGACCGGAACGCCGTCTCGAAACCCGCCGTCTGTTCCAGGTTCAGCCGCCGGGCCGGCAGCGACGGGTCCATCGCGCCGTCCAGCACCAGCCGGCCCGCCCGGTCCGGGAACAGCCCGGCGTACGTCGCCCCGAGGAACGTGCCGTACGAGGCACCGACATAGTTCAGCTTCTCGTCGCCGAGCGCGGCCCGCACGATGTCCATGTCCCGGGCCGCCTCCACGGTGGACACATGGCGCAGCAGCCGGGGCGCGTCCGCGCCGCAGCCCTCGGCGAACGTCCGGTACGCCGCGACCAGCCCGTCCGCCTCCCGCCCGTCGTCGGGTGTGGCGTCCGTGCGCGTGTACCTGTCCATCCGCGGCCCGTCCAGGCACTTCACGGGCTCGCTGCCGGCCACACCACGCGGATCGACCGCCACCACGTCGTAGCGGGCCCGTACCTCGGCCGGGTAGCCGATGCCCGCGTACGCCTGTACGTAGCCGACCGCCGAACCGCCCGGCCCGCCCGGGTTCACCAGCAGCGAGCCCAGCCGCTTGCCCGGGCCGGTGGCCTTCTTGCGGGTGAGGGCGAGCCGGATGTCACCGGCGGACGGCTCGGCGTAGTCGAGCGGTGCCTTGAGGGTGGCGCACTCGAAGCCGGAGACCCCGCACTTGCGCCATGCCGGCTTCTGCCCGTAGTACGTCGCGAGGGCCGCGGGCGTGGCCTGGGGCAGCGCGGCCAGGGCCGCCTCCTGCGCGGCGGAGGCGGCGGACGTCGTCGTGCTCCCGGAGGAGCAGGCGGAGACGAGCAGCGCGGCCGCGGCGACGAGACCGGCGGCGGTCCTGGCCCGGTTGCGTGGCCTGCGCTGGAGACTCCGGGAGCCGGATACGAAGGCGGAGCGAGGGGTGCGCCGTGTGTCCATTCAGCGAGCGTAACTCTGCGCGACGGCTCGGGTGCCGAGCGTGCGCGTCGCGCCTCGTACGAGTTACGGCGTCAACCGCGCGTCCGTCGTGGGTGCCCGCGCCGTGTGCCGGTCCCGTGTGCCGGTCCCGTGTTTCCTGCCGGTCCCTCAGCCCGCTCTGAGCGCCATCGTCATCGCCTCCACCGCGAGCAGCGGCGCCACATTGCGGTCGAGGGCGTCGCGGCATGCCGCGATCGCCTCGATACGGCGGAGTGTGGACTCCGGGGAGCTGCCGCGGGCCAGGCGCTCCAGGGCATCCTCGGCGTCCGCGTTGGCGATGGCCACGCGCGAGCCGAGCTGCAGGGCGAGGACGTCGCGGTAGAAGGCCGTGAGGTCGGTCAGGGCGAGGTCGAGGCTGTCACGCTGTGTGCGGGTTCTGCGGCGCTTCTGCTTGTCCTCGAGGTCCTTCATCACGCCCGCGGTGCCGCGCGGCATGCGGCCGCCCTGGGCGGCGCCGAGAGCGGCCTTCAGTTCCTCGGTCTCCTTGGCGTCCGTCTCCTCCGCGAGCTGCTTGGCGTCCTCGGCAGCCGCGTCGACGAGCTCCTGGGCGGCCCTCAGCGCGCCGCCGATGTCCTCGACGCGCAGCGGCAGCCTGAGCACGGCGGCCCGGCGTTCACGCGCGGCCGGGTCGGTGGCGAGGCGGCGGGCCCGGTCGACGTGGCCCTGGGTCGCACGGGCCGCCGCGGCGGCGACATCGGGCTCGATGCCCTCGCGGCGTACGAGCATGTCGGCGACGGCGTCGACCCTCGGCGTGCTCAGGTTCAGGTGGCGGCAGCGGGAGCGGATGGTCGGCAGGACGTCCTCGATGGAGGGGGCGCACAGCAGCCAGACCGTGCGCGGAGCGGGCTCCTCCACTGCTTTGAGGACGGCGTTGGCCGACTTCTCGTTCAGCCGCTCGGCGTCCTCGACGAGGATGATCTGCCACCGGCCGTTCGCCGGCGAGGTGAACGACTTGCGGACCGTGTCGCGCATGTCGTCGGCGAGGATCTGCGTGCCGACGGCGGCGACGGTGGAGACGTCGGCGTGCGTGCCGACGAGGGCCGTGTGACATCCGTCGCAGAAGCCGCAGCCCGGGGAGCCGCCGAGGGCCCGGTCGGGGCTGACGCACTGCAGCGCCGCCGCGAACGCGCGCGCCGCCTGGTTCCGCCCAGCCCCGGGCGGGCCCGTGAACAGCCACGCGTGCGTCATCTTCGACGCCTCGGGCGGCGGTGCGGCGGTGGCGGCCGCGGTGACCAGCGCGTCGGCGTCCCGAGCGGCGGCGGCCAGCTGCTCGCTCACCCTCTCCTGCCCGACGAGGTCGTCCCACACGGTCATGGGTCACGCCGCCCTTCCGTCACGTTCCGCGTTGCCAGATCCATTGTGGGGGCGGCCACTGACAACGCCTGCCGTCCCGTCCGGTGCCCGGAGCCCGGCCGGTCACCTCGCGGTCCTGCCTCGGGCTCCCGCACCGTCCGGCCTCCTCGAGTCCGGCCCCGGCTCCCGGCACCGATCAACCTCTTCGAAGTCCGGCTCCCGGATTCCCGCGCCCGCCCGCCGGGGGCCCCAAACGCCCCGCAGCCGCGCTCCCGCACCGGCCCGCCGGAGGCGTCAGCGCCCCCGGCCGCCCCTCCCGCGGCGTCCGCGGCCCTGGTCCGGCTCGTCGTGCGGTCCGAGCAGTTCGTCCGCGAGCGAGGGCAGGTCGTCCAGCGGCGTCTCCTCGGCCCAGTCGGACCGACGGCGCGGCGTCCCCTCGGCGTCGACCTGGGGCATCTCCCGCGTACGGTCCTCGGTGCCGTCGGGCCGGGCGGCCGGGGCGTCCTCCCGGAAGTAGCCGGGCGGCACCCGGTCCGCCGGTTCGTCCCCGCGTACCGGCGGAAGCACGGCCGTCTCCTCGGCGTCCTCCGACCGGACCGGGGGCAGCACCGCCGTCTCCTCGGCGTCCCCCGGCCGGACGGGAGGCAGCACCGCCGTCTCGTCGGCCGCGCCGGGGGCGTCCCGGTCGGGCACCTTCGGCAGCACCTCGGTTTCGTCGCCGGGGCGAGGCGAGAACGGCGGCAGGGCGCTGGTCTCCGCCCCGGCCACCGGCGGAACCGGCGGCTTCGGCAGCTCGGCGGTCACCTCGGCCTCGGACTCACCGGCGGTCCGGCCGCCGTCCGAGCGCTGCTCCTCCTCACGCACCGGGCGCAGCACGGTCGTGTCCTCACCGGCACCACCCGGTGTCACCACCGGCGTCGGCACGGTCGCCGCGTCCTGACCTGCCGCGGAACCCGCCGCGCTCCTCGGAGCGGAGTTCTGCGGGGCGGAGCTCTTCGGCCCGGCCTCGGCCGCCGCGGCAGCCGCCTCCGCGAGCCGCCGGGCCTCCTCGGCCCGCAGCAGGGCGGCCTCGGCCTTGCGCTGCTTCTCCAGGCGGAGCGCCTCGGCCTCGGCACGCAGGCGCGCCTCCTCCTCGGCCTGCTTGCGGCGCCGCTCCTCCTCCGCCCTGCGGCGGGCCTCCTCCTCGGCGCGGGCCTTCTCCTCGGCGAGCAGCCGGGCCCGCTCCTCCTCGGCCTTCCGGCGCGCTTCCTCCGCCCGGCGTCGGGCCTCCTCGGCCTGCCGTTCGGCCTCGCGGCGCTGCGCCTCCTCCAGCTCGCGGCGCTTGCGCTCCTCCTCCTCGGCGCGCAGCTTGGCGAGCTGCTCCTGGCGCTCGCGCTCCAGGCGCTCCTCCTCGGCCTTGCGGGCGGCTTCCTCCTCGGCCTTGCGGCGGGCCTCCTCCTCGGCCTTCTTCCGTGCCTCCTCCTGGGCCTTGATCTCGGCCTCGGAGAGCGGCAGTACCTGGTCGAGGCGGTGCCGGATGACGGTCGTGACGGCCTCGGGCTCCTGGCCGGCGTCCACCACCAGGTACCGCCCGGCGTCGGCCGCCGCCAGCGTCAGGAAACCGGCCCGCACACGCGCGTGGAACTCGGCGGGCTCCGACTCCAGCCGGTCCGGCGCCTCGGTGAACCGCTCGCGCGCGGTCTCCGGCGCGACGTCCAGCAGCACGGTCAGATGCGGCACCAGCCCGTTCGTCGCCCAGCGGTTGATCCGGGCGATCTCGGTGGGCGAGAGGTCACGGCCGGCGCCCTGGTAGGCGACGGACGAGTCGATGTACCGGTCGGAGATGACGACCGCGCCGCGCTCCAGGGCGGGCCGCACGACGGTGTCGATGTGCTCGGCCCGGTCGGCCGCGTACAGCAGCGCCTCCGCGCGGTGCGACAGGCCCGCGCTCGACACGTCCAGCAGGATCGACCGCAGCCGCTTGCCCACCGGCGTGGCCCCCGGCTCGCGCGTCAGCACGACCTCGTGGCCCTTGGCTCGGATCCACTCGGCGAGCGCCTCGGCCTGCGTGGACTTCCCGGCTCCGTCGCCGCCCTCCAGGGCGATGAAGAAGCCGGTGGCGGCGGCTCCCTGCTCCGGGTCGTCGCCGCCGAGCAGCGCGTCCTTCAGGTCCTGCCGCAGCGGCACACCGGAACGGTCGTCGACCTTGGCCAGCACCAGCGCGGCGACGGGCAGCAGCAGGGCGCCGGTCAGCATGAGCGTGAAGGCCGCGCCGCCGTGCGCGAAGACGAACTTGCCGCTCTCCAGCCGGTGCGGCCCGATCGCCGCCGCCACCACGGGGGCGACCATCGCGCCGAGCGCCACGCAGACCCGGACGACGGCGTGCAGGTGCTCCGTCGTGCGGGAGCGCCGGTTCTCCTCGGTCTCCTGGTCGAGCAGGGTGTGCCCGATGTTGGCGGACAGGCCCGCGCCGACACCGGCCAGCGCGAGGATCAGCAGCACGGTGGTGACGTCCGGGACCAGTCCGGCGGCCAGCAGGGCGACACCGGTGAAGGCGATCGTCAGCGCGAGCAGCCGGCGGCGCGACAGCGCGGGCACGAGGGCGGGCGCCGTACGGATGCCGACGACCACGCCGCCGGTCAGCGCGGCCACGAACAGGCCGTAGAGCACGGGGCCGCCGCCCAGGTCCTTGGCGTGCAGCACGGCCACGGCGACGGCGGCCGACACCGCCGCCGCGACGGCCGCGCAGGACAGGACCAGCAGCGGCATCGCGCCGGTGCGGCCCTTGTCGGCGCCGGTGGTGGTCTTCGGGCGGCGCAGCCCCTCGAGCGGCGACCGCGCGCGCGGGGTGCGCGTGCCGGGCAGCTCCAGGAAGGTCAGCACGGACAGGGACGCGGCGAACAGTCCGGCGGCCACGTAGGAGGCGAGGGCCGCCTGGTGCTGGCCGAACCAGTCGATGCCGGCGCCCAGCAGGTTGTTGAACAGGGCCGCGACGACCAGTGCGACGGCCGCGAGGGGAATCGCCGCGAAGCCGGTGCGCAGCGACAGCCGGCGCAGGGCGTCCATGTGGTCGGGCAGCGGCCGGACCGTCGCGCCCTCCGGCGGCGGGGCGGGGAGCAGCGCGGGGGCCGCGCTCTCGCGGCACACCGTCCAGAACCGCTCGGCGACACCGGTCACGAAGGCCGTGACGAGGAGGACCGCCAGCGCGTTCTCCGGCGTCCAGTCGATCCACAGGGGCGCGACGATGAGCAGCGCCGCGCGCAGTCCGTCGGCGCCGACCATGGTCCAGCGGCGGTCGAGCGGGCCGTCCTGCGAGGTGAGCGCGGAGAGCGGGCCGAGCAGCACGGCGCCGAACAGCAGCGTCGCGAGGATGCGCACCCCGAAAACGGTCGCCACTGCGAACGCCACGCCCCGGTAACCACCCCCGAAGGGGGCTTCCGCGACGGCCGCCTGAACCGCCAGCAGGACCAGCACGAGAAGGGCGAGGGTGTCCCCCACACCACCCACGAGCTGTGCGCTCCACAACCGCTTCAGCTGCGGTCGTCGCAGCAGGGCGCGGACGGCACGCTCGCGGGAGTCCGCGACCAGGGCGTCGTCGGGGGCGGGCTGAGGGGCCGTTGGGTGGTCGGCTCGCGTCATGCGTTCAGCCTATCGGGAGCCACCGACACCCCGGAGGGCGCGGGCTGGCATGCGCACGCCCCGACACCGAAGTGTTGCCGGGGCGTTCGCATTCCGAACCCTGGGCGAAGAACCGGACGCGACGGTCCGGTTTCCGGACAGAGCCCGAACGACCTCGATCCTCCGCGGACTTGGAGGTACGGCTGCCGCTCGGTGTGCCGCTCAGTCCTCCGCGGACTTGGTGGCGGTCGCCGTCTTGGCGGCCGTCTTCTTCGCGGTGGTGGTCTTCTTCGCCGTCGTCTTCTTCGCGGTCGTGGTCTTCTTCGCCGCGGTCTTCTTGGCCGTCGTCTTCTTCGCCGGCGCCTTCTTGGCCGCCTTCTTCGCGGTCTTCTTCGCCGGACCCTTGGCACGCTTCTCGGCGAGCAGCTCGTAGCCGCGCTCCGGGGTGATCTCCTCGACGCTGTCGCCGGAGCGCAGGGTGGCGTTGGTCTCCCCGTCGGTGACGTACGGGCCGAAGCGGCCGTCCTTGACCACGACCGGCTTCTCGCTCACCGGGTCGGTGCCCAGTTCCTTCAGCGGCGGCTTGGCGGCCGCCCGGCCACGCTGCTTGGGCTGGGCGTAGATCGCCAGCGCCTCCTCCAGCGTGATCGTGAAGAGCTGTTCCTCGGCCTGGAGCGAGCGCGAGTCCGTGCCCTTCTTCAGGTACGGGCCGTAGCGGCCGTTCTGCGCGGTGATCTCCTGGCCCTCGGCATCGGCGCCGACGACACGCGGCAGCGACATCAGCTTCAGGGCGTCGTCGAGCGTCACCGTGTCGAGGGACATCGTCTTGAACAGGGACGCCGTGCGCGGCTTGACCGCGTTCTTGCCCGTCTTCGGGGTGCCCTCGGGGAGGACCTCCGTCACGTACGGGCCGTAGCGGCCGTCCTTGGCGACGATCGTATGGCCGGTGGCCGGGTCCGTGCCCAGCTCGTAGTCGCCGCTGGGCTTGGCGAGCAGCTCCTCCGCGAGGTCGACGGTCAGCTCGTCGGGCGCCAGGTCGGCGGGGATGTCGGCGCGCTGGTGCTGCTCGGTGTCCTTCTCGCCGCGCTCGATGTACGGCCCGTAGCGGCCGACCCGCAGCACGATGTCGTTGCCCACCGGGAACGACGACACCTCACGCGCGTCGATCGCGCCCAGGTCGGTCACCAGCTCCTTGAGGCCGCCGAGGTGGTCACCGTCGCCGTTGCCCGCGTCGGCCGCGGCGCCGCTGACCGTGCCCTCGCCGAAGTAGAACCGCTTCAGCCACGGCACGGCCTGCGCCTCACCGCGGGCGATGCGGTCGAGGTCGTCCTCCATCTTGGCGGTGAAGTCGTAGTCGACGAGCCGCCCGAAGTGCTTCTCCAAGAGGTTGACCACGGCGAAGGACAGGAAGGACGGCACCAGGGCCGTGCCCTTCTTGAACACGTAGCCGCGGTCGAGGATCGTGCCGATGATCGACGCGTACGTCGACGGGCGGCCGATCTCGCGCTCTTCCAGCTCCTTGACCAGGGAGGCCTCGGTGTAGCGGGCCGGGGGCTTGGTGGCGTGCCCGTCGACCGTGATCTCCTCGGCGCTCAGGGGGTCGCCCTCGGAGACCTGGGGCAGCCGGCGCTCGCGGTCGTCCAGCTCGGCGTTCGGGTCGTCGGCGCCCTCGACGTAGGCCTTGAGGAAGCCGTGGAAGGTGATCGTCTTGCCGGACGCGCTGAACTCGACGTCCCGGCCGTCGGAGGCGGCGCCGCCGATCTTCACCGTGACGCTGTTGCCGGTGGCGTCCTTCATCTGGGAGGCGACGGTCCGCTTCCAGATCAGCTCGTACAGCTTGAACTGGTCACCGGTCAGTCCGGTCTCGGCGGGAGTGCGGAAACGATCACCCGAGGGGCGGATCGCCTCGTGGGCCTCCTGCGCGTTCTTGACCTTCCCGGCGTACGTCCTCGGCTGCGGCGGCAGGTAGTCGGCGCCGTACAGCTGCGTGACCTGGGCCCGGGCGGCGGAGACCGCCGTGTCGCTCAGGGTCGTGGAGTCCGTACGCATGTAGGTGATGTAGCCGTTCTCGTACAGCTTCTGCGCGATCTGCATCGTGGCCTTCGCGCCGAAGCCGAGCTTGCGGCTGGCCTCCTGCTGCAGCGTCGTCGTACGGAACGGGGCGTACGGCGAGCGGCGGTACGGCTTGGACTCGACGGAGCGGACGGCGAACTGCGTCTGCTCCAGGGCGGCGGCCAGGGCGCGGGCGTTCGCCTCGTCGAGGTGGAGGGTGTTCGCGCTCTTCAGTTGTCCCAGGGAGTCGAAGTCGCGGCCCTGCGCGACCCGCCTGCCGTCGACGGTCTGCAGGCGCGCGACCAGCGACGACGGGTCCGACGAGTCTCCGGCGCGGCCGGTCGCGAAGGTGCCCGTCAGGTCCCAGTACTCAGCCGAACGAAAGGCGATGCGCTCGCGTTCCCGCTCCACCACGAGTCGGGTGGCGACGGACTGGACGCGGCCCGCGGACAGCCGCGGCATGACCTTCTTCCACAGGACCGGCGAGACCTCGTAGCCGTAGAGGCGGTCGAGGATGCGGCGGGTCTCCTGGGCGTCGACGAGCTTCTGGTTCAGCTGGCGCGGGTTGGCCACGGCGGCCTGGATCGCGGCCTTGGTGATCTCGTGGAAGACCATCCGCTTGACCGGGACCTTGGGCTTGAGCACTTCCTGGAGGTGCCAGGCGATGGCCTCGCCCTCACGGTCCTCATCGGTGGCGAGGAAGAGTTCGTCGGACTCCTTCAGCAGGTCCTTGAGCTTCTTGACCTGCGCCTTCTTGTCGGCGTTGACCACATAGATCGGCTGGAAGTCGTGTTCGACGTCCACACCGAGGCGGCGGACCTCGCCGGTGTACTTCTCGGGCACCTCGGCGGCGCCGTTGGGAAGGTCGCGGATGTGCCCGACGCTCGCCTCGACGATGTAGCCGGGGCCGAGATAGCCCTTGATCGTCTTCGCCTTGGCAGGCGACTCGACGATGACGAGTCGGCGGCCGCCCTTCGCGGTCTCGCTGGTCGGGGACAACTTCGCTCTTCTCTCCGGTCGACACTGGGGCCTCCCCGGAGTCGCTTACCGGGGCTGGGTACGTGGTGACGCTGCGGAGTGTGACGGTACATCCCGCCCCCGTGTCAAACGGGAAAAGCCCGCAACGGCCACTCGAACGGTAACCCGACTACCACCAATCCTGCCGCCCGGAGTACCGGGAGCGGGGGGCACTCTGTGCGGAGCGCTACCCCCCGGTTACCGGCAGGCGCGCCGCCGGAGCGGGTCTCAGAGGCGGCTGAAGCACCATGCCGCGCTCGTAAGGGCGAGCACCGCGACGGCGCTCGCGACGGTCGCCGATGCGACCGGCCTCACACCCTGGGCGACGGGCAGGTGCCGGCGCGCGCGTGTCACGGTCCAGGCCAGCAGGGCCCCTCCGAACAGGGAGAACACCGCTCCCGTGAAGATCGCCGGTGCACTCTCCATGACCCGCCGTGCCCCTTTCCCCCGGTCCGCGCATCCCTGGCGAAGGGAGGCTGGCACGCGCGGGCGGCGGGCAGGCGAACCCGAGGTGAACGCCGGGGCGACACGGCGGTGGATCAAGGCCTTCCGGTTCCTTGTGACCCCTGTCGGCCGAGGTGTTCAAATCGACTCGAATTTGTTGGCGAGTCGCCTCGACGTCTCCGGCCGCCCCTCGGCGGGCCGCTCAGGAGACCGGCTCCAGGAACCCCTGCTCGACGAGCAGCCGGATCTGGGCCGGTGTGCGGTCGCGCAGCAGCACCGGGTCCTCCCCGATCAGCTGGGCGATGGCGTCGAGGATGCGGCCCGCGCTCATCGTGCCGTCGCAGACGCCGGCGAAGCCCGCGCCGACCGTGTCCACCCGGGTCGCCCGGCGCATGCCGCGGTTCTGCCGCAGCACGACGTGCTCGGGGTCCTCGGCGCCGGGCAGCCCGACCTGTTCCTGCACGATCTCGGCGGCGAGCCGGAAGTACCCCTCGAGCAACGCGGCGTCGTCCTGGTCGCGCAGGTGGTCGAGCCGGTCGAAGTGGGCCCGGATCGTGTCTCCCAGCGGCTGCTCGACCGGGTGCGGCCACTCCTCCACCGTGAGCGAGGGCACGGCCGCGCCCGTCTTGCGCAGGGTGATCCAGCCGAAGCCGACGGCCTTCACCTTGCGCGCCTCGAACTCGTCGAGCCATGCGTCGTACCGCGCCTGGTACTCCGCCGGATCGCCCTGGTGGTCACCCGCGTCCCGCAGCCACAGCTCGGCGTACTGATTGACGTCCTGCACCTCGCGCTGCACGATCCACGCGTCGCAGCCCCGGGGCACCCATGACCTGAGCCTGTCCTGCCAGTCCTCCCCTTCCACGTGCTGCCAATTGGCGAGGAACTGCGCGAACCCGCCCTCGTTGAGCCGTTCCCCTGCCTCCTGAACGAGCGTGCGGCACAGATCGTCCCCGCCCATCCCGCCGTCGCGGTAGGTGAGCCGGGCGCCGGGCGAGATCACGAACGGCGGGTTGGAGACGATCAGGTCGTACGTCTCGTCGTCCCGGACCGGTGCGAAGAGGGAGCCCTCGCGCAGGTCGGCTGCCGCGGTGCCGGACAGCGCCAGCGTGAGGGCGGTGATGTGCAGGGCGCGCGGGTTCAGGTCGGTGGCCACCACACGCGTGGCGTGCTGTGCGGCGTGCAAGGCCTGGATGCCGGAACCGGTGCCCAGGTCGAGTGCGGCGGCGACGGGCGTACGGACGGTGATACCGGCGAGGGTCGTGGAGGCGCCGCCGACTCCGAGGACGACGCCTTCCTCACGCCGGCCGATACCGCCGGCGCCGCCCACCGCGCAGCCGAGGTCCGACACGATGAACCAGTCCTCGCCGCCGGGCCCGCCATAGGGCCGGACGTCGACGGTGGCGGTGAGTTCCTGCCCGCCGGTCCGGGCCAGCCAGCCGCTCTCCAGGCAGGCGTCCACCGGCAGGACCTCGGCTACGCGCGCGTGCGGTACGGGCTGCTGGAGCAGGAACAGCCGGACGAGCATCTCCAGCGGCGTGTCCCCGCGGGTCGCCCGGAGTGCGGGCACGGTCTCACTCCGGGCCAGCGCCGCGTACGCGGGGGCCCCGAGCAGTTCGAGCAGGCCGTCGGCGGTGAAGGAGGCTGCGAGCAGGGCGTCCCGAAGCCGGGCGGCGACATCGGGGCGGTCGGAGGCGGGCAGCGGGGGCAGGGGTGACTGACTGGCGTTACTCACGCCCCCCATTGTGGCCGCCGGGGCGGAGGTCGCACGTGCCCGTGCGGGGTGGAACCGCCCCTGCCGCCCGGCTTTCGGTCCTCAGCTCTGGGAGGCTCCGGCCGGCGCCGTGGCCGCCTTGCAGCTGGACTGCTGGGCCATCGCCTGGCCGACCTCGCCCTCCTCCAGGTTCCTGAGGGCGTCGTTCCCGCTCTGGCTCAGCTTGTCCAGCTCGGTGGCGATCTCCTTCAGACCGTCTGCGAACTTGCCCTGGTCCTTGGTGTCGAGCTCGTCGACCTGCTTCTTCAGCGAGGCGTACGAGGTGGAGATCGCGTTGAGCTCCTTGACCGCGTCCTTCTGCTTCTTCTCGCCGTTCTCGACGTCGGGTGCCCCGGCCTTGTTCACGGCGGTCCCGATCGCCTTGTAGGCGTCGGACATGTCCTGGAAGGCCTGGGCGTCGGTCTTCTGGACGTCCTTCGGCGTGCTGTTGTCCGAGGTCTCCTTCTGGATCGCGGCATTGGCCGACTCGATCTTCTTGGCCTGCGGCTGTACCGCGTCACAGACCTGCTTGGCCCAGGAGTCCAGCTTGTCGTTGCTGTCGTCGCCGCCGCAGCCCGACAGCGCCAGTACCAGTACCGCACCGCCGGACAGTGCGGCCGCGAGCTTCTTGTTCACCGGATTGGTCCCTTCCATGGCTCTCGGCCCCGGAACATACACGCCAGATGCACGACAACCGCACGCCGGACGTCCAATAAAACCGTTTTGTAACCTTTTGTATCAGGCGAGAGAAGGCTCACGCGTGATGATCGTGTACCCACACAGCGCGGGCGGGCGACGCGTCAATCCGCGCCGCCCGCCCGCGCCTTGAGCTGGGCCTGGGGAACCTCCCTATGAAACGACCGCCGGATCCGCCGACTTGGGCTCCGCGTCGGCGTTGTCTTCGTCACCCATGGCGATTCCGCGCCGCTTTGACACGTACACAGCCCCGGCGATCACGAGGAACGCCAGGACGGCGACCAGGATCCGCACCCCGATGCTCCGGTCCGGACCGTAGGAGAACTTGATCACCGCGGGCGCGATGAGCAGCGACACCAGGTTCATGACCTTCAGCAGCGGGTTGATCGCGGGCCCCGCGGTGTCCTTGAAGGGGTCGCCGACCGTGTCTCCGATCACGGTCGCCGCGTGCGCCTCGCTGCCCTTGCCGCCGTGGTGGCCGTCCTCGACGAGTTTCTTGGCGTTGTCCCAGGCGCCACCGGAGTTGGCGAGGAACACGGCCATCAGCGTGCCCGCGCCGATCGCGCCCGCCAGGAACGCCCCGAGCGGGCCGACACCGAGCGTGAACCCGATGAAGATGGGCGCCATCACGGCCAGCAGACCGGGCGTGGCGAGCTCGCGCAGGGCGTCCTTGGTGCAGATGTCGACGACCTTGCCGTACTCCGGTTTCTCGGTGAAGTCCATGATCCCGGGTTTCTCACGGAACTGCCGCCGCACCTCGTAGACCACGGAACCCGCCGACCGCGACACGGCGTTGATCGCCAGCCCCGAGAAGAGGAAGACGACCGCCGCGCCGGCGATGAGTCCCACGAGGTTGTTGGGCTGCGAGATGTCCATCATCAGACTCATCGGGGCGCCGTCCCCGCTGAGTTTCTCGCCCACGTCCCGTGCGCCGGTGAAGATCGCGTCGCGGTACGACCCGAACAGTGCCGCCGCCGCGAGCACGGCCGTGGCGATCGCGATGCCCTTGGTGATCGCCTTGGTGGTGTTGCCGACCGCGTCCAGGTCGGTGAGCACCTGCGCGCCCGCGCCCTCGACGTCACCGGACATCTCCGCGATGCCCTGCGCGTTGTCGGAGACGGGCCCGAAGGTGTCCATCGCGACGATCACACCGACGGTGGTGAGCAGGCCGGTGCCGGCCAGCGCCACCGCGAACAGCGCCAGCATGATCGATGTGCCGCCGAGCAGGAACGCCCCGTACACACCGAGACCGATCAACAGGGCGGTGTAGACGGCGGATTCGAGACCGACGGAGATACCGGCCAGGACGACGGTGGCCGGGCCGGTGAGCGAGGTCTTGCCGATGTCCCTGACGGGTCGGCGGGTGGTCTCGGTGAAGTAGCCGGTCAGTTGCTGGATGAGGGCGGCGAGCACGATGCCGATGGCCACCGCGACGAGCGCGAGGATCCGCGGGTCGCCGTCCTTGCCCTGGATCGCGGCGTCGGTGACCCCGTCGAGCTCGGAGTACTTCCCCGGCAGATAGACGAAGACGGCCACCGCCACCAGCACCAGCGAGATCACCGCGGAGATGAAGAAGCCGCGGTTGATCGCGCTCATGCCGCTGCGGTCGGCGTGCCTGGGCGCCACCGCGAAGATGCCGATCATGGCGGTGATCACACCGATCGCCGGCACGAGCAGCGGGAAGCCGAGCCCCGCGTCCCCGAACGCCGCCGAGCCCAGGATCAGCGCGGCCACCAGCGTCACGGCGTACGACTCGAAAAGGTCGGCCGCCATGCCGGCGCAGTCGCCGACGTTGTCGCCCACGTTGTCGGCGATGGTCGCGGCATTGCGCGGATCGTCCTCCGGAATGCCCTGCTCGACCTTGCCGACCAGGTCGGCGCCGACGTCGGCGGCCTTGGTGAAGATGCCGCCACCGACACGCATGAACATGGCGATCAGCGCGGCCCCGAGGCCGAAGCCCTCGAGCACCTTCGGCGCGTCGGCCGCGTACACCAGCACCACGCAGGAGGCACCGAGCAGGCCGAGGCCCACCGTGAACATGCCGACCACGCCACCCGTGCGAAAGGCGATCTTCATCGCCTTGTGCGAGACGGCGGTCAGATCCTTTTCCGGCTCGCCTTGAGCCGGAGTGGCTTCACGCGCCGCCGCGGCGACACGCACATTGCTGCGCACGGCGAGCCACATGCCGATATAGCCGGTGGCCGCCGAGAACGCCGCTCCGATCAGAAAGAACACCGACCGTCCGGCACGCTGACTCCAGTCGTCCGCGGGCAGCAGCATGAGCAGGAAGAACACGACCACGGCGAATACGCCGAGTGTGCGCAGCTGCCGGGCCAGATAGGCGTTCGCCCCTTCCTGGACCGCCGCCGCGATCTTCTTCATGCTGTCGGTGCCCTCGCCGGCCGCGAGCACCTGGCGCACCAGGACGCCCGCGACCGCCAGCGCCGCCAGTGCGACGACCGCGATGACCACGATGAGAACGCGGTTGCCATCGGTCAGCACGGCGGCTGCGAGGTCTGTGGGATGGCCCGACTGTTGTGAGAGGGAAAGCCCCGCCATTCGTCCTCCTTGACGCTTGGGCTGAGCTCAAGATGTGGACGGGATTGTAGGTACCGGAACCTGATCAAAACAGAGCGCGATAAACGGAATTGGCCTTCCGAGGTAATGCCTCAAAAGCATTCCGAGGCTGCCGGGGAGCACGCGAATGATCGTGAACGAATTCACGCGATGAACGGCACAGGAACTACTGTAAAGGCGAGCACTGACACCCGCACACGACGAAGGGCCCCACGGGTGGTGGGGCCCTTCGGAGATACGGGTGCGAGCGGTGGCGGTGTCAGACCAGAATCGTCGGCGGCGGCGTGGTCGGCCAGGTCATCTTGATCAGCCCGCCGTGCTCTCCGGCGCTGACCTCGACGTCGTCGACGAGTCCGCTGATGACCGCGAGACCCATCTCGTCCTCGTCGGCCTCACCGTCGGGGTCACCGGGTCCGGCGCCCGGCCCGCGCTCACCGGCCACCGCGTGCGCGGCCTCGTCGCCGACCTCGATGGAGAACTGCTTCTCCTCCTCGATCAGCAGCACCTTCACCGGGGCCGAGATCCGGCCGGTCTGGTGCAGCCCGACGGCTCGGGTGCACGCCTCGCCGACGGCGAGCCTGACCTCGTCGAGGACGGCCTCGTCCACCCCGGCCCTGCGCGCCACCGCTGCCGCCACCAGCCGGGCGGTCCTGACGTGCTCGGGCAGCGCGCTGAAGCGGAGCTCAACGGTGGCCATGCATCCCCCTCGCAATCACGGGCGTGCTGTCGAGGGGCTCCGGGCCGCCGAAACCCGGGCCCCCTCGGTCTTCACTTTCGCCGAACATCGGCCGGCCCGGGCCGAGGGCCCGGGACCGGCGTCAGTCGGTGGCCGCAACCGCTTCCTCGACCGAGGTGTGAATCGGGAACACCTTGGTGAGGCCGGTGATACGGAAGATCTTCAGAATGCGCTCCTGGTTGCAGACCAGGCGCAGTGAGCCCTCATGGGCCCGCACGCGCTTCAGGCCGCCGACCAGTACGCCGAGCCCGGTGGAGTCGAGGAAGTCCACGCCCTCCATGTCGACGACAAGGTGGAAACTGCCGTCGTTCACCAGCTCGACCAACTGCTCGCGCAGCTTGGGCGCGGTATATACGTCGATTTCGCCACCGACCCTGACGATCGTGCGATCGCCCATGGTTTCGGTCGACAGGGACAGGTCCACGGATCCTCCAGCACCTTGCTATCGAGCGGTCGCCCTTAGGGGCATTCGGCTTCAGCCCCTGGACGCTTCGCCAGCCGCGATGGCATTCAATCACTTACCGGCAGGCGTGCACGACGCCTTGGCTCCATTGTCCGTCACGCCAGTGACACACTCGGTGCCGATGGCCAAGAATCACCGATCCGATCGAACCCCGACGGACCCCGCCTCCCGGCCCGCGCCGGGCGCGGTCCTGGACCGGCTCGCGTCCGGTCCGAGCAGGGCTTCGCGTATTACTCATACGGAGCACTTGCCCCCGCGTGAGGGTCGCCATGCCGTCTGGCCCGACCGGATCCGCCCGGAGGTCGTGGCGGCCGTGGCGGCCGCGGGCATCGAGCATCCCTGGGCCCACCAGGCACGGGCGGCCGAGCACGCCCTGGACGGCGACTCGGTCGTCGTCGCCACCGGCACCGCCTCCGGCAAGTCCCTGGCCTACCTCGTGCCCGTCCTGTCCACCCTCATGGACGGCGCCGAGGCCCCGAACGGCCGAGGCGCGACGGCCCTCTACCTGGCCCCCACCAAGGCGCTCGCGGCGGACCAGTGCCGGTCCGTGAAGGAACTTTCACACCCCTTGGGCCATTCGGTACGCGCAGCCGTGTACGACGGCGACACTCCGTTCGAGGAACGCGAGTGGATCCGCCAGTACGGCAACTACGTCCTGACCAACCCGGACATGCTGCACCGGGGCATCCTGCCGTCCCATCCTCGCTGGTCCTCCTTCCTGAAGTCGCTGAAGTACGTCGTGATCGACGAGTGCCACACCTATCGCGGTGTCTTCGGCTCGCACGTCGCCCAGGTGCTGCGCCGGCTCCGCCGCCTGTGTGCCCGCTACGGCGCGTCGCCCGTGTTCCTGCTGGCCTCGGCGACGGCCGCGGAACCCGCGGTGGCCGCCCGCCGCCTCACCGGGCTGCCGGTGCTGGAGGTGGCCGACGACGCCTCCCCTCGCGGTGAACTGGTGTTCGCCCTGTGGGAACCGCCGCTGACCGAGCTGCATGGCGAGAAGGGAGCCCCGGTCCGCCGCACGGCCACCGCGGAGGCCGCCGACCTGCTGACCGACCTCACCGTGCAGGGCGTGCGCTCGGTCGTCTTCGTCCGCTCCCGGCGCGGCGCCGAGCTGATCTCCGTCATCTCCCAGGAGCGTCTGGCCGAGATCGACCGGTCGCTGTCCCGGCGTGTCGCGGCGTACCGGGGCGGCTATCTCCCGGAAGAGCGCCGCGCGCTCGAACAAGCCCTCCATTCGGGTGAACTGCTGGGCCTCGCCGCGACGAACGCCCTCGAACTCGGCATCGACATCTCCGGTCTCGACGCGGTCGTCATCGCCGGCTACCCGGGCACGCGGGCCTCCCTGTGGCAGCAGGCGGGCCGGGCCGGACGGTCCGGGCAGGGGGCGCTGGCCGTTCTCGTCGCCCGCGACGACCCGCTGGACACTTTCCTCGTCCACCACCCCGAGGCCCTGTTCGACCGGCCGGTCGAATCGACCGTCCTCGATCCCGACAACCCGTACGTGCTGGCGCCGCACCTGTGCGCGGCCGCCGCGGAACTGCCCCTGACGGATGAGGACCTCGCCCTGTTCGGCCCGGCCAGCGAGGACCTGTTGCCCCAGCTGGAGGCCGCGAAGCTGCTGCGCCGCCGCACCAGGGCCTGGCACTGGACCCGCCGCGAGCGTGCCGCCGACCTGACGGACATCCGCGGTGAGGGCGGACGCCCGGTCCAGGTCGTCGAGACCGGCACGGGCAGGCTGCTCGGCACGGTCGACGCCGGAGCCGCGCACTCGACGGTGCACGAGGGGGCGGTCCACCTCCACCAGGGCCGCACCTACCTGGTGCGGTCGCTGGACCTGGAGGAATCCGTCGCCCTCGTCGAGGAGGCCGCCCCGCCGTACTCCACGGTCGCCCGCGACACCACGTCCATCTCCGTCCTGGAGACGGACGTGGAGGTCCCCTGGGGCGACGGCCGCCTCTGCTACGGCTCCGTCGAGGTCACCAACCAGGTCGTCTCCTTCCTGCGCCGTCGGCTCATCACGGGTGAGGTCCTGGGTGAGACGAAACTCGACCTCCCTCCTCGTACGCTGCGCACCCGCGCCGTGTGGTGGACCGTCACCGAGGACCAGCTGGACCGGGCCCGGATCGACCCGGAGATCCTCGGCGGCTCCCTGCACGCCGCCGAACACGCGTCGATCGGCCTGCTGCCCCTCTTCGCGACCTGCGACCGCTGGGACATCGGCGGCGTGTCGATCCCGCTCCACCCCGACACGCTCCTGCCCACGGTCTTCGTCTACGACGGCCACCCGGGCGGCGCGGGCTTCGCCGAGCGCGCCTTCCACACCGCCCGCACCTGGCTGACCGCCACCCGCCAGGCCATCGCGTCCTGCGAGTGCGACGCCGGCTGCCCGTCCTGCATCCAGTCCCCCAAGTGCGGCAACGGCAACGACCCGCTGCACAAGAGGGGGGCGGTGCGGCTCCTCACCGTGCTGCTGGAGGGGGCTCCGGAGGAGAAGCAGCCGGGGGACGAGGCGCCAGGGGGCGAGACCCCGGGGGACCGGGCGCCAGGGGGCGAGGCATCCGGGGACCAAGCGCCTGAGGGCGAGGCGCCCGGGGACCAAGCGCCTGAGGGCGAGGCGCCCGGGAACGAGGCACCCCGGCAGCAGCCGGGAGATCCAGCCGAGCCGTCGGAGGGCCCGCTCGCGCCCTGACCTCCACCGTGAACGGCCCCCGGCCCGACGCCGCCGTCACGTCCGAGATCTCCCCGGCGACCTCGCACCGCACCAGCCGCACGCCCTGCGCCCGGGCCACCCGGCCCGCCCGGCCGCAGGCCGCCGCACCCCCGTCGGCCCAGTGGTCCGCCGCGGCGAGCGCCGCGAGATCGGCACCGCCCGCCGCGCGATGCCGGAGCACGACGGCCTGCCCGAGCGCGAGCACGACACCGAACACCACACACAGGACGGCAACGGCCCCGACACTCCAGACGGTGGCGGACCCCCGGTCCACGCCCCCGGCCGATCCCCGGCCCGAGCCCGCTTCCCCTCTGCACCCGCTCACGTGCCCACCGTCTCCTCCACCGACGCCACGGCCTCCTCGCGCACGGCGAAGGACAGACCGCGCAGCACCGGCGGCTCGGCCACGACGGTCACCCGGACGTGCTGCGCGTCCCGGCTGACCGTCACCTTCGCGCCGGGCGGCGCCGCCTCCCGGGTCAGCTCCACGACCGCGCCAGGCGGGTCCTGGCGGGCCGCCGCACGCGCGCCGGTCCGCGCCGCGTCCACGCACTGGATCTGTGCCGCCACCACCAGCAGCCCCCACACCAGCGCCATCGCGAACATCACCAGCACGGGCAGCACCACGGCCGACTCCGCCGTGACGAAGCCCCGATCGGCGCCCCGCTCACATCCGCGCATCGAGGGCGCCCTTCACGATGTTCTGCAGCTCCGCACTGACCGGGCCGCTCGTGACGACCTTGTAGAGCACCACGGCGAACGCCACCGCGGCCACGATTCCCATCGCGTACTCGGACGTGACCATCCCCGCGTCCCGCCGCGCCGCACGCATCCCGCACACCAGGGCACACAGCCGTGCCCGTACCGCCTGATACATCTCAACCCCCGTAGGAAAGAGTTCGAACTTCCGTTTGTCGTCACTCACTTGTTCCGGGTCCGTCGCCGCGTCATCCACCACCCCCTCCGAACACCCCGCCCGCGAGTCCGATCACCACGGGCAGCACGCCGACCGCGATGAACGCGGGCAGGAAGCAGAGCCCAACGGGCGCGCTGACCATCACACCCGCCCGGCGGGCCCTGGCCGACGCGGCACGGCCCCAGTCCGCCCGGGCCTCAGCGGCGAGCCGCGCGACCGGCACCGCCGCGGGCACCCCGGACACATCGGCCCGCTCGAGAAGCCGAGCCAGACCTCCGGAACCCGGCAGTGCACCCAACCTCCGCCAGGCCGAGCCCGGTTCACCGCCCAACCGCACCTCCGCCGCACCCTGGGCGAGGGCATCGCCGACGGGCCCGCCCAAGGCCTCACCCACCGCTTGTGCCGCGACGACCGGGCCTGCGCCCGCCGCGACGCACGCCGCCAGCAGGTCGGCGGCGAGGGGCAGTTGCCGGGACGCCTCGGCGAGGCTCGGTGCGCCCGCGTCCGTCCCGGCCGTCTCCCGCCTCAGCCGCCACCGCCACACCCCCACCGCACCGCCAAGTCCCACCGCGGCCCCGGCGAGGCCTCCGACCAGCAGCCACCCGGCGCACGCCACGCCCACGGGGGCCGACCACCTCCGGGCGACCCCGCGCCATTCCGGCAGGGGGACGGCGACAGCAGCTTCCCGGATCCCGGACAGCTCGGTCAGCCGCCGTCGCATCCTCCGACGGCGCCGTGCCCGCATCAGCCGACGCGCCACCCATGCGGCGGCCAGCACGATCCCCACGGCTGCCCCCAGCCTGTGGACGACGTCCCCGCTCATGCCGCCGCCTCCACGCCCCGCACGATCCGCCGCACCCACCACAGCCCCACGCCCTCCAGCACTCCGCCCACCGCCAGGCAGCCCAGCCCCGCCCCGGTGTGCAGCAGCACGTGGAGAGGGTCGGCGCCCAGGGCGGTGCCGATGAGCAGCCCCAGAGCCGGCAACCCGGCGAGCATCACCGCCGTGGCCCGGGCGCCCGCCAACTGGGCTCGCAGGTCCTGCTGTTGGTCGCGCTCGGCGCGCAGGGCCGCGGCGAGCCGGTCGAGCCCGGCCGCGAGCCCCGCCCCTTGGTCCACGGCCACCCGCCAGCACGCCGCGAGTCCGCGCAGCCCCTCGGCACCCGGTTGCCGTGCCGCCGTGGCGAGTGCGTCCGGCACGTCACCGCCGAACCGCGCCGCCGCCAGCACCGTCGACTGGGCGTCCGCGAGTCCGTCGCAGTCCCGGGCGGCCCGGAGCAGCGCCTCTCCCGGTTGCCGTCCGGCCCGCACCTCGCCGGCGAGCGCCCCGCACAGCGCGATCACCTCGTCCGTCCGGCGTTCCCGGTCCCGCCGCGCCCGGCCGGCCAGCCGTGCGCGCCGCAGCAACGGCACCCCGGCCAGTCCCAGGACGGCCGGCAGCACCGACGTCCCGAGCACCGCCAGCAGCAGCCCGGCCACCGGCGACCACCACTCGGCGCGCAGCCGCCCGCGGACGCGCCACAGCCCGTCGGCCGTCCGCCGCCACCCGGGAGACGCCCTCCCGATGTGGCCGCCATCCGCGAGCAGCAGTCGCGCCCGCCGCGCCGCCTCCTCGCGTTCGCCCAGCAGCCAGACAGCAGCTCCCATGCAGGCCACGGCCGCTCCCACCGACATCTCAGACGCCCCGGTCATGACGCGCCCCCTCCTTCTCACCCGGCTCGACGCCGCTCACCCCGCCCCGCAGCAGCGCCCTCAGCCGCTCCCATCCGCACTCGCGCACGAATGCCTCCGCGCCCCACCGCAGCGCCGGCACCGTCCGCACCAGTCCCGACGCGTCCCGCTCCAGCACGTGCACCTCGGCGATCCGCCGCCGCCCGGCCCGGTCGCGCACCAGGTGCAGCACCACGGAGAGGGCAGCCGCCAACTGGCTGTGCAGTGCGGCCCGGTCCAGTCCCGCCGCCGTACCGAGCGCCTCCAGGCGGGCCGGTACATCGGCGGCGGCGTTGGCGTGCACGGTCCCGCAGCCGCCCTCGTGGCCGGTGTTCAACGCGGCCAGCAGATGCACCACTTCGGGCCCGCGCACCTCGCCCACGACCAGCCGGTCGGGCCGCATCCGCAGCGCCTGGCGCACCAGGTCCTCGAGGGTGACGAGGCCCGCCCCCTCCTGGTTGGCGGGTCTGGTCTCCAGCCGCACGACGTGCGGGTGGTCGGGTCGCAGTTCCGCCGAGTCCTCGGCGAGGACGATCCGCTCGCCCGGTCCCACCAGCCCCAGGAGGGCACTCAGCAGCGTGGTCTTCCCGGTGCCGGTACCGCCGCTGACGAGGAAGGACAGCCGGGCGTCGAGCAGGGCGCGCAGCATGCGGTCCCCGCCCGGCGGCACCGTGCCCGCCGCGACCAGCTCGCCGAGCGTGAAGGCGCGTGGTCTGACGACCCGCAGCGACAGACAGGCGCAGCCCATGGCCACCGGTGGCAGCACCGCGTGCAGCCGCGTCCCGTCGGGGAGCCGGGCGTCGGCCCAGGGCCGGGCGTCGTCCAATCGGCGTCCGGCCACCGCGGCGAGACGCTGGGCGAGACGCCGCACGGCCGCCGCGTCCGCGAACCGCACCGGCGTCAGCTCCAGTCCGCTGCCCCGGTCCACCCAGACCCGGTCCGGGGCCGACACCAGCACGTCCGTGACCGACGGATCGGCGAGGAGCGGCTCCAGCGGCCCGCTTCCGACCAGCTCGGACCGCAACTGTGCGGCGGCCCCCAGGACTTCGGCGTCCCCGAGGACCCGCCCCTGCTCTCGCAGGGCCTGCGCCACGCGCGCGGGGGTCGGCTCGGCCCCGCTCTCGGCCAGCCACCGCCGCACCCCGTCGAGCAGGCTCGCGCCCTCGAGTCCGGCCAGGGTGCTCATGCCGTACCCGCCTCGACGAGCGCGCGCTCCCAGAACTCCTTGCAGAACCGGGCGAGGGGTCCTCGCGGGGCGGCGCCCGGGGGTGCCGTGCCCTCGTCCGGGCGGGACAGGCCCGGCTCGACCGGAACCTCGCCGACCAGAGGGAGTCCGAGCAGGCGGGCCACCTCGCGGTCGTCGAGTCCTGGCGGGTAGGGGCCGCGGACCGCGACCCGCAGATCCCGCAGGACCATGCCGACCGCGGAGGTCACCCGTCCCGCGGCCGCGACGGCCCGCAGCTCGGCGGGCACCACCAGCACGCCCAGGTCGAGCTGGGAGAGGACCTCGGCGACGCCGTCGTCGATTCGGCGCGGCAGGTCGACCACGACGGTGCCGCCCCGGCGCCGGGCCGCCGCGAGCACCGCGCGCACCGCCTGCGGCGGGACCGCGATCCGGTCGCCGCGGTCCCAGCTGAGCACCCGCAGTGCGTGCAGTTCGGGCAGCGACTCCTCCAGGGCTCCGCCGCCGACCCGTCCGCGCGAGGACGCGAAGGCGGGCCAGCGCAGTCCTTCGGCCGTCTCCCCGCCCAGGAGGACATCGAGTCCGCCGCCCAGCGGATCGGCGTCCACGAGGAGGGTGCGCAGTCCCTCCCGCGCGGAGGTGACGGCGAGGGCACATGCGAGCGTGGACGCTCCGGCCCCGCCCCGGCCGCCGATGACGCCCACGGTGAGGGCGGGCCGGCCGACTCCCTCGGCCACGTCGGCGATCCGGTCGACCAGCCACTGCTCACCGTCGGGGAGCATCAGGACGTGCTCGGCGCCGATCTCGACGGCCCGCCGCCACACCCCGGAGTCGTCCTGATCCCGGCCGACGAGGACGACGCCCCTTCTGCGGGTGACTCCGCGGACCCGCCGCGCGGCGTCGTCACCGACCAGGACGAGCGGTGCGGCCTCCCAGCTGCCTCTGTGCTCCGGCACTCCGTGGTGCACTTCGGGTGTGGCGCCCGCTGCCGCGCACAGGCGCAGCAGGTCGTCGAGGAGTTCGGTGTCCTCGGTGACGATCAGTGGTCCTCCCTGCCGCCCTCCGGCGGCCGGCGGCGGATCGTGTGTGACGGTTCCGGCCACGGTTTCCAACCCCCTTCGCTGCGTGACTCGCAGAGCCACTGCGGCCCCGCGATTCCCATAGGTGGGAAGAACCGACAAGCGGCCTCCCTGTGAACGGCCGACAGAAACCGGCCAAACGCTCCCGGGTACTCGGAACCGGCCATGTACTCGCCGCGAGCGGGACGCGTCGGGAATCACGGTGCAGCGATCCCGGAAATCGTGTGGATCTTGGTGGATAACTGTGGACGTCCCGGGAGTTGTGAATATCGCCGTCACCCATACCGGTGTGCCGCTCAGGCCCTGTGTACGACCTCCACAGAGCAGCCCGGCGAACACACAGTGTGACATGTAGTGCGCATGACAACACTTGCAGGAAAGCCGCACCACAACGGCTGGGAGGCCGTGCGAAGAAGGAAAAACCCACCCGGACATGCGACGACCCCCGCCGGGGGGGAGAGCGGGGGTCGTCCCCACGGCCGACTCGGGGGGGGAGGAGTCGGGCCGGGTTAGCACGGTCGCGAACGATCCGTGACTTCCATGGTGTACCCGAGAGCCTTCTCAGGCAAACCCACACGCCCCACCTTACGCCGAATGGGCTGCCCCTATGCTCTGGGGCGTGGAAAACCACTTGTTGCCCCGCACAGCCGCCTTCTTTGACCTGGACAAGACGGTCATTGCGAAGTCGAGCACGCTCACGTTCAGCAAGTCGTTCTACCAAGGCGGTCTGATCAACCGCAGGGCCGTCTTGCGTACCGCATATGCCCAGTTCGTCTTCCTCGCCGGCGGCGCGGACCACGACCAGATGGAGCGCATGCGCGCATATCTGTCCGCCCTGTGCCGCGGCTGGAACGTGCAGCAGGTCAAGGAGATCGTCGCCGAGACGCTGCACGACCTGATCGACCCGATCATCTACGACGAGGCCGCCTCCCTCATCGAGGAGCACCACACCGCCGGCCGCGACGTCGTGATCGTGTCCACGTCGGGCGCGGAGGTGGTCGAGCCGATCGGCGAGCTGCTGGGCGCGGACCGCGTGGTCGCCACCCGCATGGTCGTGGGCGACGACGGCTGCTTCACCGGCGATGTGGAGTACTACGCCTACGGACCGACCAAGGCGGAGGCCATCAGGGAGCTGGCCGAGTCCGAGGGGTACGACCTCAGCCGCTGCTACGCCTACAGCGATTCGGCGACCGACGTGCCGATGCTGGAGTCCGTCGGCAACCCCCATGCCGTGAACCCGGACAGGGCGCTGCGCCGTGAGGCCCTCGCGCGCGGGTGGCCGATCCTGGACTTCCACCGCCCGGTCCGGCTCAAGCAGCGCATCCCCGCGTTCTCCGTGCCGCCGCGCCCGGCGATCGTCGCCGTCGCCGCGATAGGCGCCGCGGCGGCCACCGCGGGACTCGTCTGGTATGCGAACCGGCGCCGGGCCACGGTCGCTTGACCTGTAGCGATACCGCGTCTTGCGGGAACCCGAAAGTAAAGAAGTACAACCTGGGCTTCCGCTCACTGCGGGGCAGGAGTACAAAGGATTCAACGGCCCGCGAGACCAAGGACATCCGAGAGGATCACCTTTTAACGCATTTGGCCCCACGGACCGAGCATGAACACCGGGCACCCACGCGACGTCGACCCGTCGAATACGGGCCAGCCGCACCAGGTGACGGGCAAAGCACCCGACCTGATGGGCATATATCGAGGACGCTTGGTAACCCGATGCTCATGCCAGCGGCGGTACGAGAACTCGTACCGCCGCATCACTTTTGGGACCGGACGACGTCACGCCGCTCCGCGCTGCAGCGCCTCGCACACCGCCATCGACTCGCGCGCCCCCAGCTCGACTGCCCTGCCGCAGTGGGCGATCCAGGCGGCGACGCCCTCCGGGGTACCGGAGACGTACCCGCCGAGGGCCTCCAGGTAGGCGTCCCGCCCCAGTTCCGCGTGGCCGACCTCGGCCGCGCAGACCGACTTCGGGTCCAGCCCGCTGCCGACCAGGACGATGCGCTCGGCAGTGCGCGCGACCAGGCCGTTGTGGGAGGTGAAGGGGCGCAGTGCGAGGAGTTCGCCGTGCACGACGGCGGCCGTCACGAGCGCCGGCGCGGAACCGCCGGCGATGATCAGCCCGGCCAGTCCGTCCAGCCTGCCGTGGGCTTCCGCGGCGCTCGGCAGCGGCAGTCCGACGAGTGGCTCGTCGACCGGTTCGCCCTCCTTCCGCGGGCGCCCCACCTGCTCTGCCTTGTCCGCCGCGGCCACCAGGTGCAGCCTGGCCAGCACCCGCAGGGGCGACTGCCGCCAGATCGACAGCAGCTGGCCCGCCTCCGCGGTGAGCCGCAGGGCGGCGCCCACGGTGCGGGCCTCGTCGTCGCCGCTGAAGTCCGTGCGGCGGCGGACCTCCTCCAGGGCCCAGTCCGCACCGGACAGCGCGGCCGAGCCGCGGGCGCCGCGCAGAGCGGCCTCGGAGGTGATGGCGTTGCTGCGCCGCCGCATGATCCGGTGCCCGTAGACCCGGTCCACGGCCTTGCGTACGGACTCCACGGAATCGGCCACTGAGGGCAGCGCCCCCAGGGCCGCGAGGGGATCGGCGCTCGCGCCTGCTGTACTCATGAGTACGACCCTACGCACCCCGGGGCCCCGCCCCACGGCGGAGTGGCCATCTTCACGCGCGCGTGCACCACACCACGTCCGCCCTGAGGGCTACCTCCCGGCCGCCGGAGCCCCGGGTACGCCCTTGGGCGCCGGGGCGGGCCGGTCCGACAGGAAGGACGCCCAGCCCTCCTTGGGCGCCTGGCCCACCTGCAGGGTGCGCAGTTTCTCCAGCGTCTTCGGATCCTGGGCGTCGAGCCAGTCCGCGAGCTGCCGGAACGAGACGCAGCGCACTTCCTCCTTGGTGCACACCGTCTCGATGACCTCCTCGACGGCCCGCATGTAGGTGCCGCCGTTCCAGGACTCGAAGTGGTTGCCGATGATCAGGGGTGCACGGTTGCCGTCGTAGGCCCGCGAGAAGCCCCTGAGCAGGCCGTCCCGCATCTGGTCGCCCCAGAAGTCGAACTTCGCGGGGTTGCCCTGGGTGGTGGTGCCCGACTGGTTGACCATGAAGTTGTAGTCCATGGTGAGCTGCTCGAAGGAGTGGCCGGGGAACGGCACGAGCTGCATCGACAGGTCCCACAGACCCATCTTCTTCTTCGGCCAGACCTGGTTGTTCACGCCGCTGGTGTCGTAGCGGAAGCCCAGGTCGCTCGCGGCGCGCATGAAGTTGTGCTGGCCCTCCAGGCAGGGCGTGCGGGCGCCGATCAGCTCCTTGTCGTAGTCGAAGGGCAGCGGCGAAGCATCTTTCAGGCCGGTGTTGGTCTTCCAGGTCTTCACGAACTGCTTGGCCTGCGAGATCTCGTCCTTCCAGTCCTGCACCGACCACTCGCCGACGCCGCCGCCGCTGCCACAGAAGTGGCCGTTGAAGTGAGTACCGACCTCGTTGCCCTCCAGCCATGCCAGGCGCAGCTGCTCGGCGGTGGCGGCGATGCCGTGACGGTCGTTGAAGCCGATGTCCGAACGGCCCGGGGAGTGCTGCGGCGGGCGGTACCGGTCGCGCTGGTCCTCCGGCAGCATGTACACGCCGCTCAGGAAGTACGTCATGGTCGCGTTGTTCTCCCTGGCGACCTTGCGGAAGTGCGAGAACAGCTTCTGGCTGTCCTCGCCCGCCCCGTCCCAGGAGAAGACGACGAACTGCGGGGGCTTCTGGCCGGGCCGCAGGCGTTCGGGGCGTGGCAGGTGCGGCTGGGCGCCGGTGTAGGCGGTGGAGCCGTCTCCGATCAGCCGGACCGCGCTCTTCGGCGCCTGTGCGGGCGTCGGCTGCAGCGGTTCCGGGGCCTCTTGCCGGGGGGTGCCGGTCGCGCAGCCGGCGAGCGATGCGGCGCAGACCACGGCGATGACGGAGCCCGCGGCGATCCTGTGGGTGGCGGCCATGTTCCGCCCACCTTCTTCCTTCTCTCGGGTGCGGACAGCGCCGCAAAATTCGCACGAGACCGAGAAGGAATTAGTACGACAAGCCGACCAAAGGGCTACTTCACTCTTCGGAGTGATTTATGAACCCATTTGCCCGTAAAGTCTATGCCCGCCCTTTACTCTGCATTACGATCCGTTTACCGAGCGTTGATTCATCCCGCCGATTTACGCCGTGACCGCCGCGACCGATACCCCCGCCCCGAGCGGACCCCCCGTTACGCGACCGCGCAGCCCCGGAGGAGACGGGAAAACCATGTCAGCCTGCGTCCCCACACGCGCCGCCGACCCGAACCGAACCGAGCGCACCCACCCGCCCCACAGTCCGCCGCCGACCGGCCCCCGCCGATTCCGGATCGCGGGTGCCGACGTGTCGGCCTCGATCGCGGTCTTCCTGATCGCACTGCCCCTGTCCCTGGGCATCGCCCTGGCCACCGGTGCCCCCCTCCAGGCCGGCCTCGTCGCCGCCGCGGTGGGCGGGCTGGTCGCCGGGCGGCTCGGCGGCTCCCCGCTCCAGGTGAGCGGCCCCGCCGCCGGGCTCACCGTCGTCACCGCCGACCTCATCCAGCGCTACGGCTGGCGGACGACCTGCGCCATCACCGTCCTCGCCGGCCTCGCCCAACTAGGCCTCGGCTGCCTGCGCGTGGCCCGTGGCGCCCTCGCCGTCAGCCCCGCCATCGTGCACGGCATGCTCGCCGGGATCGGCGTCACCATCGCCGTCGCCCAGCTGCACATCGTGCTCGGCGGCACACCCCAGAGTTCCGTCCCGGACAACCTCCGCGCGCTGCCCGCCCAGTTGGCGCACATGCGCCCCGCGGCCGTGTCCGTGAGCATCCTGACGCTGGCGCTGCTGCTGCTCTGGCCGAGACTGCCCGGCCGGGCCGGTCGTCTGCTGCGCAAGGTCCCGGCGGCGCTCGTCGCCGTCGCCGGAGCCACCGCGGCCGCCGCCCTCGCCGGGCTCCGCCTGCCCAAGGTCGACCTGCCGTCCTGGAGCAACCACGCCCTGGCAGGACTGCCCGAGGGCCCGGTGCTCGGCCTGGTCGCCGCCGTGCTCACCACCACGCTGGTGTGCAGCGTGCAGTCACTGCTCGGCGCGGTCGCCGTGGACAAGCTGGTGGCCGGCCGACCGGGTCTGTCGCCCCGTGTCGGACGCTCGAACCTCGACCGCGAACTGCTCGGGCAGGGCGCCGCCAACATCGTCTCCGGCTCGCTCGGCGGACTGCCCATCGCCGGTGTGGCCGTGCGGAGTTCGGCGAATGTCCACGCGGGTGCGGTCAGCCGGAACTCCACGATGCTGCACGGCGTTCTCGTAGTGATCGCCGCGCTGCTGATGGTCCCGCTCCTGGAGCTCATCCCGCTCGCCTCGCTCGCCGCCCTGGTGATGGCCGTCGGCATCCAGATGGTGTCCCTGAACCACATCCGCACGGTGACCCGCCACCGGGAAGTGTGGGTCTACGCCGTCACCACCCTCGGCGTGGTCTCCCTCGGGGTTCTGGAGGGGGTGGCACTCGGCATCGCCACGGCCGTCGGCGTGGCCCTGCACCGCCTCACCCGCACCCGCATCACGCACGAAGAGAGGGAAGGAGTCCACCACGTACAGGTCAGAGGCCAGTTGACGTTCCTCGCGGTACCACGGCTCAGCCGGGCCCTGCATCTCGTGCCCCACGGCGCCGACACCGTCGTCGAACTGGACGGGTCGTTCATGGACCACGCCGCGTACGAGACGTTGCAGGACTGGCAGAAGACGCACACCGCGCAGGGCGGCACCGTCGAGATCACCGGGCGGCATCCCGGCACCCGCATCTCCGAGCCCCAGGCCTCCGGCGACTGCCGCTGCCGGCCCTGGACACCCTGGCGCAACCACCAGTGCGACGGCCCCCAGTCCGTACCCCCTGCCGAGAAGAACCCGGACGGGTCGGACCGCTCCGAGCCGGACCCGACGGGTACCGGCGGAGCCAGCGGGCACGAACTGGCGCGTGGCATCAGCGCGTTCCAGCGCAACACCGCTCCCCTGGTGCGCAGCGAGCTGGCCCGGCTTGCGAGAGAGGGGCAGCAGCCTTCGCAGCTCTTCCTGACCTGTGCCGATTCCCGGCTGGTCACCTCGATGATCACCTCCAGTGGACCGGGCGACCTGTTCGTCGTGCGCAACGTGGGCAACCTCGTTCCGCGCCCGGGCGAGGAGAGCGGCGACGACTCGGTGGCGGCGGCGATCGAGTACGCCGTGGACGTGCTGCAGGTGCGGTCCATCACGGTGTGCGGGCACTCGGGATGCGGCGCCATGCAGGCGCTGCTCAGCTCCGAGCCGGGCGGCGCCCGAACCCCGCTGAAGCGGTGGCTGCGGCACGGGCTGCCGAGCCTGGAGCGCATGGCCGACGACCGTCTGCCGTGGGGCAGGCTGGCCGGGCGCTCTCCCAAGGACGCGGTCGAGCAGCTCTGCCTGACCAACGTGGTCCAGCAGCTGGAGCACCTGCGCGCGCACGACTCGGTGGCCCGGGCCATCGACGAGGGCCTCCTTGAGCTGCACGGGATGTACTTCCACGTGGGCGAGGCCGAGGCGTACCTGCTCACCGAGACGGACGCGGGTGGCGTGTTCGACCGCGTACGGGAGTCCGACCTGACGGCATGAGCCAGGCACCGGGGCGCCGGGCAGGACGTCTTCCCGCCCGGCGCCCCGGCCGGCCACACACTCCTCGCACCCCCGGCCCGCCGGCTTCACGGCACACCCCGTGCCCACCGGCCTCACGGCACGCCCCGCCCTCACCGCACCACCGGCCCGCACCACCCCCGTCCCACCGAGCCGGACCGGGCTCCCGGCGACCGCCGGCCCTCCCGCCGGTGAACTTTCCCTGGTCGGCGTCCGTGGGTACGGATGACCCCGGTCCCGACCGAGACCGCCGAGAGGTCTAAACCAATCGGCGGTCGGCCCTTGTCATCGCACCCCCGGGTCTGATGAGCTGTGGCCTGGGACACAACGGACACCCTGGGAAAGGCAGATGCCGTGAGCAACGAGAGCCTGGCCAACCTGCTCAAGGAAGAGCGCAGGTTCGCACCCCCCGCCGACCTGGCCGCGAACGCCAACGTCACCGCGGAGGCGTATGAACAGGCCAAGGCTGACAGGCTCGGCTTCTGGGCCGAGCAGGCCCGTCGGCTGACCTGGGCCAAGGAGCCCACCGAGACCCTCGACTGGTCGAACCCGCCGTTCGCCAAGTGGTTCAAGGACGGCGAGCTCAACGTCGCCTACAACTGCGTCGACCGCCATGTGGAGGCCGGACTCGGCGACCGGGTCGCCATCCACTTCGAGGGCGAGCCCGGCGACAGCCGCGCCATCACCTACGCCGAGCTCAAGGTCGAGGTCTCCAAGGCGGCCAACGCCCTGCTGGAGCTGGGAGTCCAGGCGGGCGACCGGGTCGCCGTCTACATGCCGATGATCCCCGAGACCGCGATCGCGATGCTGGCCTGCGCCCGGATCGGCGCCGCCCACTCGGTCGTCTTCGGCGGCTTCTCCTCGGACGCGCTCGCCACCCGCATCCAGGACGCCGACGCCCGCGTGATCATCACCTCCGACGGCGGCTACCGGCGCGGCAAGCCGTCCGCGCTCAAGCCGGCCGTGGACGAGGCCGTCGAGAAGGCCGGCATCGTCGAGCACGTCCTGGTCGTACGCCGCACGGGCCAGGAGGTCGCCTTCACCGAGGGCCGTGACGTGTGGTGGCACGACCTGGTGGAGCGTCAGAGCGCCGAGCACACCCCGCAGGCCTTCCACGCCGAGCACCCGCTGTTCATCCTCTACACCTCGGGCACCACGGGGAAGCCGAAGGGCATCCTGCACACCTCCGGCGGCTACCTCACGCAGACCGCCTACACCCACCACGCCGTCTTCGACCTGAAGCCGGAGACCGACGTCTACTGGTGCACCGCCGACGTCGGCTGGGTCACCGGCCACTCGTACATCGTCTACGGCCCGCTCGCCAACGGCGCGACGCAGGTCATGTACGAGGGCACGCCCGACACCCCGCACCAGGGCCGCTTCTGGGAGATCGTCCAGAAGTACGGCGTGACGATCCTCTACACCGCGCCGACCGCGATCCGTACGTTCATGAAGTGGGGCGACGACATCCCCGCCAAGTTCGACCTCTCCAGCCTGCGCGTGCTGGGCTCGGTCGGCGAGCCGATCAACCCCGAGGCGTGGGTCTGGTACCGCAAGAACATCGGCGGCGACCGCACCCCGGTCGTCGACACCTGGTGGCAGACCGAGACCGGCTCGATGATGATCAGCCCGCTGCCGGGCGTGACCGCGACCAAGCCCGGCTCGGCGCAGACCCCGCTGCCCGGCATCTCCGCGACGGTCGTCGACGACGAGGCGAACGAGGTGCCCGACGGCGGTGGCGGCTACCTGGTGCTCACCGAGCCGTGGCCGTCGATGCTGCGCACCATCTGGGGAGACGACCAGCGGTTCATCGACACGTACTGGTCGCGGTTCGAGGGCAAGTACTTCGCCGGTGACGGTGCCAAGAAGGACGACGACGGCGACATCTGGCTGCTCGGCCGGGTCGACGACGTCATGCTCGTCTCCGGGCACAACATCTCCACCACGGAAGTCGAGTCGGCGCTCGTCTCCCACCCCTCGGTCGCCGAGGCGGCCGTGGTCGGCGCGGCGGACGAGACGACCGGGCAGGCGATCGTCGCCTTCGTGATCCTGCGCGGCACGGCCGCCGAGACCGAGACGCTCGTCGACGAGCTGCGCGCCCACGTCGGCAACACCCTCGGCCCGATCGCCAAGCCGAAGCGGATCCTGCCGGTGGCCGAGCTGCCCAAGACCCGCTCGGGCAAGATCATGCGCCGCCTGCTGCGGGACGTCGCGGAGAACCGCCAGCTCGGTGACGTCACCACGCTGACCGACTCCACGGTCATGGACCTCATCCAGGCCAAGCTGCCGGCCGCCCCCAGCGAGGACTGAGCAGGCATAGCGGAACCGGCGACGGGCACCCGGCGGACAGCGAGCCGGGTGCCCTCGTGGTGCCCGTGGTGAGGACCGCGGGTGCGCCCCGCCACACCCTTAGCTAAACTAAGCAAAACAAGTGCTCCATGGTGCGCCGGGAAGTCTGGTCGGCATGCGTTCAGCCCTGCCCACCGACCGGAGGTCTCCCCCATGACCGCGCCCCGCCCCAGCGCCCCCCGCAAGGTCCTCGGCCGGCTCTCGCTCCTCGAGCGGACCTATGTGGCGGACGCGCTGCGCACCGAGACCCTCGGCGGGGTGCTGCTGCTCGCCGCCGCGGTCGCCGCGCTGCTGTGGGCGAACATCCCCGCCCTGCACGACAGCTATGAGAGCGTCTCCCACTACCACCTGGGTCCCGCCGCCCTCGGACTCGACCTGTCCGTCGCACACTGGGCCGCCGACGGGCTGCTCGCGGTCTTCTTCTTCGTCGCCGGGATCGAGCTCAAGCGGGAACTCGTGGCGGGCGACCTGCGCGACCCGAAGGCCGCCGCGCTGCCCGTCGTCGCCGCGCTGTGCGGCATGGCCGTACCGGCGCTCGTCTACACCGTCACCGCCGTCGCGGGGGGTGGCTCCCTGGCCGGCTGGGCCGTGCCGACCGCCACCGACATCGCGTTCGCACTCGCCGTCCTCGCGGTCATCGGCACCTCCCTGCCGAGCGCGCTGCGGGCCTTCCTGCTCACGCTCGCCGTCGTCGACGACCTCTTCGCGATCCTGATCATCGCGGTGTTCTTCACCGCCGACCTGAACTTCGCGGCGCTCGGCGGAGCCGTCGCGGGGCTGGTGCTCTTCTGGCTGCTGCTCCGCAAGGGCGTGCGCGGCTGGTACGTGTACGTGCCGCTGGGCCTCGTCGTCTGGGCGCTGATGTACAACAGCGGCGTCCACGCCACCGTCGCCGGTGTCGCCATGGGCCTCATGCTGCGCTGCCACCGGCACGAGGGCGAGGACCGCTCCCCCGGCGAGCGCATCGAGCACCTGGTACGGCCCCTGTCGGCGGGGCTCGCCGTGCCGCTGTTCGCCCTGTTCAGCGCGGGCGTCGCGGTGTCCGGCGGGGCGCTCGCCGACGTATTCACGAAGCCGGAGACCCTCGGTGTCGTCCTCGGTCTCGTCGTCGGCAAGGCGCTCGGCATCTTCGGCGGCACATGGCTGACGGCCCGTTTCACCCGGGCCTCGCTCAGCGACGACCTCGCCTGGGCGGACGTGTTCGCGGTGGCGAGCCTCGCCGGTATCGGCTTCACCGTGTCGCTGCTCATCGGCGAACTCGCCTTCGACGGCGACCCGACGATGACGAACGAGGTCAAGGCCGCCGTCCTGCTCGGCTCGCTCATCGCCGCGACACTCGCGACGGTCCTGCTGAAGATCCGCAACGCCACGTATCGCCGCCTGTGGGAGGAAGAGGAGCGCGACGAGGACGCCGACGGCATCCCGGACGTCTACGAGGAGGACGACCCGGCGTACCACCTGCGGCTCGCCGCCCTCTACGAGCGCAAGGCCGCCGAGCACCGCAGGATCGCCCAGGAGAAGGCGGCGGCGCGCCACGGGCTTGCCGAAGTGCCGGGCGGGGCAGGCGAGGACCACCACCGTCCGGCATGATCTGACGAGACGGTACAAAAGACGGGACCGTACGCAGTCAGGCCGTACCCAGTCGGACGACTGCGGCGGGTCAGGAACAAGACGCGGAAAACGGACCGTACGCAGAAGAGGGAGACCGCGATGAGCGCACCCGACGGCAGCCCGGTCGGCGCCGAACGCAGCATCGGCCAGCTGTTCGCCTCGGCGACGGCGGAAATGTCGGCGCTGGTGCACGACGAGATCGCGCTGGCCAAGGCACAGCTCAGGCAGGACGTGAAGCGCGGTGCGACCAGTGGCGGCGCCTTCTCGGCGGCCGGCGCGGTACTGATCTTCTCCCTGCCGATGCTGAACTTCGCGCTGGCGTACGGCATCCGCACCTGGAGCGACTGGAACCTCGCGGTCTGCTTCCTTCTGTCGTTCGCGGCGAACGTGCTGGTCGCCGGGGTGCTCGCGCTGATCGGCGTGACCTTCGCGAAGAAGGCCAAGAAGGGCAAGGGCCCGCAGAAGGTCGCCGCGTCGATGAAGGAGAGCGCGGTCGTGCTGCAGAAGGCCAAGCCGCACCCGCGACCGGAGCTCCCGCAGGACCGGGTCCCCGAGGCCATCGAGGCTGTGGCACGCTCGTCGTCATGACGGGCTCCTCCATCCCTGCGGGACAGACACCTTCGGAACCAGCGGCTCCGGCCGTCCTGCTGGACGGCCCCTGGAGCCATCGCGACGTCGCCGCCAACGGCGCCCGCTTCCACATCGCCGAGCTGGGCGACGGGCCGCTGGTGCTGCTGCTGCACGGCTTCCCGCAGTTCTGGTGGACCTGGCGGCACCAGCTGGTGGCACTCGCCGACGCGGGTTTCCGGGCCGTCGCCATGGACCTGCGGGGCGTCGGCGGCAGCGACCGCACACCGCGCGGCTACGACCCCGCCAACCTGGCGCTCGACGTCACCGGCGTCATCCGCTCCCTCGGCGAGCCGGACGCCGCGCTGGTCGGCCACGACCTGGGCGGATACCTCGCGTGGACGGCGGCCGCGATGCGCCCCAAGCTGGTGCGGCGGCTGGCGGTCGCGTCCATGCCGCATCCGCGGCGCTGGCGTTCGGCCATGCTGCGGGACGTCAAGCAGACCCGCGCCGGTTCACACGTCTGGGGGTTCCAGCGGCCCTGGATCCCGGAGCGGCAGCTCACCGCCGACGACGGGGCGCTGGTGGCGGAGCTGATCCAGGAGTGGTCCGGGCCGCGCCCGCCCGAGGACGAGGCCCTGCAGACGTACCGCCGGGCCATGTGCATCCCCTCCACGGCGCACTGCGCGGTCGAGCCGTACCGCTGGATGGTGCGCTCCCTGGCCCGCCCGGACGGCATCCAGTTCAACCGGCGGATGAAGCGGCCCGTGCGGGTGCCGACGCTCCATCTGCACGGCTCGCTCGACCCCGTGATGCGCACGCGCAGCGCGGCCGGGTCCGGCGAGTACGTCGAAGCCCCCTACCGCTGGCGTCTGTTCGACGGCCTCGGGCACTTCCCGCACGAGGAGGACCCGGTCGCGTTCTCCTCGGAACTCGTCAACTGGCTGCGGGATCCCGAGCCCGACCGGTGACCGGGCGACCCCGCCGCGTACCGGCCCGGGAACGCTTGTCCTACGAATGGCCAATTGCCCGGCGCATAGGCCAATTGGACGCCTCGGGAGCGGTTATCGACCATGGGGCGGGGGCACACGTCGGGGTATGGGCTGGACGCACGACTACAGTGACGCAACCCGCAATCGCCGCTCGGCGAGCGGTACGAACCCCCACCAGCGAAGCGGCGCACCGCAGATGGTGACCGCGGATCCCAGGGTGGGGATCCCGCGCATCCTCCGCCGCCGGGCCCGCTGGGTCTCCGTACGTCTGCGCCATACACGCGATTGAGACATCACTCGCGCGAGTGACACCCCGACACCTGCGGCAACGGCGCCGCGTCTGCTGCGTGGTCCGAACGACAGGGCCTGACGACAGGCCCTAGAGGGCGCAGCTGTCGCTGCCCACCTGCCGGTTCGCGGTGCGCCCCTTGGTGATGTCCTCCTGGATCTCGTCCACGGTCAGCGCGTATCCCGTCTTGGCGTCGTCGAGCGACTTGGCGAACACGACGCCGTAGACCTTGCCGTCGGGTGTGAGCAGCGGGCCGCCGGAGTTGCCCTGACGGACGGTCGCGTAGAGGGAGTAGACGTCGCGGCGGACCGTGCCCCGGTGGTAGATGTCCGGGCCGTTGGCGGTGATACGGCCGCGGACGCGCGCGGCCCGCACGTCGTACGACCCGTTCTCCGGGAAGCCCGCGACGATCGCGTTGTCGCCGCTGCTCGCGTCCTTCGGGGTGAACCGCAGCACGGGCGCCTTCAGGTCCGGCACGTCGAGCACGGCGATGTCACGCCGCCAGTCGTAGAGCACGACCTCGGCGTCGTACTTCCTGCCCTCGCCGCCGATCTGCACGGTCGGCTCGTCGACTCCGCCCACCACGTGCGCGTTGGTCATCACGCGCCGGTCGGAGAAGACGAAGCCGGTGCCCTCCAGGACCTTGCCGCAGCTCGGGGCCGTGCCCGTGACCTTGACGATGGAGCGCTGGGCGCGGTGCGCCACGGGGCTGCCGGCGAGCTCGGGGTCGGGCGGCTGGACGTCGGTGATGGGCTCGTTGGAGAACGGGCTGAAGACCTGCGGGAAGCCGTTCTGCGCGAGGACGGAGGAGAAGTCCGCGAACCAGGTGGCCGCCTGGTCCGGCAGGGCCTGCGAGACACCCAGCAGGACCTTGGAGTTGCGGACCTCCTTGCCGACCGTCGGCAGGGTCGTGCCCGCGAGGGCGGATCCGATCAGCCAGGCGACCAGCAGCATCGCCATGACGTTGACCAGGGCGCCGCCGGTGGCGTCGAGGGCCCGGGCCGGGGACCAGGTGATGTGCCGGCGCAGCTTGTTGCCGAGGTGCGTGGTCAGGGCCTGGCCGACGGAGGCGCACACGATGACGACGACGACCGCGACCACGGCGGCGGTCGTGTTCACCTCCGCGTTGTCCGTCAGCGCGTCCCAGATGACGGGCAGCACGTAGACCGCGACGAGGCCACCGCCCAGGAAGCCGATCACCGACAGGATGCCGACGACGAACCCCTGGCGGTATCCCACGACCGCGAACCACACGGCGGCGACCAGCAACAAGATGTCCAGCACGTTCACGAAGGCCACCCTGTCATGCGCGCCAGTCGAGGGGGACCTGCTTCTCGCGGTCCCAGGGGCGCTCCCAGCCCGCGAAGTGCAGCAGGCGGTCGATGATTCCGGCCGTGAAACCCCAGACAAGGGCTGATTCGACCAGAAATGCCGGTCCTCGGTGGCCACTGGGGTGGACGGTGGTCGCGCGGTTGGCGGGATCCGTGAGATCCGCCACGGGGACGGTGAAGACCCTGGCGGTTTCGTTCGGATCGACCACCCCGACCGGGCTCGGCTCGCGCCACCAGCCCAGCACGGGGGTGACGACGAAGCCGCTGACCGGGATGTAGAGCCGGGGCAGGACGCCGAAGAGCTGGACGCCGGAGGGGTCGAGGCCGGTCTCCTCCTCCGCCTCGCGCAGGGCGGCCCGCAGCGGGCCGTCGCCGTACGGGTCACCGTCCTCCGGGTCCAGTGCGCCGCCGGGGAAGGAGGGCTGGCCGGCGTGCGAGCGCAGGGAGCTCGCGCGTTCCATGAGCAGCAGCTCCGGACCGTGCGCGCCCTCACCGAAGAGGACCAGCACGGCGGACTGCCGCCCCGCCCCGTCCTCCGGCGGCAGGAACCGGCTCAGCTGCGTCGGGCGGACGGTCTCCACGGCGTGCACCACGGGGTCCAGCCAGCCGGGCAGGCCGTCCTTGCTCAGCGCCACCTGCCCGCCCTGTGTGTCGCTCGCACGCGTCATCGCCACCCCCGTCGTCCTGCCGCGTCCAACGCACGACGCCCCTGAGATCGTTCCGCGCGCACCCGGGATCGCCTGAACGGGCGGCGCGTACGGCTCTGCGGGCGGCGCGTCGGATCCACCGGGTGGTGCGCGAAGCCTCCCGGGGCGCGCATCGGGCCCGCCTGGTCACCCGTCAAACCCCTCCGGGCGCGCGTCAGGCCGCTCCGGGCGCTCGCCGTACCGCTCAAGCGCGGGGCGCACGCCGTGCCGCTCGGGCGCGGGGCGCACGCCGAGCCCCTGAGGTGGCGCCACGAGCCCCTCGGGTTTCCCATCGGGCCCCTCCGCCGGCTCGGGTGGCTCATCCGGCCCCCAGGGGCGGCGCCGGCTTGCCGCCCGCGTCCAGGTAGGCCTGCGGAGGCTTCAGACGCTGGCCGGGCAAACCGCCCTTCTCGTACTTGAGGAGCTTCTTCGCCTTCTCCGGGTCGGTCTCGCCCTCGCCGTACGCCGGGCACAGCGGAGCGATCGGGCAGACGCCGCACGCGGGCTTGCGGGCGTGGCAGATGCGGCGGCCGTGCCAGATCACGTGGTGCGACAGATCCGTCCAGTCGCTCTTCGGGAAGAGCGCGCCGACGGCCGCCTCGATCTTGTCGGGGTCGGTCTCGCCGGTCCACTGCCAGCGGCGCACCAGCCGCTGGAAGTGCGTGTCCACCGTGATGCCGGGGCGGCCGAAGGCGTTGCCCAGCACGACGAACGCGGTCTTGCGGCCGACACCGGGCAGCTTCACCAGGTCCTCGAGCCGGCCGGGTACCTCGCCCTTGAAATCCTCGACCAGCGCCTTCGACAGCCCTATGACGGACTTCGTCTTGGCCCGGAAGAAGCCGCACGGGCGGAGGATCTCCTCCACCTCCTCGGGGTTGGCGGCGGCCAGGTCCTCCGGGGTCGGGTACTTCGCGAAGAGGGAGGGTGTCGTCTGATTGACGCGCAGGTCGGTCGTCTGGGCGGACAGGACCGTGGCGACGACCAGTTGGAAGGGGTTCTCGAAGTCCAGCTCGGGGTGGGCGTACGGAAAGACCTCGGCGAGCTCGCGGTTGATACGGCGGGCCCGGCGGACCAGGGCGGTACGCGACTCGTCGCCCGGCGGGTGGACGACGGCCTTGGCGGGCGCGGTGCCCTTGACCCGGGCGGTGGCCTTCTCGGGCGCGACCACGACCTTCTTGGCCGCGGGCGCCTTCTTCACGGAGGCGGCCTTCTTCGCCGGAGCGGCTTTCTCCGCGGAGGCCGCCTTCTTGGCGGAAGCGGCCTTCTTCGCCGGGGCTGCCTTCTCGGCGGAGGCCCCCCGCTTCGCGGAAGCGGCCTTCTTCACGGCCGCCGTCTTCTTCACTGGTTCCGCCTTGTTCTGTTTCGCCGTTTTCCTACCGCCATCGGGGCCCTGTTCGCCCACAGCGGAATCGCGACGTACAACCACCCGCGCAGCCCCCTCGGCCTGTGCTCTCACCGGCGATTTGGACACCCGGCCAGCCTACGGCCCGGCACCGGCATCCGGCCCGGCCCCTGAAGATCGGCGCCCAATTGGACCCCTGCCGCGTACCCCGGGACACGTGTGCGGCATCCTTGTGACAGATCACACTGTTTGGACCGCCCGACAAAATGGGCACCACGGTCCCTCGGTACACGGGGGAGCAAGATCCCCTGAGCAGGTCGACAAGGAGAGAACTCGTGGACGACGTTCTGCGGCGCAATCCGCTCTTCGCGGCGCTCGATGACGAGCAGGCCGCGGAGCTCCGCGCCTCCATGAGTGAGGTGACCCTCGCCCGCGGTGACTCGCTGTTCCATGAGGGCGACCCCGGTGACCGCCTGTACGTGGTCACGGAGGGCAAGGTGAAGCTCCACCGCACGTCCCCCGACGGCCGCGAGAACATGCTGGCCGTGGTCGGCCCCGGCGAGCTCATCGGTGAGCTCTCGCTGTTCGACCCGGGCCCGCGCACCGCGACCGCCACGGCACTGACCGAGGTCAAGCTGCTCGGCCTCGGCCACGGCGACCTCCAGCCCTGGCTGAACGCCCGCCCGGAGGTGGCCACGGCGCTCCTGCGCGCCGTCGCGCGCCGGCTGCGCAAGACCAACGACGCCATGTCCGACCTCGTCTTCTCGGACGTCCCGGGCCGTGTCGCCCGCGCCCTGCTGGACCTGTCGCGCCGGTTCGGCGTGCAGTCCGAGGAGGGCATCCACGTCGTGCACGACCTCACGCAGGAGGAGCTGGCCCAGCTGGTCGGCGCGTCCCGTGAGACGGTCAACAAGGCCCTCGCGGACTTCGCCCAGCGCGGCTGGCTCCGTCTGGAGGCCCGCGCGGTGATCCTCCTGGACGTGGAGCGCCTCGCCAAGCGCTCACGCTGACGCGCACCCTGCCGTACGTCATCGGGCCCCGTCTCCTCACGAGACGGGGCCCGACGTCGTCAAGGAAGCGAAAAGCGCGTCCCAGGGCGGCTCTGCTCACGGCACGGTGAGCGCATGACCGGCAGCACTGCCCACCACCGCCCCGGACTCGACGCGCTGGGCTTCCTCACGCGGGAGGGCTCTCTCGCGCGCGTGCCCCCGGCCTTCCGTCCGGTCGTCACCGCGACACGCGACCGGCTGGCCGGCGTGTTCGGGCACCGGCTGCACAGCGCGTACCTCTACGGGTCGATACCGCGCGGCACCGCGCGTGTGGGCCGCAGCGACCTGGACCTGCTGCTCGCCCTGCACGAGGAGCCGACCGGGGCGGACCTGGACGACGCCCGGGCACTCGGCGCGTCGTTGGACGAGGAGTTCGGGCACATCGACGGGCACGGCACCCTGCTGTTCAGCCGGGCGCGGCTGCTGAGCGACCTGGAGAGGCACGACCTGGGCTGGTTCGTCGCCTGCCTGTGCACCCCGCTGCTGGGCGAGGATCTGGCCGCGTGCCTGCCGCGCTACCGCCCCGACTCGCTGCTGGCCCGCGAGACCAACGGCGACCTGGCCCTGCTCCTCCCCCGCTGGCGACGGCGGATCGCCGAGGCGGACGACACCGAGGAGGCCCGGCGGCCCCTCGTCCGCTTCATGTCCCGGCATCTGGTCCGTACCGGCTTCACGCTCGTCATGCCCCGCTGGAACGGCTGGACCAGCGACCTGCACGAGATGGCCGGGGCCTTCGCGGGGTACTACCCCGAGCGGGGCGAGCAGATGCGGGCCGCGGCCGCCCTGGGGCGGGAGCCGGCCGGGGACGCGGCCGTGCTCGCGGCACACGTCGGCGATCTGGGCCCCTGGCTCGCCGGGGAGTACGCGCGCGTGCACGGCGTCAAAGCACCGCGTCCCGAGGGGCCCTAGATGAGCCCGTGCTCCTCCAGGTAGTCCATCTGGGCCCGGACCGACAGTTCCGCCGCGGGCCACAGGGAGCGGTCCACGTCGGCGTAGACGTGGGCGACGACCTGCGCGGGGGTGCGGTGGCCGTCCTCCACGGCCGTCTCGACCTGGGCGAGGCGGTTGGCGCGGTGGGCGAGGTAGTACTCGACGACACCCTGGGCGTCCTCCAGGACCGGGCCGTGGCCCGGCAGGACCGTGTGGACGCCGTCGTCGACCGAGAGGGAGCGCAGGCGGCGCAGGGAGTCCAGGTAGTCGCCGAGACGGCCGTCGGGGTGGGCCACGACCGTCGTGCCACGGCCGAGGACCGTGTCCCCGGTGAGGACCGCCCGGTCGGCCGGGAGGTGGAAGGACAGGGAGTCGGCGGTGTGGCCGGGGGTCGGTACGACGCGCAGTTCCAGCCCGCCGGTCGTGATCACATCTCCGGCGGCCAGGCCCTCGTCGCCGAGGCGCAGGGCCGGGTCGAGGGCACGCACGCGCGTGCCGGTCAGTTCGGCGAAGCGGTCGGCGCCCTCCGCGTGGTCGGGGTGGCCGTGGGTGAGCAGGGTGAGGGCGACGCGCTTGCCGGCCTGCTCGGCCGTGGCCACGACCCGCCGCAGGTGCCCGTCGTCCAGGGGCCCCGGGTCGATCACCACGGCCAGGTCGGAATCGGGCTCGGAGACGATCCAGGTGTTGGTGCCGTCCAGGGTCATCGCCGAGGCGTTCGGAGCCAGGACGTTGACGGCCCGTGCGGTGGCGGGCCCGGAGAGGACCCCGCCGCGGGGCCGGCCGGGAAGGGCGCTTGCGTCCGTCATGCGGTGGCTCCACCCGTCGGGATGTGCTTGGTGAACTCGTCGTGGCCCGGCCAGGAGAGCACGATCTCCCCGTCCACCAGGCGGGCGGTGGCAAGGACGGGCGTGAGGTCCCGGCCCGGGGCGGCGTCGAGCGCCCCGGCGGCCGTCTCGTACGCCGTCAGCTGGCGCAGGGTGGCGATCGTCGGCGGCATCATCAGCAGCACGCCCTCGTCGTACCCGGCCGCCGCCTCGCGCGGGGCGATCCACACCGTGCGGTCGGCCTCCGTGGAGGCGTTGCGGGTGCGCTGCCCCTTCGGGAGCGCGGCGACGAAGAACCAGGTGTCATAGCGGCGGGCCTCGAACTCCGGGGTGATCCAGCGGGTCCAGGCGCCGAGCAGGTCGGAGCGCAGGACCAGGCCGCGGCGGTCCAGGAACTCGGCGAAGGACAGGTCCCGGGCGACCAGGGCGGCCCGGTCGGCTTCCCAGTCGGCGCCGGTGGTGTCGCCGACCACCGAGTCGGAGCTCGGACCGGCGAGCAGGACGCCCGCCTCCTCGTAGGTCTCGCGCACGGCCGCGCAGACGATCGCCTGGGCCGCCGTCTCGTCGACGCCGAGCCGCTCGGCCCACCACGCGCGCGTGGGGCCCGCCCAGCGGACGTGGTGGTCGTCGTCACGCGGGTCGACACCGCCGCCCGGATACGCGTACGCGCCTCCGGCGAAGGCCATGGAGGCGCGTCTGCGCAGCATGTGGACGACGGGGCCGCTGCCCGTGTCCTTCAGCAGCATGACGGTGGCCGCGCGCTTCGGGGTCACCGGGGTGAGGGTGCCGGCCGCGAGTGCGCGGATGCGGTCCGGCCACTCCGGGGGGTACCACTGACCGTTCGCCATGGGCGCGAGGCTATCCCGTGACGGGCGGATGTTCGAGTGGCCCCCGGGGACGGATTCCGCAGCTGGGACCCGCTGACGGGTCCCGCGGGGTGTTATGCGAGCTCCACCTGGATCTCGACCTCGACCGGTGCGTCCAGCGGCAGCACCGCGACGCCCACCGCACTGCGCGCGTGCACGCCCTTGTCGCCGAGGACCTCGCCGAGCAGCTCGCTCGCGCCGTTCAGCACCGCGGGCTGGCCCGTGAAGTCGGATGCCGAGGCCACGAAGCCGACGACCTTCACCACACGCGCGATGCGGTCCAGGTCACCGGCGACGGACTTGACGGCGGCCAGGGCGTTCAGCGCGCACGTGCGTGCCAGCTCCTTGGCCTCCTCGGCGGTGACCTCCGCACCGACCTTGCCGGTGACCGGAAGCTTGCCCTCCACCATCGGGAGCTGCCCGGCGGTGTAGACGTACGGGCCGGACTGCACGGCCGGCTGGTACGCGGCGAGCGGCGGGACCACGTCGGGCAGGCTCAGGCCGAGCTCGGCCAGCTTCGCCTCGACGGCGCCCACTACTGCTTCTCCCGCTTCAGGTAGGCGACGAGCTGCTCGGGGTTGTTCGGCCCGGGCACGACCTGGACGAGCTCCCAGCCGTCCTCGCCCCAGGTGTCCAGAATCTGCTTCGTGGCGTGGACGAGCAGCGGCACGGTTGAGTATTCCCACTTGGTCATGCGGCCGACTCTAGCCGCTGGTGGCCGGGGGGCACGCGGCCCACCACCGCACCGGTTGTCCACAGCCTCCCGCGTAGCCCGGGCGCGGACTGGTTAGGCTCGAATACGTGAGCAGGCTCCAGGTCGTCAGCGGCAAGGGCGGTACCGGCAAGACCACGGTGGCCGCGGCCCTAGCGCTGGCCCTGGCCACGGAGGGGAAGCGGACGCTTCTCGTCGAGGTCGAGGGCCGTCAGGGCATCGCGCAGCTCTTCGAAACGGAGGCGCTGCCTTACGAGGAACGGAAAATCGCGGTAGCACCCGGGGGCGGGGAGGTGTACGCCCTCGCCATCGACCCCGAACTGGCCCTTCTGGACTACCTCCAGATGTTCTACAAGCTGGGCAGCGCCGGACGGGCCCTGAAAAAGCTCGGCGCGATCGACTTCGCCACCACCATCGCGCCCGGCCTCAGGGACGTCCTCCTGACCGGCAAGGCGTGCGAGGCGGTGCGCCGCAAGGAGCGCAGCGGACGGTTCGTCTACGACTACGTGGTCATGGACGCCCCGCCGACCGGGCGGATCACGCGCTTCCTGAACGTGAACGACGAGGTCGCGGGCCTCGCCAAGATCGGCCCGATACACAATCAGGCGCAGGCCGTGATGCGGGTGCTGAAGTCGCCGGAGACGGCGGTGCACCTGGTGACGCTGCTGGAGGAGATGCCCGTCCAGGAGACCGTGGACGGCATCGCCGAGCTGCGTTCGGCCCGGCTGCCGGTGGGCCGGATCATCGTGAACATGGTCCGGCCGGAGGTGCTGGACGAGACCGACCTGGAACTCCTGCGGACCGTCCCGCGTTCCACTGTCGCGCGGTCCCTGTCGTCCGCGGGGCTCGGCGGGGCGCGGCGCGGGGGGCACGCGGAGCGGCTGGTGGACCCGCTGCTCACGCAGGCCGAGGAGTACGCCGAGCGGTACACGCTGGAGCACGAGCAGCGTGCGGTCCTCGCCGAGGTGGGCCTGCCGCTGCACGAACTGCCGCTGTTCGCCGAGGGCATGGACCTGGCAGGGCTGTACGAGCTGGCCCGCGAGCTGCGCGAGCAGGGCGTGTCATGAGCCGACACGGACAGGGCACGCGGGCAGGGCGTGTCATGAGCCGGCAGCGGCAAGGCACGCGGGCAGGGCGTGTCATGAGCCAGGTCGGACAGGCAGGACCCGTCATGAGTCGGAAGCAGGGGATGTCATGAGTCGTCCGGACCCGGCCCACCACCATCTGTCGCCGACGCGCCTGCTCGACATCGATCCGCTGCTGGAGGACCCGCAGACCCGGATCGTGGTGTGCTGCGGCTCGGGCGGGGTCGGCAAGACCACGACCGCGGCGGCCCTGGGCCTGCGTGCGGCCGAGCGGGGCCGCAAGGTGGTCGTGCTGACCATCGACCCGGCCCGCAGACTGGCCCAGTCCATGGGCATCGACTCACTCGACAACACCCCGCGCCGGGTGAAGGGCATCGACGACACGGCGGGCGGCGAGCTGCACGCGATGATGCTCGACATGAAGCGCACCTTCGACGAGATCGTCGAGGCGCACGCGGACCCCGAGCGGGCGGCCGCCATCCTGGGCAACCCCTTCTACCAGTCGCTCTCGGCGGGCTTCGCGGGCACGCAGGAGTACATGGCGATGGAGAAGCTCGGGCAGCTGCGCGCCCGGGACGAATGGGACCTGATCGTCGTCGACACACCGCCGTCGCGTTCGGCGCTGGACTTCCTGGACGCGCCCAAGCGGCTCGGTTCCTTCCTGGACGGCCGGCTGATCCGGCTGCTGACGGCACCGGCGAAGCTGGGCGGCCGCGCCGGGATGAAGTTCCTGAACGTCGGGATGTCGATGATGACCGGCACCCTCGGCAAGCTGCTCGGCGGTCAGCTCCTCAAGGACGTCCAGACGTTCGTGTCGGCGATGGACACCACCTTCGGCGGCTTCCGAACCCGCGCGGACGCGACGTACAAGTTGCTCCAGGCGCCCGGCACGGCGTTCCTCGTGGTCGCGGCCCCGGAGCGGGACGCGCTGCGCGAGGCCGCCTACTTCGTGGAGCGGCTGGCCGCGGAGGACATGCCGCTCGCCGGTCTGGTGCTCAACCGGGTGCACGGCAGCGGCGCCGGCCGGCTGTCGGCCGAGCGGGCGCTCGCCGCCGCGGAAAATCTTGAAGAGCCCCGCATTGTGGATCAGGAGGACGGGAAGGCACTACTTCGTAACTCCCCCGACACACAGGACAGTTCAGGCTCTCCCACGCCCGGGACACCAGCTCTGGCATCGGCTCCCGAAGGTGGCTCCCCCACCGAGCACGCCGACGACACCGAGCCCACCGGGGACACGGAGGACGCCGAGGACGCCGAGCGGTCCGTCGACCAGCTCACGGCAGGCCTGCTCAGGCTGCACGCCGATCGCATGCAGCTGCTCTCCCGTGAGCAGCGCACGCGTGACCGCTTCATCGCGCTCCACCCCGAGGTGGCCGTGACGGAAGTGGCCGCGCTGCCCGGGGACGTGCACGACCTCGCGGGCCTGCGCGACATCGGCGACCGGCTGGCGGCCGACGAGCGTGAGCTTCCGGACCCCGCAAACCAGCCGGAACCGCCCGAGGCGACCGCCTGAGGGCAACCCGAGGCATACGCCTGAGGGCCACGCAACGAGGACAACCCGGCGAGGACACCCCGAGGCGAGTGCTGGGGCAACCCGGCGCGCAGGCAAGGGCGCTTGAGCGACGGCGCGGGTGGCGCCGGGCTCACCGGTGACGGCGAAGGGCCCGGCCAGGGGCCCTCAGACCTGGACCTGGGGAGCTCCCGGAGGGCCTCAGCTCACCGCCGCGTAGTTCTCGTAGATCTCGTCGTCATCGAGGGGCATGACACCGCACCCCCGCTCGTACTCCGTGCGCGCCGTCTCCAGCAGCCGGCGCCAGGAGGTCACGGTGGGACGCCTGCGCAACAGCGCGCGGCGCTCCCGCTCCGTCATGCCTCCCCACACGCCGAACTCGACGCGGTTGTCGAGCGCGTCGGCCAGGCACTCCGTCCGCACCGGGCATCCGGTGCACACCGCCTTGGCCCTGTTCTGCGCTGCTCCTTGAACGAACAGTTCGTCCGGATCGGTAGTGCGGCAGGCCGCCTGCGCACTCCAGTCGACTACCCAGCCCATACCGGCGCCGTCCTCTCCCGAATCGAGGCTCCCCCACGGCGGCAGCGGCATATTCACCGCCGCCAGTTGAGGACGTTACGGAAGGTGGGCACAGCGCAACACCCCCAGCGGGCCCAATCTTGAATGGTCCGAACGGACTATGGGTAAGCGGCAGATCACCCGGGGGAGTGAGCTGGTGACATACGTAACTATTCCGGCAAACCGGGACAGTTCAGCTGCGTCACATCGGACGCCGTATGACACACAAGGCGGATTCGGACACGCCCCCAACAAAAAAGTCGGGGAACACCCAGAACGATTCGGGGTCGCCGGACGTATTGATACGTGACCTCACTGCTGTGACAGTTGAGAGCAGCTTAGGCCAAGGCCTATACGCCTGTCCGGCGAATGAGAACGTAGGCTGCCCTCATGCCAAAGAAGCGCTCGGGCGGTGGTCTGTCTCCCACGCAGCAGGCCGCCAAGTTCCTCGGTGTCAGTGTCCTCGCGGGGGCCGTGCTGGCCGGCATCGCGCTGCCCGCAGTCGGTGCGCTGGGGCTGGCGGCCAAGGGATCGGTCGAGAGCTTCGACGAGCTCCCGGTCAACATGAAGACCCCGCCGCTGAGTCAGCGCACCACCATCCTCGACGCCGACGGCGGCCAGATCGCCACGGTCTACTCGCGCGACCGCACGGTGGTCCCCCTCAAGGACATCTCGCCGTACATGCAGAAGGCGATCGTCGCGATCGAGGACTCGCGCTTCTACCAGCACGGCGCCGTCGACCTGAAGGGCGTCCTGCGCGCCCTCGACAAGAACGCGCGCAGCGGCGAGGTCGCCCAGGGCGCCTCGACGCTGACGCAGCAGTACGTGAAGAACGTCTTCGTCGAGGAGGCGGGCGACGACCCGACGAAGGTCGCGCAGGCCACCCAGCAGACCATCGGCCGCAAGATCCGCGAGCTCAAGTACGCGATCCAGGTCGAGGAGGAACTGGGCAAGAAGAAGATCCTCGAGAACTACCTGAACATCACGTTCTTCGGCCAGCAGGCCTACGGCATCGAGGCCGCCGCACAGCGCTACTTCTCCAAGTCCGCCAAGGACCTCACCCTCGAACAGTCGGCCCTGCTCGCCGGCATCGTCCAGTCGCCCAGCCGGTACGACCCGGTCAACGACGAGGCCGAGGCGATGAAGCGCCGCAACACCGTGCTGCAGCGCATGGCGGCCGTCGGCGACATCTCCGGGGCGCAGGCCGCCGAGGCGGCCAAGGCACCGCTCGGTCTGAAGGTCAGCAAGCCCAAGAACGGCTGCATCACGGCGGCCAGGGGTGCCGGCTTCTTCTGCGACTACGTGCGCGAGGTCTTCCTGACCGACCCGGTCTTCGGCAAGACCAGGGAGCAGCGCGCGAAGATCTGGAACCAGGGCGGCCTCACCATCCGCACGACCATGGACCCGCAGGCCCAGAAGGCCGCGCAGCGCTCCATCAAGGACCACGTCTACAAGAGCGACGAGGTGGCCACCGCCGCCTCCATCGTCCAGCCCGGCACCGGCAAGATCCTCGCCATGGGCCAGTCGCGTCCGTACGGCTTCAAGAAGAACGAGACGCAGATCAACCTCTCCGTCGACCAGTCGATGGGCGGCGGCATGGGCTACCAGCCCGGTTCGACGTTCAAGCCGATCGTGGCCGCGGCGGCCCTGGAGGACGGCATGCCGGCGAACAAGGTGTACGCCTCGCCGTACCAGATGGCGTACCCGAGCCCGGTCTCGGCCTGTGACGGCAAGCGGTGGGTCAACGACCCCAACAGCCCCGCCAAGCTCCAGAACGAGAACTCCTCCGAGGTCGGCCCGTACGACATGCGGGAGGCGACCGCCAAGTCGGTCAACACCTACTACGTGCAGATGATCAGCGACATCGGCATCTGCCCCGTGACGACCATGGCGAAGAAGATGGGCGTCGTGCGGGCCGACGGCGACAGGATGCCGCAGGTGCCCTCCATCGCCCTGGGCACCCAGGAGATGTCCCCGCTGACCATGGCGAACGCCTACGCGACCTTCGCCTCGCGCGGCATGCACTGCACACCGGTCGCCATCGAGTCGGCCAGCCGGCGGGTCGGCGACAAGACCACGTCGCTCGAGGTCCCGAAGTCGACCTGCTCGCGCGCGATGTCGGAGAACACCGCCGACACCATCAACACGCTGCTGAAGGGCGTCGTCGAGGACGGCACGGGCACCAAGGCGGGCCTCGGCAGCCGCCCGAGCGCCGGCAAGACCGGTACGACGGACGAGCGCTACGCGGCCTGGTTCGTGGGCTACACGCCGAACATGGCCGGAGCGGTCTGGGTCGGTGACCCCGCGCACAAGCGGAAGATGTCCGGCATCACCATCGGCGGCCGGTCGTACGGCAAGGTCTTCGGTGGCGAGGTCCCCGGTCCGATCTGGCGCGACATGATGTCCGGCGCGCTGGAGGGCAAGCCCGTCGAGAACTTCAACACCGTCCACATCCCCGACAGCAAGCCGCGGGACCGCGGGGACGACGACAACGACGACGGCCGCGAGGACGGCGGCAACGGCGACAACGACGGCTTCATCGGCGGTCTGGTCGGCGGCAACAACAACGGCGGAGGCGGCGAGCCCATCCCGACACCGTCCTTCTCCATCCCGGAGGGCTTCTTCCGTGGACAGAGCAACGGCGGCGGCAACGGAAACGGCGGCCGGTTCGGCTGAGCCGGCGGTGTGACGGAACGACCACGGCCCCCTCCCACCCGTGCGGGTGGGAGGGGGCCGTGGTCGTACGGCTGAACGGTCAGCCGGACGGCAGCACCGGGACGATCACCGGGTCAGCCGGACCGCGGCACCACCAGGCCCATCACCGGGACGGCCGGCCAGCACCACCAGGCCGATCACCCGTTCAGCCGGCCAGCAGCTTCTTCACCGCTGCGGCGACGCGGCCGCCCTCGGCCTGTCCGGCCACCTTCGGGTTCACGATCTTCATGACCGCGCCCATGGCCCGCGGGCCCTCGGCACCGGCCGCCTTCGCCTCCTCGACCGCCTGGGCGACGATCTGCTGGAGCTGCTCGTCCGACAGCTGCTGCGGCAGGTACGTGGCGAGGACCTCGCCCTCCGCCTTCTCCCGCTCGGCCTGCTCGGCCCGGCCACCCTGCGCGAAGGCCTCGGCCGCCTCACGGCGCTTCTTCGCCTCCCGGGTGATCACCTTCTGGACCTCGTCGTCGGAGAGCTCGCGCTTCTCCTTGCCCGCGACCTCCTCCTTGGTGATCGCGGCGAGCGTCAGCCGGAGCGTCGAGGAGCGCAGCTCGTCGCGCTCCTTGATCGCAACGTTGAGGTCTTCCTGCAGCTTCGACTTGAGCGTGGTCATGGGGTCGATTGTCGCAGGTCCGGGAGGAACGGCGCCCCCCGATTTAGCGGGCCCCGGCCGAAGGGCCGGTGCCGTCAGGGGATTTCGCGCACCGCCCGGGCACGGACGGCCGTCAGGGTCTGACACGATGGTCGTATGCGCGCGCGATACGGAGTCCCCCTGGGAATCGCGGCGGCTGGCGCCGCCGGTCTGGTGTACGCGGCGGGCTTCGAGGCCCGCTCGTTCCGCCTCCGCCGGGTCACCGTCCCGGTCCTGCCCCCGGGGATGCGTCCCCTGCGTGTGCTCCAGGTCTCCGACATCCACATGGTCGGCGGCCAGCGCAAGAAGCAGCGCTGGCTGCGGTCGCTGGCGGGACTGCGCCCGGACTTCGTGATCAACACGGGCGACAACCTGTCCGACCCGGAGGGCGTCCCGGAGGTCCTGGACGCGCTCGGCCCCCTGATGGAGTTCCCGGGCGCGTACGTCTTCGGCTCCAACGACTACTACGGCCCCAAGCTGCGCAACCCCGCCCTCTACCTGCTGGAGAGGCTCCAGGGCCGCCACGGGCTCAACGGCAACGCCCCGGCCGAAGGTGTGGTGCACAACCCGTGGGAGGACCTGCGGGACGGTTTCGACGCGGCGGGCTGGCTGAATCTGACCAATACGCGCGGTGAGCTCAAGCTCGAGGGCGGCTCGGTGGAGCTCACGGGCCTGGACGACCCGCACATCAAGCGGGACCGTTACGCGCAGGTGGCGGGTGGACCGTCCGAGTCGGCGGACTTCTCGATGGGCGTCGTGCACGCCCCGTACCTGCGCAGCCTGGACGCCTTCACGGCCGACGGCTACCCCCTGGTCCTGGCCGGCCACACCCACGGCGGCCAGCTGTGCATCCCCTTCCACGGCGCCCTGGTCACCAATTGCGACCTGGACACGGACCGGGTGAAGGGCCTGTCCACGCACAGGGCGGAGGGCCGTACGTCGTACCTGCACGTGTCGGCGGGCTGCGGCACGAACCGCTACACACCGGTACGGTTCGCGTGCCCGCCGGAGGCGACGCTGCTGACGCTGGTCGGGCGCGAGGCTGTGGGCAGGTAGGACGTAGAGCAGGCAGAGGCAGGAGAGGCGGCGGAGGTCAGGTCGGGAACGGACCCGGAGGTCCGCCCCCCGAGGGGGATAACCCGCACAGCCCCGCCCGCATCGCCCCCTGTGTCCGCTTCTGTCAGCGTGGGGGCATGATCGCCCCGATACCCCGGGACATCCCGGACCTCCCAGCGATACCGTCCCGGCCGGCGCCGAAGCCCTCCCCCGTGCCCGCCACGGCCGTCGTCGCCCCGGCCCGACGCCCCGCGGTCGCGGCCTTCCGCCTGCTGATCGCCGTCGCGGCGGCATCGGGCGTGATGCTCGAACTGCTTCTCGGCGACCCGAGCCGGGTCCTGAGCCACTTCGCGGTCCAGAGCAACCTGCTCCTGGCGCTGGTCATGACCCTCTCGGCCCGCCGCGCCTGGACCGCCGGCCGCCCGTTGCCGGGTGCCGTGCCGGGCGCGACGCTGCTGTACGTCGTCAGCGCGGCCCTGGTGCACCACCTGCTCCTGGCGAACGAGGCGAGCCCGTTCTCCCTCACGGGCGAGGAGGCCACGCCGGCGGGCTGGCAGACCCTCTCGCACGGGGTCCTGTACACGGCGACGCCGATCGCCGCGGCGCTCGACTGGCTCCTGCTCACGTCCCCCGGCCGCCTGCGCTTCCGCCAGGCCGGCACCTGGCTCCTGTACCCCATGGCCTACCTGGCCTTCTGTCTCATCCGGGGCGAGCTGCTCCTCCCCGGCACCCCCGACCGCTACCTCTACCCCTTCCTGGACGTCGGCCAGGACGGCTTCAAGCGGGTGCTCGGCAACGCCCTCCTCCTGGGCCTCTCCTTCTACGCCCTGGCGGTCCTCCTCGTGGCCCTCGACCACGCCCGCCCGAACCCCGTCCGCCACCGCGGCAAAACCGGATTTCGTCTCCAGCCACCGGTGGGCTAAAGTAAACGTCGTCGCCGCGACAGCAGCGACATCGGGGTGTAGCGCAGCTTGGCAGCGCGCTTCGTTCGGGACGAAGAGGTCGTGGGTTCAAATCCCGCCACCCCGACAGAGAAACACCAGGTCAGGGGCCTGATCCGCATCGCGGGTCGGGCCCCTGAGTGGTTCCCGGGGCCCCTTGGGAGAAATCTGGGAGAAGATCTTGGATCCCCTCCTCGAGTGGCGCCTACTGATGACGCCTTTGGCACCGTCGAACAGACCCTCTGAAGACGTCGGTCATGCCACTAGCCGCACACTGATCACGGCTTCCCACCCGGCGGTGAGCACCGTCGACAGTTGCTCGCAACATCGACCGGGTGACGCACGAATGGCACGCCGGCCACAAGCCGGCACACCAGCTCCTCCGCGGTACTAGACAGCTGGATCTCCAAGGGCGGTATATTTTCCGGCATGATTTCCTACCCTGAATCATCTGAGGTCCTGTCTGGCTTAGGGCCGAAGGTGACGCGAAGCCTGGTTCGAGCCGTCGACTTGGCCGCGGCGGACTTGCTCGAGTACCGCACTACTCACCCCTCATGGGTAGCGCAGAGCAGCGAGCGCGGATTGGCCAACTGGATTCACGACCGGCTGTGGGCACATCTCACCGCAGAACTCGATGGGCATCCTGGCGTCACCCTCAGCGACGGCGAGCCCACACGAGAGCTCGTCGTGGGGGTCAGCTATCGTCTCCGAGTCAAGCGTCACCGCGAGGATGGTCAGGTCAGCAGCTACGCCACCCAGACAGCCTTGGAGTTTTTCGCTCAAGGCGCTCAGGAGGCGTTCCCTGGCCTCGAAGAGGTTCGGTTGACTGCTGGATACGAGTGGGAACCAGACGCAAGGAAGATCGGCGAAGCGGTGCTCTCCCTGCGCGACGGTCAGGAAAATGTTGTTTGGTTGGTTCCTCTCCGGGATGCCGGTGAGGCCGGCGGTGGCAGCACCGTGCAGCCCGTGCACCCGACGACGCCGAAGCCTTCCCTGCCGTCGATCGATGTTCCGGCGTCGGCTCAGCGCGAAGCAACGGAGGATAAGTCAACGTGAGCAGTCTCGGCGAAGCGATCACTACAGCTCGCCGGGCCCTTGGCACTACCCAGGAAGAGTTGGCAGCGGCCGCTGGGGTCACCCAAGGAGCCCTGTCGCGGTATGAGAAGGGCATGCGCGAGCCGGACGGGGACGTTCTCTCCCGGCTCGCCGCTGCGCTCGGGGTTACAGAGTCCTTCCTTAAGGGAGCGGGCTCTGTCCGCGGGGCGATGGCCGTGGATGCCCACATGCGCAAGCGCGCAACCGCCAAGGCAACTACGTGGCGGCAGCTCGAAGCGCGCTTGAACATGTACCGCATGCACGTGCGTCACCTCATGGAGGAGGTGTCGATGCGGGCCCAACAGAGGATTCCGATCTTCGATCCGGTGGACACCGACCCTGCCGACGCAGCTCGCATGGTTCGCATGCAATGGCGGATGCCCATCGGCCCCATCCAGGCACTTACGCCCTGGATGGAGGCCGCAGGGTGCATCGTGTTGGCAGAAGATTTCGGAACCTCGCGCGTCGATGGCCTGTCGCAATGGGTGGACGACTATCCAGTTGTCTTGATCAACCAAACTGCGCCCGTTGATCGTCTGCGACTGACCCTGGGGCACGAGCTGGGCCACCTATGCCTGCACTCGTCCGAAGTCACGCTCACCATGGAAGAGGACGCAACACGGTTCGCCGCTGAATTCTTGATGCCAGAGGAAGTCATTCGCCCCCAGCTCAGGAACCTTACGCTGGGGCGCCTGCATGACCTCAAACGCGAGTGGGGCACCTCGATGCAAGCCCTGATTGAGCGAGCCCGCGATCTCAATGTGATCAGTTCCGACAAACGGACCAACCTATACAAGGCCTTGAGTAACAAGGGTTGGCGAACGCACGAGCCGTTGAGCGACGAACTGAGCCCGGAGGTGCCCGCCTTGGCTCAGTCGATTGGTGAAGCCATGGCCGCCAAGGGTCTCACCCGCGAGGAGATCGCGTCCATCGCCGGGTTCTCAGATCCTTCCAGGAACACGATCTTCGTGGCCCAAGAGCGGCGCCTTCGGGCAATTTGAGGTCTGCCGGTCAGGCCCAACACGCTCACTGTGAGCAGGTTGGGCCTGAATCCGTTTCTGACCCTTTTGCGAGAACTCTGGCAGAAGGTTTTGGATCCCTCTTCCCTACTCGCCTATCGACGTGCCTTCAGACGCTCCTGCAAGAGGGTGTTGAGCGCGGCAACCGGAGAGGTGCGGCACATCGCAAGCCGGGCGTCGAGGGACGCCTCCCACTCTGCGGTGAGGTTCGCCAACAGCTCCTGACGCATCTCTCGGGTGATGTGCGAATAGCGTGCCTGCACCGAGCCGTCGATGTGCCCCATCCGCTCATCCATGAGCTTCGGTGGGGTGCGGAACCCCTCCATACGCGTCTTGTGCGTGTGGCGCAGTCCATGGGGCGTGAGCCCCTTCGCGATCGGCACCCAGCATGCATCCGCCCGCGCTTGGGCGCCTCTCCCCCGCGCCGGCACGCCAGGCCAGGGGCGGGCAAGCACAGGTACGGGCCGCGCCTCCTGCGGCGCCTTCTTCGGGTACCAGCCGGAGGCGGCCGGTGTGAAGAGCCACGTGGCGAAGCCGTTCCTCCGCCAGTGTGCAGCCTGGTCGACCGCACCCCCACCGCGGGTGAACCCGAGAGCGTCAATGGCCTCGCGCACCCGAGCCCTTGTGGCTTCGGCCACGAAGTCCGGCCGATTGAGGACGTTGGACACCGTGCCCGTGGAAACGCCTGCACGCCTCGCCACGTCCACCACCTTCGCGCCGGTCTCCCCTGTGCGGGACACGCCCTGTCCGCGGAACATGTACGTCTTGCCGTGGCAAGGACACGGGGCCGGTTGCGTACGGGCTATGTGGCCGGCCCAGAGGCGGGTGAGCCATGACGGGGCGTCAATGGTGCGATAGCTGTCGTCCTTGGGCGGGCAGCGCTCGAACTCTCCAGAGTCGAGTTCGTAGAGCTGCCATTCCACGCGTACAGCTTTTGGGCGGATGAACTCGGTCTCCCAACCCACGATTTCGGCCCACCGCATGCCCGTGTAGCCCTTGGTGACGAGAGCAACGAACTCGTCATCGCGTCCAGACAGAAGTGACGCGCGCTCGGCACACAGAAGGATGCCGAGCGGGTCCGTGACGACCTTCTCCGGCCCTCGGTCACGCGAACGACCTGCGCGCTTCCCTCTGCCGCGTCGCTTGGTGGCGGGGTTGGAACTGATGAGTTCCTCGTCCACAGCGTCTTCGAGGACCAGGTGGAGCGTGCCTCTCCACGTCTTCACGCTCGAGACGGCGTAGAGCGCCTTCTCCTTCTTCTCCCAGACATCGACGTCTGCGCGCTGGATCGACCCAAGCGGGCGATCCTCGAACTCTGGAAGTAGGTGTTCTTCCAGGTGACGGCGGTAATTCTGCATCGTGGATGCGGCTAGGTCCTGCGCCGCATACCACCGTGAGGCGTAATCGCCGAAGGTGATCTGTCCGGCCGCCGGGTCCTTCCAAGTGCCGCTCTCCACCTTGGCCTCTTCGGCATCAGCGGCCTTCTTCGCTTCGCGCTTCGTACGGAAGCGGATGACTTTGCCGTTCTCGTCGGCCACGGTGCCGTACTTGCCCGGCGAAATCTTGTAGCGGCCACGCCAGTACGTGCCTCGGTTTTCGACGAAGCCCATGCTCCCTCTCATCACAAAGAGGCGGGCGAAAGCCAGTGTTTGGCTCTCGCCCGCCATGGTTTTACTGCTGTCAGACTGCATTCCGAGCGCGCCGCGGACGCCGCGCCCTGAGCTGTACCACCGGTACGTCAAAGGGGGCTAAAGCGCGCCTACGGGTCGAAGTGGCTTTGGTCTCCGGCACGTTCACCGGGTCGGGACGCTCCTCAAGGATCTGGAAGATCTCCTCTATGTGGCTCCGGGTAAAGCGGTAGCCGCTCCCGCTCCGGAGGAACGGGATACGGCGCCGCCGTGCCTGCTCCTTCACCCACCACTCGGAGCAGTCGAGCGCCTCGGCTACCTTCGCGGCCGAATAGGACTTGGGAAGGGCGGAGTTCGTCTCACCCGAGTTCATGGCTCCTCTTCCTCTCAGGTCCGCTACTTCCGCTACCTCCGCTACCGCCCTGGTCAGGGGCATGATCGAGGTAGCGGATCGGGGTAGCGGTAGCGGATGGAGCCGCTACCGACCCCGGGTTCGTGGCTGCGGGGCGGGTAGCGGATGGGGCGGGGCGGTAGCGGATACAGAGCGCGTATCCGCTACCGGTTTTAGGGCTCTGACCTGCCCGGTAGCGGAAGTAGCGGAAGTAGCGCACTTTCAGCGGGGGGAGGGCAGTAGCGCTGCCACGCGTCGTGCAGATCGCTCGCGTAGTAGCCCTTCATGACGCTCCCACCCGCCTTGATGTTGCGGGCCGCGATCGGGGCGTTGTCCGCGGTCATGTACTCCCGCAGCATCCGCGACAGCCCGCGCGCATCGAGCGGCTTGCCGCTCATGTCCGCCCACGGCGCCTCTTCGAGGCTGTGGAGCCGGTCGAGGATGGCGACGGTGGGCAGGCGGTCGATGCCGTTGAACACGTAGTCGCGCAGGTCCGTGAGCAGGCGGATGCCGATGCTGCCCTTGTCGCTGGTCTTGGCCGCGTTGACCAACTCGATACAGGCGGCTCGGCCCCGCTCCGGCCACGCTCCGCCCGCCGCGTCGGCCACGGCGAGCAGGGGTTCCCACACGTCTGCGGGCCGGTCGCTGATGCCTTCCGGGAGCTCCGGGAACACTCCGTCGACCGCGTGGCGGACAGACTGTGTCCAGGCGGCGAGCCGGTCGCGCAGGGCGTGGCCTTCCTTCTCGTGGATGCGCTGCCTGAACGGCTCCACGCGCTCGTTGGGTGCGCGTCGGCGCATGCGGACGATGACCGAGCGGGTCAGGATCGTGTCCGGCAGCGAGCCGAGACCGGCGACCGCGACCCCGCAGAACGAGGGGAACTCCTGTACCTGCTGGTTGGAGCCGTCGCCGACGCAGCGCCACATGACGCCGGAGCGGCGGTGGCCTGCGTTGAGGAACCCGCGGAGCTGTTCGTTCTCTCCGGCTTTGGGGCCGAAGACGGTGTCGATCTCGTCGAAGAGGATCGTGGGCCGTCCCTCCATCCCCGAGACCGCGCGGAAGAGCGCGGAGGCGGAGGCGTTGACCGCGACCATCGGTTGGGGAACGAGGGTTTCCACGATCTCCAGCGCGCGGGACTTGCCCGAGCCCGGCTCCGGTGAGAGGAACGCGAGCCTCGGTGTGGAGTCGAAGCAGTCGAGCAGGTGCGCGTGCGCGTCCCACAGCGTGACGGCGACGTAGGCGGCTTCGAGGGGGAAGATGTTGAAGCGCCGGTGGAAGGCTTCGACCTCGTCGAGCAGGGCGGCGCCATCGGCGGTGGGTGCCGGCGGATTGGTGCTCATGCCGCCTGCCTCCCTTCCTGGTTGGTGCGGAGCGGGCACGTGTCGCGGTGGGCGGTGTGGTCGTCGATCAGGGCGAGCACCTTCCTGTGGCCGACGGCGCTGCGGTCGCGGCCGCACAGGCACGTCGAGGTGGCCGTGGGTACGGCGCCGCGCGGCGCGGAGATGTGCAGCCAAGCAACCGTGCGCGGGCCATCTGCCTGGTGCGGGTCAGGGCGAAGGGCAGAGGGGACGCCCTTGCGGGCGGCGCCTGTCGGCTCGCCCAAGGCCGGATCGGACGCGGCTTGTGCGGCGGCGCGCGGACCGGTCGGGGTGGCGGGAAGGCTCTTCAGGGAGGGGCAGTCAGGGGTGCTCATGCTGCCCTCCGCTGGCCGTTGCGGGCGATCGACCAGTTCAGACCGCTGCGAATGGTCGCCTCACAGGACCGCGGCGAGAGACCGGTCTGCTCCCCCGCCCACTGAAGAGCCTCCTCAACCTGGTCCCTGGGGAGGTCGCCCCACGCGATGAACCGCCCCAGGGCTCGCGCCGCCCGAAGCAACGTGGCGTTGCGCTCGCCCTCCGGTGCCTGCCGCACGGACGCGGTTTCGGCGTTCAAGCCCGATGCGGCATAGCGAGAGGCCCGAACGGCCGACGGTGCAGCCATCAGTGCCCGCGAAGCCTGACGACTCGCCAGGCGGGCGCACAGCCAATCCGGCAGGGGTGCGGGCGGTGCGTCGTTGACGATCGAGTAGGCGCCGGTAGGGGTGAGGCTGCCGGGGGCGACGACGTAGCCGCCCCATGCGCGGGTGTCGATGCGCTTGCCGAGCCGTCCGGCCGTGTTGCCGAGCCGGACGCCGGGCGGGGCGGTGAAGTACAGGTGGACCCCGCCGCTCGCGGTCCGCACTGTGCGGGTGGTGGGCACGGCGTGCCCGGCGCGCTCGCAGAGCGCCGTGAAGGTCGTCACGCCGTTAGGCGTGTCGGTACTGCTCTTCCGCTTGGGCATGTCGAGGTCGACGACGACCAGCCCGGACGGGCCGGTCGCGATGCCGACGTTGAACGGCAGGTCACCCCACGCCCGGCGGATGCGGTCGGGGTCGATGGTGGCGCGCTCTTCCCACTTGCGGTGACCGCCCGCGCAGTCCCCGATGCCGGGGCAGACGTCCTCACCGTGCAGGGCCGGACGCTTGTCGCCAGGACGCAGGGGCAGGACGGCCCAGCCGCGCTCCGCTGCGTCCAGGGCGGCGAACAGGAGGTGACGGTTCATGCCGTCACCCCCATCACGCTCGATGGGGTGGCATAGGCCGGACGGCCCTCGCCGAATGACGCTCGTTCGGTCATGCTGGATGTCTCCTGCTCTCTTGGAGGGACGGGAGAACCGGGGCGGGCGCAGGCTTGTGGTGAGACGGCGCCCGCCCCGGGCGTAGCTAGTGGTTCTTGGCCCAGTGGGCGTATTCCTGGCGGACGTAGCCGCGCGGGTCGGCGGCCGTCGCCGGGTGCTCCGGCCGGTGCGGGGCGCCGTGGTAGCTGTCCTTGCCGTCGAGGTCGTATGCGATGAGCCGACGGGCCGCTTCCGTGGCCACCTCGGCCGCGTCGCTGCGGATGCCGTCTGCGTTGTCGAGCAGCGCGATGCGGTCCAGCAGCGCGGCCTTACGGAGCCAGTACTCACGGTCGAGGTCCTCGCCGAACGGCTTGTCGGCCGCCGTGCCGGCGGTCCATCCGATCTCGCGGATGACGCTCGGGGCGAGCGCGTACGCCTCTTCCGGCGTGGGCCAGGGCTCCGGCTCGGGCCGGTGCTCGGCGGGGGCATACAGGCGGCGCTTGCCGTCGCGGGCGGGGCAGACGGTCACGGTACCGACGGTGAACGTGCGGTCCAGAGCGGCCACGACACGGTCAGTGTCGGCGGGCTCGCAGATGACGCGGATCTCGAACACGGGGTTCCTTTCGTCAGGCTGCGTCGAGGAAGGGCTGTTGCCAGGGCGGGAGGCTGGCCAGGACTCGGGTACGCCAGCGCATGGCGTAGTCGATGCAGTTGGCGCAGTTCTTGTGTGTGTGGCCGGGCAGTGGTGGCCTGCGGCGGGCGTGATAGCTCCAGGCCGCGCTGTCGGCTGAGGCGAGCAGGTGGCCGACCCGTTCCAGGCCGAGAATCTTGAAGCCGAAGCCGTGCAGCTTCAGCCCGCGTGCGGCCATCGCGGTCACGATGGCCGCTCCCTCGCGGGTGGACTGAAGGCGGCAGACCGAGCCGAGCCCGACCGTGGGTTCGCGGGTCAGGTCGACCCCTGCTCGCTCGTACAGTTCCGCGCACCATTCGTAGTCCGCGACCGTCCGTCCCTGAAGGACCGGGGCTATGCGCATCTCGGGGGCGAGGGAGCGCAGTTCGAGGAAGTTGGCGACGGTGCGGCGGATGTGCTCCGGCACGCTGAGGTGCGTGCCGGTGAAGACGTTCGGTCCTGCCGTGCCGCCGTGGATGATGAGGTCTTCGCACATCCAGTCCTGCGGGGCGGCCCAGTCGTAGGGGCCGACGCATTCCCAGATGCGGCGCAGGTCCTCGATGTACTGGCGGGGGGTGCGCGTCCAACGGCCGTGGCGTTGGAGCTCCGAGAATCCGCCGGAGTCGACCGCGTACGGGCCGCGCGCCGGGTCCAGCTTGACCGCGTTCACGAAGTGCTCGGACTTGAGGAACAGCGGCACGTCGGTCAGCCGGACCCAGTGGCGTTTGTGGGTGGTCAGGTAGAAGCGCAAGCCGGGTTCCCCCTCAGCCGCGGAAGTGGCTGCGCTTGATGACGGCCTTGCGGATGTTGACCGTGGTCCCGCTGCGGTGGCCGCTCACGCTGAACACCTGCACGGCGACCCAGCCGCCGAAGACGACGGCCGCGAGGGTGATGAGCTGCGTGACGAACGCGGTGAGTGCGGCGATGAATGAGGTGAGCAGCAGTAGCCCGCCGCACATCGCGAGGAACCCGACGCCCCCGAGGGCGACGTTCACTGCGGCACGCGAGACGAGCGGCTTGGCCGCGACCGGTTCGGGCTTGGCGGGCTCGATGGTGTAGCCGGTCACGACGCGCCCGTCGGGCAAGACGACGCTCGTCACGGCCGCGATGGTGCCCGGCTGTGTCGGTAAGGCCGGTGCCGACGGCAGGGGGGCGAGCGGGGTGGACCGGTGGACTTCCACGGCTGTCACGTCGGGCCTGGCAGGGCGGTGGTGGTGGGTGGCTTCGTTCACGGCGGTCTCCTCTTAGTTGCCGAGGGCGGACAGGGCTTCGGCGGATGCCTGCACGAGGTTGTGGATGGGCTCGTAGGCGCCGGTTCCGGCGGTGAAGAAGCCGAAGAGGAACAGGACGATGGCCGCGCCGCCTCCGGCGGACTTGGTCTTGACGGCGAGAGCGGACGCGGCGCCGAAGAGCAGCACGGCGGAGATGTTGAGGATCATCGGGAGCCTTCCGGTCAGGGGGTGTCGGTGCCCGCGCGGTAGATGCGGGCCCAGCGGTTGTAGAGCCAGCGGCCGACGCGTATGCGCTTGCCGGTGGCCTTGCAGCGGCGGCAGTCCTTGCCGCGCTTCATGCGTCCCTTGCGGTCGGTCTTCATGGCGAAGCCCCATCCGTTGCACTTGCGGCAGTTGCCGAACGGCGAGGCAGCGCATACCGCGACGTAACACAGCGTTACGCCAAGGATCAGGGTGATAGCGAGCAGGACAGGGGTCATGACGGGCCCTTCCAGGCGGGTTTCAGGGGTTTCCGCAGGTGGGCCGCTATCCGCTAGCGGCCTGCTCAGAGATGGTTTGGGGCGCTAGCGGAGCCGCTAACGTTAGCGGGGCGTGCCGCTAGCGCTAGCGGCCCTGGACACTCAGCCCGCGTCCCGCTTTCCGTCACGCTCCGCAATCGCGGCGGTGATGTGGGAGCGGTCGATGCCGCGCCGGTTGACGACCTTGCCCTTGACGCGGCGGCCCACCTGGATGGTGGAGACGCCGTGCGGCTTCAGGGCCGCGGCCAGTCCCTCGGGGTCCCAGCCGTCGTAGACCTCCTCGCGCAGCTCTGCGAGCCGTGCGACGACGGTCTCGGACCACACCTTGGGCTCATCGGCCGGCACGACGGCGAGGATGTCGCGCAGCAGGTCATACGCGCTGGTGACCGGCTCGGGTGCCTCGCCCAGCGCATGCCCGGACAGGGTGCCCGCTTCCTCGCGCAGGCGGCGGGCGCGGGCGCCGATGGCGTCGGCACCCTGGCCGTCAACGTAGACGGAGCGCACGATCCGGGCATCGGAGCCTTCACCGACGAAGTAGTGAATGCCCTTGTCACCCCAGGCGAACATGGTCGCCCGCACACCCCGCTTGTAGGCGGACGTGCCGAGCACCATGTCGTTCTCCAGCTGGCCCATGACCTTTAGGCACCAGCGGGCTGAGGCGTTCGCGCTGATCCCGGTGGGCAGTGCCTTGGCGTCCGGGCGCTGCGTGGCGAGCAGCAGCACGATGCCGGTGGCCGGACCGCGCTTGACCAGGTCGGTTGCGATCTCCTCGAACTCCTTGGCGTGCTCGGGATGCTCGAACAGCACCTGGCACTCATCCACGCCGATCACGATCGGGTGCAGCCCCAGGGAGCGCTTGTCGGCGAGAGCGCTGGTCACCTTCGACTCCGGGCAGACGTCCCGCGGAAGCGAGCGGATCACCTTGGTGCGGCGCCGCAACTCCTCGCGCAGCGCCCTGAAGTCGTTCAGGCAGTAGGTGATGGAGTCGTCATCGTCGCCCGCGGCGTGCCGGTGGGAGACGGCGTCACCGACGGGGTCGAGGTCGCCGGTGCCCTTCATGTCGTAGGTGTGCAGCTCCGCCCGCGGGTCGAGCGCGGCGATGAGCAGCAGCAGCCTGAGCAGGAAGGTCTTGCCCATGCGCGGGATGGCGCCGATGACACCCGCGATGTACATGAGCGTTGCTTCGACCCAGCGTCCGCGCTGGTCGGTGCCGTAGGCGACCGGCTTGAACAGGTCGACGGAACCCGACTTGAGCAGCGGCCACTTGGGCTGTTTGGCGCGGGACATGTCCTGATCCCCCACCCACAGCACGAGGTGACCGGTGTGCTCATCGGGCACCGCTTCGGGCCACACACAGCCCAGCGGGCGGCGCAGGCCGGAGGCGAGCCGGTCGCGGCGCTCGATGACGTCGGTCACCGTGACGCCGTACGGCAGGTTGCCCTCCGCGCGCCAGCCGGGGCCGTCGCGGGTGATGGGGGCGGTGAACTCGAACCCGTCCCGTCCCTTGGCCTGCGCCTGGTTGATGGCGGGGATGCCGAGTGCCCCGAGCGCACGCAGCACGATGTCACTGGTGAGCTTGGCCGCCTTGGGCAGTTCCACAGCCCTGTGGATGACCGGTGCGTCCGCCTGCTGCCCGGCGTAGCCGAGTGCCATCAGGACCGCGCTCACCGACACCGCCTGAAGCCAGCCGGGGGCGAGCACGTACATGGCGAGCGCGGCGCCGAGCCCGACGAACATGGCGAGCACGGTCACCAGGGTGCGCAGTCGGACGCGTCCGTCGCGCTGCCGCGACAGCTTCAGGTACTCGGCTGCGTCCTCGCGGCGGACCGCGGCGAGTCGGACCGGCTCGCCCTCACGGTCGGCCACCCACCGCATCGTGCCGCCCACGAACCGGGCGGCACCGGTCGGTGCCTGAAGCGTGAGCCGGGCGGCGTAGACCGGGGCGCGCAGCGCGTGATACCCGGCGGCGTGCGCGTAGTGGCGGGCCACCCACGCCGTGGCGGTCCGCAGCTCTGCCACCGAACGCAGCCACACGGGAACGACCGCACGCCGCTGTGCCCCGCGCAGCCGACCGAGGTAGCCCGGACCGGTGGCGGTCGGGGTCGGCTGGTCGACCATCACGCGGGCGGTCGGGTCGCCCGACCGGTCGGCGCGGGAGTCGGGCGACCGGTCGGCGTCGGGTCGGGTGGTCGGGTCGGCCGACTCGGCACGGGCCGACCGTGCCTTGTCGAGGTCGACTACCTCGCCCCCGGGGTCGGCTGCCATCTCGGCTTCGAGTCGGTTGAAGAGTTCGTTGTCGTCGTCGGGGTGCTTCACTGAGATTCCCTTCCTAGGGGAGGAAGGCAGGGCCGGTCCGTCGCTGTAGGAGGTGGGCGGACCGGCCCTGCCGGATGGTTGGTGCGTAGTTCAAGCGGCGCGCTGTTCGTCGGGGTAGGCGCAGGGCACGCACATGCCGAGCGAGCCGGGGATGACGTATCCGGCCTCTGTCAGGCACACCGGGCAGGTACGGCGGGCGCGCATTGCCTTGGCGAGCGCGGCCCGCTTGCCCGGCGTCATCGGCCGGACCGGCTTGGCGCGGTCGACGCGGTAGAGGTAGGCGACCAGCGGGCCGCGCCGGTAGCGCGGGCGCAGCACCTGAGCCGCGATCGGCTGCCCGCCGGGACGTAAGCCGCGGGCGCGGAGTTGGCGGCGCGTGGCGAGTCCGTCGGGGGCGTAGCGCCATGGGTAGGTGGGGATGCCGTACTGGCTGCCGGAAGGGTCGTAGCACTTGCCGAAGGCCGGGGGCATCAGGCGGCCTCAGCCGCGGGTGCCTCGCCTTCCGGGACGTCCACGGCGTGTAGCGCGCGGCCGTCGGCACGCTCGCCCTTCAGGGTGTCGCGCAGCTTGCGGGCGTTGGCCTGCGAGACGTGCAGCGTGGTGCGCAGACGGTCCGCGGTCAGTTCCGCCTCGGTCCACTCCGCGGTGACCGTGCGCGCCTCGGTCAGCGCGTCCTCGAAGGTGCGCTGAGCCTTTCCCTTGGCGGCGGGCCGACGGCGCGGGCGCGGCTTGGGCTCGGCCGATTGTGCCGGCGGATTCTCCACCGGCGGCGGGGTGGCCGTCTCCTGTTCGGTGGCGGGGGCCAGGTCGCCCATGCGCAGCATCACGCGCTCGCGCCGCGGGGTCTTCGAGCGCCACTTGCGGCCGTAGCGTTCGCGCAGGTCCGCGCGGGCCAGCTGCCGCTCCTTCTCCCGTGCCAGCGCCTCCGTGTAGGAGGTGACCTCCCACAGCGTCATGCGGCGCCACAGCGCGAAGGTGGAGGGGAAGGCGAGCAGCCAACGAGAGAACCGGATCTTCTCCATGCGGCGGCCGGTGGCCGCGCCGATCCGCACGGCGTAGATGTGCGCGCCGATCTCGGAGAACACCACCCACAGCAGCGGCATCGTGCCGTGGGCGACCTTCGCCCACACACCCTGTCCGGCGGCGACGTTCAGCCCGCAGGTGACCAGGGTGAGCACCCAGGGCACGAACCGCACCCACGCGAGCGCCATATCCATCCGGATCAACAGCAGGTTGGCGACGGTGAACACAGGGATGGCCACGTCGATACCGACCGGCAGCATCCACGGCTCGCCGAAACCCCACCGCGCGGCAGCAGCGGACACGGCGTCGAACGAGGAGATCAGACCGAGCGCGCCGACTCCGGCCGCGGCGAGCGCGCCGACTCCGGCGAGCCCCATTTCCGGGCGGGTCAGCGGCGGAACCCCGGACGCCGGCGCCTCCGGGGTCGGGGTCGTGGTGGTCATGCCGCCACCCCCTTGCGGGTTTTCCTCGATGACCTGCGCGGCGATGCGGATCAGGTCGTCGGGAAGGTGCGGGTTGTCGGCGAGGATGTCGCGCGCCGCGTCCTCGCGGGCCGCGCGCTCTTCGTCCGTCTCGCCCTCCACCCCGAGCCACAGCTCAACCGGGGTACCGAGCGCCAGTTCCGCGAAGTCCTCAGCAGAGACGGCCTGTTGGCGGCCGATGTAGGCACGCATGAAAGCTCCTGAAGTGGGAGGGACGGGGAGCCGGAGCAGTCGCAGGCGTGTTGGTGAGACGGTGACTGCTCCGGAGGGACCCGAGCCGCGGCGCGGCAGGGGAAGTGCCCCGGGCCGGATTCGATCCGGCGCCCTTCACGGCGGGATGCCGGGGCTGGGTGGTCAGCGGCGGAATGCCCAGGAGATGAGGCTGCTCACGCTGTCGGTGACGTCGGTGACGCGGCCCGACTCCAGTTCGTCGGCGCGGGCCTCCATCCGCTCCGCGGCGTCGTCCTTGCCGCGGTTGCGCAGCACCTTCGCCGCGTCGCGGTTCTTGGCGGCCTGGTTCTTCATGCGGTCAGACATGGAAGTTCCCCCTCGTTCGATCGATGTGGACACCGGGGCTCCGGCTCCCCTCAACCCCGCCCGTACGGGACGGCTCCGCAGAGCTCCCGGACGGGCAGGGCGAGCAACCGGCGCGGCGCTATCCGCCGCGATTCGGTGGAAGGTGACCGGTCACCCGCTGCACCCTGAGGTGCTCACGGGCCAGGGATGAAACGGCGCCGCCGTGCCGGTCGATCACGGCCGCGCCCATCGCTTTCGTCGACTCACTGCCACTCCTTCAGGTCGCTGATCAGGGGATTCGCACTGCAAGGGGGACCTCGTCCCCACCCTCCGGCCGTTGCTCGCGGTCACCGGGCCACCTCGCCAGTACGGGCCGAAACCCTGTTCTCCCTGGCCTTCAGCGGGATTGCAGCGTCCCCGCCTTCTGCGCATGCGGCATGAAGCCGCCTTCCGACCGAGGTGGTGCATTCGGTCGTTGCAGTACCTGTTTTACAGGTACTGCATGAGGGTCCGTCAAGTGCGTCGACGGTGACCTCTTGGTTTCGCGCCGGAACTTCTTGGCGCACAATCAGAATCGCTGCTGGTCAGGGGAGTTGGTTACCCCGCACGTAGACAGCTGTCGGTCTTCTAGCTACGGTCAAGAAGTCCCTAGAAGTCCCTACGGGGGTGCAGATGTCGAACGAGCGTTTACGGTCCGCCCTCCTCGCACGCGGCATGACCGTGCAGAGCCTCGCCGAAGAGATCGGCGTCATCCCGAAGACTGTCGAACGCTGGATCACGCAGGGCAAAGTCCCGTACCGGCGTCACCAGTACGCAACGGCGGCGGCGCTGAGCGTCGATGTGACGACGCTGTGGGATGACAGTCGTGCCGTCGAGAGTGCAGCGGATTTGACCAAGGCCGAGATCCTGGCCGTCTACCCTCATCGGCACGTCGTGCCGTCAAGCCTCTGGCGCGAGATGTGCGAGCGCGCCACGGAGCGCATCGACATCCTGGTGTACGCCGGCATCTACCTGGCAGAGGACCCGCTCTTCTTCTCGACGCTGAAGCAGAAGGCCGAGAGCGGCGTCCGCATCCGAGTGCTGATGGGCGATCCGGAGTGCGAAGCCGTCGTCCGACGCGGCATCGACGAAGGGCACCGCATCATGGATGGCAAGATTCGGAATGCGCTGGTCAACTACCGCCCACTGTTCACCAGCCACCCTCAGATCGCCTTCCGCCTGCACGACACAGTGCTCTACAACTCGATCTACCGCGCCGATGACGAGATGTTGGCCAACACGCACGTGTACGGCATCGGCGCCTACATGGCGCCCGTGTTCCACCTGCGTCGGCTCCCGGGAGGTGGTCTGTTCGACACCTTCGCCAATAGCGTTCAGCAGACCTGGGAAGGCGCCAGGGCAGTAACCGAACGCGACATCACGGGAGCTTGAGCATGGGACGAATCGACTACTTGCACGACCCGGAAGCCCCGCCGGCCAACTCGGTCGTGCCGTCCGTCGTCGCGTTCGTGCAGAACGACGTGGGACAGGTGCTGATGATTCAGCGCTCCGACAACGGACGTTGGGCCCTGCCCGGGGGTGGTCACGACGTGGGGGAGTCGATCAGCGACACTGTTGTGCGCGAAGTCTGGGAAGAGACCGGGATCAAGGCGGAGGTCGTCAACATGTCGGGGATCTATACGGACCCCGGACACGTGATGCAGTACGACGACGGCGAGGTGCGCCAGCAGTTCAGCATCTGCTTTCGAGCGCGGCCGGTCGGCGGTGCACTCCGTACGAGCAATGAGACGACTCAGGTCCGCTGGGTCGACCCAGCGGACCTGACGACGTTGGACGTGCACCCCACGATGCGGCTCCGGATCGAGCACGCAATGGACCGGGCGCGCCCGACCCCCTACATCGGCTGACGCTTGGCCGCAGCGACCCGTTCAAGCACGCGGGACGTACAGGCCAGGATCTCCGGCTCAGCCCGGCGGATGAACTGCCCGATCAGGCTGTCCGGCCCGTACCGTCCGGCGATCTCGTCGATCCGGTCGATCGGGTTCGTGGACGTGCCGTCCGGTGTGGTGTTCATGTCGCAGTAGCAGAGCGCGTCGTTCAGGTGCGCGCTCTCGCGAGGGAACTCGCCCTCCAGCTCCTCGCGCATGCCGCGCGCTTCAGCCTCCATCCAGGCGCAGGAGTGGTGGGCGACCAGATTGATGACCCGTTCGTCGGCGCCGGCCACGTCGCGGAGGTAGCGCGCCCCGTCCAGCGGGTGAAAGCCCGTCTTGGCCAGGTCCGGCGCATAGCCGATGTCGTGCAGCACTGCCGCGGCCTCCAGCAGATCTGCATCCCGGTCGAGAACGAGCGCGATCGTGCGCGCCCTCTCGGCGACACCTAGGCAGTGTTCCCACCGCCGCGGCAGCGACTTGGCGAGCAGGGACTCAGCCAAGGGATACGCCCACTCCGTCAGCTCCGACAAGCTACGAACGCTCCTCTCGAATCGGCACGGCGCGGACGGTCCGCACCTTGCCCTGCCCTCCGCTCGCCAGCACCCCGGCGGCCTCCAACTTGTCGAGAGCCTTGGTCACGGTGGGACGTGATACCCCGAACCGCGCGGCCAGAACGGAAGCGCTAGGGAAGGCTGCCCCTGCTTCAAGTCCTTCATCCGTGATGACGGCCGCGATGCGTTCGTCCAGCGGACGCCGGTCGGCCGGCTCCCCGGCCCGAATGGCTCGCCAGCGCCCACCAGGCACCCGTTCGGCGACGCCGGTGTGCTGGAGCACGGCGAAGGCGCGCAGGGCGACACCCCGCGAGATCTTGTAGTCGCGCATGAGATCAGCAGCAGACGGAAGCTCCACCATGTCCGGGTCCGCCTCAATCTGCGTCTTCAAGGCGTCCGCAACCTTGAGGAAGGTCCCACGGGGGCTGGCATGCTCCGGCACTCGCGCCTCCTGTCCTGTGGACGTCCATTGCTTCCTAGCTTCCCACGCCGTGACCGCTAGCAAGTGTCCATGAGCTTAGGGACAAACCAGTATGTTCCGGCAGTTGGGCAAAGTGATCGCAGCTCTGCGCAGGGTCTGACAAGGTAGGAGCACTGGGCAGTGGAGGGCCTTTTCATGGCCAGCGAAGATTGGGGAATCATGGCGTACGTCGACGAGCCGGAGTGGGACGACGTTGACGGCGAGGCCGACGACACGACAGAAGCTGTTAGCTCGGAGGATGTCACGCGCGCTGTCGTCACAGACACCGACTGGACCGCTGAAACAATCCTGAGTCAGCTCCGGCGAGGAAATATTCAGCTCAACCCTCGCTTCCAGCGCCGCGACGCTTGGAACAAGCCTCGAAAGAGTCGCTTCATCGAGTCTCTGATCCTGGGATTGCCTATCCCTCAAATCGTGCTAGCAGAGGATAAGAACAAGAGGGGAAAATTTATCGTTCTGGATGGAAAGCAGCGCCTCCTTGCCCTTCGCCAGTTCGCCGCAGGTTCCTCATTTGCCGTGTCGAACGGTGAGGAGGACTTCCGTGGATTCAGTCTTACTGGCCTTGAGGTGCGTCAGGATCTGCGTCTCGTCACTCTGAAGAAGATGGAGAACAGTGACGAACACTTGGATGACCTAAACGCATTCCTGAACGAAACCATTCGGACGGTTGTTGTTAGGCGTTGGCCGAATGAGGACTTCCTTAATTTGGTTTTCTTGCGTCTGAATACAGGCAGCGTAAAACTCTCCCCACAGGAGCTTCGGCAGGCTTTGCACCCGGGAGCCTTTACTGACTACCTAGATGATGCGGCGTCGAGCAGTAAGTGGCTTCGCGCGGCCTTGCGCAACGATAAGCCAGACTTCCGGATGCGGGATGTTGAGATCCTGCTTCGCTACTTCGGCTTTCAGTACATGCTCGAAATGTACACGGGGAACCTCAAGAAGTTTCTTGACGATACCGTGAATTACCTCAATGAAGAGTGGGGTAATCACGAGGCAGAAATTCGCGATGTGGGCTCTGCCTGTGATCGGGCGATCGAGGCAACTTTCGAGATTTTCGGGAAGAACGCCTTTTACCGATGGTCGAGTGATGGCTATGAAGGGCGCTTCAATCGAGCGGTTTTCGACATTATGACGTATTACTTCACCGATGAGTCAACCGCTCAGGCTGCAGTCGATCGGCGAGATGCAGTCGAGGCGACCTTCCAGGCTCTCTGTGAAAACGATACGCAGTTCGTTGAGTCAATTCAGACGACTACGAAGACCCCATCCGCCACGCACCGCCGACTGTCGCTCTGGGGCAAGGAGCTTTCGGAGGCTCTTGAGGTGGATCTCGACATTCCAACTCTGCAAGAGAATCGAATTGTTCTCTAGAGGGGAATCGGCATGCCTTCCTCCCGGTTTCAGGAGTTGGAGAACAGGGTCGCGGAACTGGAGAAGCACTTAATCCCTTCTCCATTCGATCCGACGGGAAGCTATGATGACGTCGTGTATGAGCATACGCGAGCTTACAGGGTGCTTGTGCATGCAGAGTTTGAGGCGTTCATTGAGGATCGCGTTATTGAGGTCGTAAATACGGCCTTCTCGCGCTGGGAGTACTCCGGAGTGATATCGACTAGCCTCCTGTCGGTGGTCGCTTACAAGGAGTCACTCCATGCGATGCCTGAGACGCTGTCGGATGCCTCCCAGAAGAAGAAGTACCCGGACTTGAAAGCCAGGGTTGAGGCTGCGAAGAACGAGTTCAACCGCTACGTCAGAACTCAGAATCACGGCATCAAAGAAAAGAATCTCCTAAGGTTGCTGATGCCTATCGGAGTAACCGAGAAAGAGATTGACTCCGTCTGGCTCAGTCTCACCGAAACATGGGCGACGGCTCGCGGGGAAGTGGCGCACAAATCCGCAAAAATGCAGGTGCGCCCTGACCCTCAGAAGGAGGTTAAGACTGTAAAGCAGATCCTCGATGGGTTCCGTGAGGTTGATGTCCTCATGACCGCGAAATGAGGCCCTCTCGGGTAGTCGTGTCGTCCGTGCGGTGACCAGGCCAGCGGGGCACCTGCGGGCTGCTCGGAGGGAGCGACGCCCGCATCCCACCACCGCTCAGGAGAATCAGCGATGACGGACCCGGCAGACCCTGTACTCCTCTTCGATGAAGACGGGCGCATGTTCGTCCTGCATGATCCCGCGCTGGCCAGTGATCTGATCGAGTCTGAGGAAGAGTTCCTGGAGGGCTACGACGGCAGGGGACGGCCCGTGCGGGCCCGCGGAGAACCCGGACACGTCGGGCTGACTTTGGTGTCGACAGAACCGCGCCCTGACAAGCTTCGTGCACGCGTAGAGCGCTACTACTCAGTCTTCGCTGCCCGACATCCCACACGTACCCCGCCGCCGGAAGCCGATCTGGTGGCCTTCGTTCGCGCCGTGGCAGAAGACTGGATTGAGGAGTAGCCAAAGGAGCATGCGGCGGACGTTTCAACCCTCGTGGCTCGCGGGGGGCCTGACCGGCATAAATCCCACCCGGTAGTGCGCAGTCCGGGGGGGCAAACGGGGTGGTCTCGCCATTACCCCCAAGCGGTAATGGTCGGAGCTGGAGCCGAACGAGCAGGCCGGCGAGTGCGAGGCAAGGTCACCACCGGGTCTGATCGCGTTCGGGACGAAGGGGTCGTATCCGCTGTAGGTTCTAAGCCCGCTGAAGGGAGCTGACTAGGCATGGAAGGATTCTTTGACGGGTTGGAGCGGTCGATTGAGAAGAGCAACTGGCACGCGGCTCTCGTCATGGCCCTGACGCTGCCGGACATCTGCGCGAAGACCGTGGCTCCTACCGGAGGTTCGGCACGAAGGTACGCGGCATGGTTCGACGAGCATCTGAAGCCCAAGTACACCTTCGGCGTCAGCCCTGGAATGGAGCCACACGTCTTCCTGTCTGGTAAAGACTGCTACGCCCTCCGCTGCGCATTGCTGCATGAGGGCTCGGTGGACATCACTGAGCAGCGCGCCAGAGAGGCCCTGGAACGCTTCCGGTTCTGTATCCCCGGGGAGCGGAACATCCAGCTCCACTGCAACAAGGTGGACAACACGCTCATCCTGATGGTCGACACCTTCGCAACCGACGTCCTCGCTGCTGCTCGGTCTTGGTGGGTGTCACTGACGGGCGAGCAGCGGCAGTCCGCGCAACAGGGGCAGCTAGCTCTGATCAACTCCGACACGATGAGCGAATTGTGACGGTCAACGGGTGTTCGGGCGGGTTGGGTGAATCCATGGAGAAGATCTTCTCCCGACGACCCCCCGAGCCCTCGGCTGACTACCTCGCGGATTCCCTGACCTGCCCAGACGCGACAGTGAGGAGGTTTGGATCTTGACCTGTTGGGCGAAAGGGGTCGCGGATTGCAAACGCATGGGCCGCCTCAGAACAATACAATTCAAGTGTGATGAGCTGTCCTGACTGCGACACCAATCTTGACGAGACCCCAGTTGGGCAGCCCTGCCCAAGCTGCGGTGGCCACCGCCGCAGCGCGACGGTGTACGCAGAGGTCGCCTTGGTGGCCACTGCCGCCCTCAATGCCTCCGCGAGCATCGGATATGACCCGCGACGGCCATGGCAACAGAAGTGGCGTGACGTCGTCAACGGCCTTAACGTCCTTCAAGCGACGTACCGGCAAAATGACCTTGATAACGAGGTTGTGCGTCGGCAGGTCGAGACCTTTTTTAAAGACTGCTGCGAACTAGCCGACTGGCTACGGGAGCAAGCTGGCAGGCCCGAAGCCATGGCCTACGTCAAGACCGACCGGGATCTAAGGCTCTGCGACGGCATGGCGCAGACGGCAAAGCATCACACCAGAGCTCCCAACAGCAAGCGTGACCCGATCACGGCAAGGATCTCTCGTGTGCACGGCGGGCAAGGGGTCCGAGCCGAAATCCAGTGGTCAACGCCCAGCGGCGCGTCCGGCACTGAAGACGCCCTTGACTTGGCTCAGCGTTGTAAGTCCTCATGGGAGCGATTCTTTAAGCGACACCGACTGACACCGTGATACGTGTGCGCGGGGGCCGTGAGCCGTCACGGTGATGGCGCTGGGGTCTCACTTGTGGTCTCAGTGGCCCTCCAATCTTGCGCCGTACCCGGCCGTCCACTGGAGTCCCTGGCCCTCTCTGAACAGCAGTTTCATTCACACAGCGGACGTGCCTGGACGTCCCCGGACCAAGATCGGACAACTCGCAATGCGTAGGGCTCGGGTTCGAGTCCTTGAAGGTCGCTCTACAGACCCCACCTCTGAACTCCCCACTCAGCCTTCAAGCGTCTGACTATCCCTACGATCCGCTACGCAAGCGGCGACCCGGTCGGCAACATGCTCGGGGGACTCGTGCTCCCAAAAGCGCAGGACAGTCCATCCCTCAGCCATCAGATGGTCAGTCATTTCGGCATACCGGGCCATGTTCTTGTCCAGCTTGGCTCGCCACCACTCCGCGTTTGCTTCCGGTTGCGTTGCATGCTCGGGACAGCCGTGCCAGAAGCAGCCGTCCATGAACACGGCGATCTTGGCTTTGGTGAAGACGATGTCGATTGTGCGGCGGGGCATGCCGGGGACCGGAACGTTCACCCGGTAGCGCAGACCTGCCGTGTGCAGGAGCCGTCGGACCGCAACCGCCGGGGCGGCGTCGAGGGAGCTTTGCCGGCTCATGTGGGAGGATACGGCGGTGTAGGAAGGGTCTTGGGGCACGACAGCATTCTGCCGGCGTGGGCGTGTATGGGCGAGGGGCTTCAAATCAGCGCGGCGGTGAGGATGTGTGTAGCCAGGAGCGGCGGGGTGGCGTTGGCAATCTGTTGGGCCTTGTCGTTGCCCGCCCAGGGGTAGTCAGCCGGAAAGCTCTGAAGCTGACCTGCCTCACTGCACGTGAGTCGCTCTAGTTCGGCGCCATCTTCAGTCGTGATCCGGTTGCGTTTGATCTTGCCGGTGACGGTGAAGGCTGGCTCTACTGAGGTTCGCCGGCCTCGGGCTTTCGGGTCCCCACCAGTGCCGTAGTTGGAGACCACGTGGAATGGCTCGGGTCGGTCCAATGCCTCGCCCATGGTCACGCAGGGCGGAAGTGTGGGGTCGCTCGGAGCCTCGGACGCATTCTTGCGGTACGGCTGATGCGTCGTCTTGGGAAGGGCTGCCGCCCCGTGGCGTCGCGCGATCAGCACGGCGTAGCGGCGCGTCTGTGGGACTCCAAACTCCTCGGCCCTCAACAGGCCGGACGCCACCGAATAGCCTTTAGCAGATAACACATCGCCCATGGCCTGCCAGACTGGCAGGACGGTTGGCACCTGTACCAGCACAACCGCTTCGTAGGGGTGGTCGCTGTCTGCCGCGGCTAGGGCCCATCGGAGCGGCTCCAGTACCAGGCCCGTGCGTTCGTCGTTCAGCTGAGCCAGGGGCTCGCTAACGTCCTCGCCCATAGCCATACGCTGCATGAAGTGCAGCACGTCTGTGAGAGCGCGACGCCCGGTTCCTGTACCGGCGGTGGTGAACGTCTGGCACGGCGGTCTGCCTGCAAGGACGTTGGCCGAGGGAAAGTCGCTGGGGTTGAACTCACGGACATCGCTCTCCTCCGTTGCCAGTCCCGCCGCCCGACGTGTGGCACAGACATTTGCGTCCCGTTCGATGCCGACTGACGGCACCCCCAAGTCGCCAGCAGCCAAGTCCAGCCCACCCGCCCCAGCAAACAGGTTGACGAGCTCGTATGTGCCCACAGTGCCTCACTCCTGTGCTCCCCAATTGACGCCTAGAAGAACGGTAGTTGACGCGGGTAGGCAAGGTCCGCCTGGGTGCAGTGTCGGTGCCTCGTGGGAGGCTGCGCTCATGATCGGTGAAGTGCCTAACGTTCCAGTAGGTCAGGAGTACGCCACACGTCGTCTCGCCCACGAGGCAGGCGTGCACCGGCCGTTGCAAGCCGGCATCTGCGGAACCAAGAAGAAGGGGGCCGAGTCCATCGTCGTGTCCGGCGGCTACAAGGACGACGAGGACTACGGCAGCGTCATTATCTACACCGGCCACGGGGGCCAGGACGGCGCCAAGAACCAGGTGAGCGACCAGACTTTGGATGACTCTGGCAACGCAGCTCTGGTCACCAGCTACCTCGAAGGCCTACCCGTCCGCGTAATCCGGGGCAAGCACGATTCCCCGTACGCCCCAGCCTCTGGATACCGTTACGACGGCTTGTACCGCGTCACCAGCTACGGCAGCAAACTCGGCATCGATGGCTTCCTCATCTGGCAGTTCCGGTTGGAGGCGTATGACGGAACCCCGATGCCCCAGGTGGTCCAACAGCAGCAGCTACGAGTGACGCCTTCTGTACCGGCAGGCGCGGGCACCACACCCGTCCGCGGAAACGAAGCGCCCGAGCGCGTTACCTCGACAGTCCAACGGATCGTGCGTAGTAGTGCCGTGAAGCGCCAGGTGAAGGATTGGCACGACAACCGCTGTCAGGTCTGCGATATCCGCATCGAGGTGCCTGGAGGCAGCTACAGCGAGGGCGCGCACATCCAGGCTCTTGGTTCGCCGCACAACGGTCCGGACACCCCTGGCAACGTTCTCTGCCTGTGCCCGAACTGCCATGTGATGCTCGATGCCGGAGCCATCGTTTTGGGGGATGACCTCTCGGTGGTCCGAGGCGGCGAGGTGGTCGGCACGCTGCGGACGCATCCCCGGCATGTCATCGACCGAGAATGTGTGAGGCAGCACCGCGACCGGTGGCGTCGATAGCACCGTGTTTGGGAGAAACCTGGGAGAAGATCTTCTCCCTATGTCTGCCGGAGACCTGGCGAGACCAACTCATCCCAACGTCCTGACCTGCGCAAACATATAGGCAGTCAGGTCTGGATCTTGCCCTGACCTTATTCGGGACGAAGAGGTCGTGGGTTCAAATCCCGCCACCCCGACAGCTGAGTAGCAGATCAGAGGGCCCTCACCGACTCGGTGAGGGCCCTCTGGCATTGCTGCGTGTCTACCTGCGTGACTACCGCTCCGAATCCCGCTTGAAGATGCCGTCCATGACCACCGCGCCGGTCTGGATCACGGGCCGGATCTGCTTCCGGTACACCTCCTCGGTCACGGCCGTGCCGGAGTGACCGACGAGCCGGGAGATCTCCTCCAGCGGGACCCCTCGGTCGGACAGCAGCGACACGAAGCTGTGCCGGAGCTCCCTCGGTGTCCACTCGTCGGCGTTGATCCCTTCTGCGTCCTTGAGCGCCTGGCGGAAGGCCCGCCGGACGTTGGTCGCGTCGAGCGGCTTGCCGACGGCCGAGGAGAAGACCAGCCCGTGTTCCTCCCAACTGTCGCCAGCGGCGAGCCGCTCCCAGCCCTGGTCCTCGAACTGCTGCCACAGGACCTCGACGCAACGCGCCGGCAGAGCGAGCGTTCGCCGGGACTTCCGGGTCTTGGTGTCCCCGCCGCGCCGGACCGAGCGCCACACGGCGATGTGCGGGGGCTGCGGCGGATCGGCGTCCGGCCTGCCCTTGAGGAAGACGTGGTCCCAGGTCAGCGCCCGCAGCTCCTCAGTGCGGGCACCGGTCAGCAGGGCGACGACGGTGTACGCGTGCATCGAGGTTCCCTCGGCCGCCTTGAGTACCGCCTCGGCCTGGGCCAAGGTGAGCGCCTTGGACGGTCGCCCAGCCTGGCCCTGGGGCACGGAGCACAGCTCGACGACATTGCGCTTCACCTTGTCCCGCGCCATGGCCCGCTTGACCGAGCGGTTCAGGCAGGAGTGGACGGACTGCAGCGTGCGGGTGCTGAGGGTCTTGGCCTTGGCGGCCAGCCAGCGGTCGACATCCTCCGCACTGAGGTCGCGGAGCTTCCGGGCGCCCAGAGCGGGGATCACGTGGTTCTGACTCAGGATGGTGCAGGTCTCGACGGTGCCCGGGGCACGACCCGCCAGGCCGAAGGCAAGCCAGTCGTTCACGGCGTCGGCGACGGTGTAGCCCGTGGGCGCGATCGCAAGACCGTCTTCGTGGTCCCGCAGCACCTCCTTGAGCTTGTTCTTCGCCTCTGTCTTGGTCCTGCCACTCCCACGCTTCACGATCCGCTTGCCGCTCGGATCGAAGCCGAGGTTCGCCGTGGCGATCCAACGCTGCCTCTTCTCGTCCCAGTGGAGCCCACCGTCGCCGCGGCTGCGTCGCTTGGTCATCAGGCGGCCTCCTCCAGCTGGTGCTGGATGAAGTCGCGTACCGCGTCGGCGGGTATCCGGCGAGCTCCGTCAATCTTGATGGAGGCCAGCCGGTGAGTACGGATCAGGTCGTAGACCTTGGAGCGTCCGACCTTGAGCCGTGTCATGACGTCCGACACCGTCAGCAGTTCAGGGGTGGCAGTGGTCATGCTGCGGCTCCTTCCAAGGCAAGTTGGTCGCGCAGGGCTTCGCGGGCGGTTTCGCGGTTGAGTTGGAGGTCGCGGGCGATGGTGGCGGCGAGGGCTGATTCGCCGGGGGTGTGGCCGTGTCCGGCGTACTGCCAGTCGGCCAGGACCAGGACGGTGTCCGGCTCGCGGTCGTCCAGGCCGAGGGCGGCGTGTTCCTGGGCGGCGCGGTAGTCGGCGCGTGCCTGGCGGAGGGTGCCGAGGGTGGTGGAGTAGCGGCGGGACTTTGAGGAGAAGTGGCCGCGGAAGCCGAGCATGTGAGCCCAGGCCCACAGGCGCCGGTCCGGGTAGAGCGGGTCGAGCTGCTTGCAGGCCTCGATGAGGCGGCGGGTGTGGTCTGGGACCTGGTGGCGGTCGAGTTCGGAGAGTTCGCCGATGCGGCGGTCCAGGGTGCCGGTGTTCTCGGCTGCCTTGGTGGCGTACTTGGCCACGTATGAGGCGACGGCCTGTTCGGTGATGTCGGAGCCGTCTCCGAAGGCCTTCACGGGCCGGACATCGAGCTGGGTGCCCCAGCGGAAGGTACGGGCCGGTTGGTCCTCGGCGGCCGGGACGGAGACCGAGGTGTAGGAGTGCGCGGCAGCTGCTCGGATCGCATCAGCAAGGAGGTCGACAGTGGCCCAGAAGGGCGGGGCGGTCTCGGGTCCGTCGGGGCCGTCGATGCGGATCACGGCATGGAAGTGCAGGGCACCGCGTTTCTGGAACTCGGCGACCTTGCCGTAGGAGAGGCGGGCGCACTCCTTCAGCTCCCGTTGCGTGATGCCGGCGCGGGCGGCGATCTCACGGCGGAGCCGGTTGGTGAAGCGCTGCCAGAGCTGCCCGGCGTGGTTGTTGAACAGCACCGCGCCCGCGTAGTCGTAGGTGGCCGGGTCCAGGGCGGTTCCCAGTTCCGGGGCGTCCGGGGCGTGGCGGGTGCCGCAGCGGCAGACGCCTCGGTCGGGCCGGTTGTGGACCGGGCCGAAGGAGGGGGCGGTGAGGGTGGCGAAGACGCGGGGGTGGTCGCGGACGGTGGCGGGGATGTCGCGTCGGTCGTCTCCGGCGAGCCCGGCGCGGATGAGGTGGTAGGTGTCGCCCGCGTAGGTCCAGGCGCAGGAGGGGCAGCGGGAGGCGCGGCGGTTGCCGCAGGCGACACGCAGGCGTCCGCCCGGTTCGTTGGCGGTGGTGTAGTGGTGCAGCGTCTCGCCGGTGGTCTTGTCCTTGTGGAGAGTCCAGCCGGTGAGGTGGATGGGGTCGGCGCAGCCGCCGGTGCGGCGGATCTGCTCGTGCCAGCGGTGGTAGTCGGATGCCGAAGCCACCCTCAGCAGGTCGCCGAGGGTGGTCGGGTCGAGCCGGTCAGACACGCGCACCCTCCCGGACGCGGCGGGCGGAGACTGTGCCCAGGCCGTCGCAGGCCCGGCAAGCGATGGTGAGCGTGGGCAGGTGGCCGTGCCGGTCGCGGCTGCCGGTGGTGATGGCGGCGGTGGCGAAGCCGTCGCAGTTCGGGCAGATGCGGGGCGCGGGTGCGGTGCGGTCGGTCATGCTGGGGGTTCCTTCCGGTTGCGAGATCGGACAGGGACGGCGCCCGGAGCGGACGAGACTTGGCGGTTGATGCCGCTCCGGGGGCCGGTCAGCGTCGCTTCGTCTCCGAGGCGAGCAGCGAGCGCAGGACGACGGCGCAGACGGCGACCGAGGCGCCGGTGACGGCGACCGCCAGGAGCATGGAGACCAGGACGGCGCCGACGACCAGGACCACGGCGGTACCGCCGCCGACCAGGGCGAGCGCGGTGCCGGGGGTGAGCTGAACCGTCGGACGGGACGGCGCGGGGACCGGGGTTACCGGAGCGGGCGGCGGGACCTGGGCGGCCGGGACAACGGTGGTCGGCTCGACCACGGCAGGCGGGCTGACCTGACCGGTCGGCGTGGGCATGGTCGGGATCTTCGGACGGAACATCAGCGGTTCTCCCTTCCGGGGCGGTTACTTGATGAAGGTGTCGATGGCGGGGGCAAGGACGCTGTCGGCGAGGAGGAAGCCGCCGAGCAGCAGGACGGCGATGAGCCAGGCGGGCGGGCGGATGAGCTTGACGCCGAGGTAGCCGACGACGAGCAGCGCGAGCCAGAGCGGAACCTGCATGGCGGCCTCTTAACGGACGCGGCAGCGGTGGGTGCGGGCGGCGAGCTGGGCGGCGGACTGGCTGGAGTAGTCGGAGGACCAGCCGCAGCGGTCGGCGGTGCACACGGCGGCGTACTTGGTGCGGCCGTGGCGGTCGCGGTGGGTGCCGATCTGCACGGGGCCGATCCGCATCACGGAGTGGAAGTGGTCACGAGCGGGCATGTCAGTCGGTCTCCTTTCGGGTCAGGGCCGGGTCGGGGAAGGCAGCGCGAATACCAGCGGCGGTGGCCGGGTCGGGGGTGCGGCGGGCGGCTTCCTCGGCGAGCAGGTGCGCGAGGAGCGGCCGGTTCGCGGCGGCCATCTCGCGGGCGGCGTCGAGGTGGTCGGCGGCGGTCAGGTCGGCCGGGTCACTGGTCATGGCGTGTCTCCCTTCGAGGTCAGGCGAGTTGGGCGGCGATGGCGTCGGCCAGCTGGGGCGGGACGCCGAGGCGGGCGCGCAGGGTGTCGGTGTCGATCGGCGTACCGGTACGGGCGCGGTGGTCGTCGGCAACCTTGCGGGCGTGGTCGACCAGCGCGGCCGGGACCGGCACAGCCGGAGCGGGCTCGGCCGGGGTGGGGTCGGCAGCCGGAAGTGCCGGAGTGTCGTCGACCGCCGGGGCCAGCTCGGGCTCACTCTCTAGCTCGGTCTCGGTAACCGGCTCAGGGTGCGGTTCGGTGACCGGGGCTGCGGGTGCCGGCGGATCCGGCACCTGGTCTGTGGCGGAGTGGGCGAGGAGGGTGCCGCCCATGAAGGCCAGGGCGGGCCAGGCGGCGACGAGGATGCGCAGCCAGGCCGGGACGTCGGTCAGGTCGAGGAGTCCGGCGGTGGCGACGTTGGCGCCGAGCGAGGCGACCAAGGCGATAACGAACCAGCACCAGGCCAGCCGGGACGGTCCGTCGGAGCGCAGCCGCCGCCAGGCAGCGACCAGGAGCAGGTCGACGCTGATCGGGTAGGCCCAGGCTTTCCAGCCGTCCTGTCCGGCAGCGGCGGCGAGGTCGTGGAGGTGGGCGAAGGACAGCGCCCCGGCGATGACGGCCTGGACCAGGACGGCGTCGACGCGGAGAGCGGGGCGAGTCATCACGGCTCCTTCCTGTGATGTGACATGGGAGGGGTAGGGACCTGGCGCGAAGCGGTCGCGCCGACCGGAGATGACGGGTGGATCAGGCGGTGGCGGGTGTCGTCTTCGACAGCGAAACCCGGGCCGAGGGCAGCGCGGCAGTCGCGGGCCGGTACGGCGCCAGAGCGGGCACGTCGGGGGTGCGGTCGGCGTACCTATTGCAGGTGTTCACGGCCTGGCGCAGCGTGGTGTGCGGGGCGCGGATGCGGTGCCAGCCGCCGGTGGAGTCACCGGCGATCGCGATGCCGCGTGTCTCGGCGGGGATCTGGATGGCGGCCAGGACGGCGTCCGGGGAGATGTCGCCGAAGGCCATGTTCGCGCTCGTTTCGTCGTTGACGCGGTGGGCGGTGCGGCCGGTGAGCTGGGCGCGGAGCATGGTGATGCCCTTGCCGAGTTCGGAGCCGAAGCGCTGCCCGCAGATCTCCAGATAGATGCCCGCCGCGCGGCCGAGCTGAGCGAGACGGACCAGCGCAGTGATGATCCGGTCCCGGCGCTTCTCCTCCTCCTTCGTAGCGAACAGGGCGAGTTCGGCGACCTCGTCGACCAGGACCACGACCGGTACGGGGCGGATGTCGTCGGGCAGGTCCCAGATGTCGGCGGCGATCTCCGCATCCGGCACCGCGACACTGATGCGCTGCTCGGCCCGGATCAGTTGATAGACCTCCTCCATGTGGGACACCAGGGCTTCCAGCAATTCCAGGGCAGTGTCGGGGTTGTCGGCGAGGGCGGAGAACCGGTGCGCGAGCGGGAACAGCTCGACGCCTTGCTTGCAGTCGATGCCGACCAGGGCGACGTCCATCGGGGCGAGCCCGGCGACCAGGTTGCGCTGGTAGACGGACTTGCCGGACTCCGTCGCCCCGAGGGTCAGGCCGTGGGGGACGGCGCGGTAGTCGCGGTAGTGCACCGAGCCGTCCTCCCGCAGCGCGACCGGAACCCGCATCGGGGCCGGATCGGTCTTGGCAGGCATCTGCACCTGCTTGAGCACGTCGTAGCCGGTCATCCGCACCTCAACGACGCCGGAGCGGACCTCACGGGAGGTCACGCCGTACATCCCCAAGGAGTGCCGCAGCCGGTCCGTAGAGGCCGACACGTCGAATGCGTCCTGGCCGGGCCGGAGCTTGAGCCGCAGGACGAGACCGGTCCTGGTCGGGCGCAGCCGCAGGATGCGCGGCACCCGGGACTCCGGCACCGGCCGATTGGCCATCCGGGCCAGAGCCAGCCGCCAGCGCGAGGGCGGAACCGTCAGCCCGCACGCCTCCATGACCGAGGCGTAGCGGATAAGGACCCGCACCGAGGCGAGGACGACGCCGAAAGTCAGCCAGTACCAGGCGGGGCGCCGCCACCGCAGGAGCCCCGCAGCGGCGACGACCACAACCACAGCGACCATGAACCAGGTCATGATCACGCCGCCTCAGACGCCGAGCCGGTAGCAGCCAGAGAGGTGACCGCCACCGCACGGAAGGCGATGCCGTGCCGCTTCTGGCCGTTGAACTCGTTCTCCCACGGCCGGGCGATCAAGCCCGTCAGGGCCACCGGCGTGCCCATGGCCAGGTCACTGGAGATACCGGGCTCCGGCACGGCGACGGAGAGGATCTCGACTTCGTCATTGGCCGCGAACATCACGTCCACGGTCATCAGCTTGACGCCGTCGGCGTCGGTGGCGATCTCGCCGGTACGACGGTCACGCACCTTGGGCTGTGGAGCCTTGGCGACCATCACGGTCGCGGTGGACGTGTCTACGGGGATCTGACGCATGATGGAACTCCCTTGAGGGGCGGGAGCGGCGTACTTGCTTGGCGGTGGGTCGCCGCTCCTGTGAACGTGAATGGAATGTCGCAGCAAAGCCGCGGAGTGCTTCGCGCCCCAACTGGTGCGCACCAGAAGGTTGCATCTGGTGCGCACCAGATGTCAAGCGCTGTCGCGAGCCGGGCACCTCAACTCGCCTGACTGCGACGGTTCCAGGAAAGCGCGCCGGACAACGTCCCGGTAGACAACAGGGGTTAACACCAGACCGGTTAACCCCTCCCCACCTGCGCTGACGTGAGGCATCCTGCTGTTACGGCTCAACAACCCCAGGAGGAACGGCAGTAGCGCATGAGTGGACTCAAGGCAGCAAGAACGGCACGGAGCTGGTCACAAGAGCATCTGGTGCGGGAGATCGAGCGCCATGCACGTCAGCACATGCTCACCGTCGCCTCGACCGCGAGTTTGCGAGTGTACGTCTCGGAATGGGAGAACGGCCGACGGACGATCTCCAGCTACTACGCCAAGATTCTTCGCGCCCTCCTCGGCATCACTGACGCCGAACTCGGAGGCGGAGCGCAGCCGCCGGCACCCGCAGCAGCGGACGGCTACGACGAGCTGATAGACCGAATCGACGAGGCGCGGAACGTCAGCCTGACCATGGTGAAGACCTTCATGGACCAGACTGAACTGCTCCGGACCATCGACCGCCAGATGGGCGCCGCAAGCCTGGTCGACCAGATGACCGCCCACCTGACGCGGCTGGAGGACGCCCTTACCTTCGCCGTACTCCCGGAGACCCGACGTCCGGTCGCCCTGGCCCTGACCGGTGCGGCAACACTCGCAGCCTGGCAGGCTCTTGACGTCGGAGCCGTCGAACGAGCCTGGCGTCACTACGAGCTGGGCAAGCGCGCCGCCCAAGAGGCCGAGGAACCGATGTACCTCGCCCACGCCACCGCCGAGCAGGCCTACGTGCTCTGCGACGCCGGGCGCCCGGAAATTGCGGTGCACCTTGTTCGAGAAGCGCAGCGTCTCGGAGGACCGGGTATGTCTCCGCGCCTCAAGGCGTGGCTGCACGCAGCCGAAGCGGAGATCTGCGCCCGAGCTGGGCTCCAAGAGGACTGCCGACGGGCCCTCGACCTTGCGATACGTCACCTGCCCGCAGGAGAAGAAGCCCGCGATCCGGACATGCTGAGCATCTTCCTGAACGAAGGCCACCTCACCAGGTGGCGCGGGAACGCACTTGCCCTGATCGGCGACGACGAAGCCGTGGACAACCTGTACACGGCACTGGAGACGACCGACCCCACGTTCGTCAGAGCGTCAGCCGGACTCCACTGCGACTTGGCCCAAGCCCACCTGGCCCGCGGGGAACACGACGCAGCCCGGAAGCACCTGCGGCAAGCCCGACTCGTGGCGAGCCGAACCAAGTCAGTACGTCACAGGCGCCGGATAGAGCAGCTCACCCAGCGGTTGTAGGCGACGCGCCGGACCCTCGTGAAGCGAGCACGTGGAGAAGGGCGACCAACGTGCCGGACCCCATCAGCTCACCACGAGCCATCAGGCCCGGAATGTCAGACAGCGGAACCCAGGCGATATGCCCCGCCTCTTCCAGATCGGTCGGCTCTCCAACGAGCTTCGCTCCCTCACCGACGAAGATGTCGTGAGGCGAGTCGACCATGCCGACCATGGGCTGATACGTGACCACGTGCTCCAGGGCGTTCGGCCGCCACCCGGTCTCTTCCTCGACCTCACGCAGCGCAGCCTGAAGAGGGTCTTCCCCTTGGTCGACGATGCCGCCCGGCAGCTCCCAACCGAAGGCATCAGGGACGAAGCGGTACCGCCACATCATGAGCACGCGGTCTTGGTCGTCGATGACGGCAGCGATCGCCACATGGTGCAGCTTGACCATATGGTGCTCGAAGCGGTCGACGCCGGGCGGCTCAACGTCGACGAGGCTCAGCTTCACCCACCGGTTGTCATACAGCGTCCGCTCACCGTGGATCTGCCATGGCTCGACATCCGCCGGCGCTTCCGTGGTCACGGATCGATCCGGTACGCGGTAAGAGCTACGGCCGTGCACCTCAACCACGCCCTCAGCAACCAGCTTGGCCAGCACTTGGCGCAGAGCGGTTCGGCCGATCTCCAGGTCCTCCGACAGGGTCCGCTCGGACGGAAGCTTGGAACCCGGCGAGTACTTGCCCTCAGCGATCCACTCACGAATCGTGCGGTAGACCCGCTCCGACTTCGGTCCCATCCGGCGAGCACGCTCCTGTCGTCCTGCTATGTCGGCCAGCACAACTGTAGCCGGGACTTACTCACGTGAGTAGGTGAGCGTCAGCACCCGTGATCAGCATTGATCAGTCCAGCGCGGTAATAGTTTCCCTACGTTCATCAAGGCACCCGGCTGCGCTCCGCTCCGCCGGGCGCACTTCCCGGCTCCGCTGCGCGCTGCGCTCCTGCCTTCGGCCCGCTCCGCGCACGCTGCGCCGACGCGCGCCCACATGTGGATAGGGCCGGTGGCCATGAGTCGATCACCGCATAGAGCGGCCCCGGTCAGAACAATGCCTCCGGCGGGGGATCGGCCGGCACCGGGATGGAGGGGGCGCCGTCGCCGAGTGCGGGTCCGATGGGGCGTGCGCGGGAAGCTCCCATCCCGTCCACCGTCGACCCAGGCAAAGCCGAGCAGACGCGGCCCATGGCGTCCAGGTCGTTCGTACAGTGGCGCGCTCCACCTGGACGCCATGGACCACGCCCGCTCCACGGTGTGTGGGTCGACGGCGGACGGGATGGGAGCTGGGGAGAGTGGTGGGCTGAGGAATGTGCTCGATGCACAGCAGGAGTCCAGTGACACCATTGCTCCATGGACCAAGCGACGGCCGCGTTACTCGGTGCTGTGGTGGGGATCGTTGGAACGACGACAGCCGCCGGCCTAGCCGCTTGGCAGGGGCGCTGGGCAACCCGCACGCAGATAGATGCGACGAACAGCCAGTGGCGCCGACAGATGCAACGAGATGCCTACAGTGCGCTCGTCCAGCAGGCGATGAGCATTACACGTCTCTTTGACGAGATCGACTACAAGATCTGCAACGGGCACTACACCGGTTCTGACGTGGATCCCTTAGCGGATGCAGCCGCACAGAGTCTGCATGATCTGTCGGCAGCGACGTTCGCAGTGATCCTCGAAGGGCCCCTCGACCTAGCGGATACTGCAGGACCGGTCGAAGACACGACTAGAGCCTGGTGGATCGCATTGCGGACCTTCGGAGACGTTGTGGCGCAGGGCGATGAGGGCGTCGAGGAACACGCGGCGGCGGAGGCGGCACAAGAAGCTGCCGCGCTGGCCATGGGACGGTTCATCGGTCAGGCACAGGCTTATCTGAACCATTCCTGACCTGCCAAGCTGCGACCGGCAGTGCCCACATAGCTAGCTCAAGGGTTACGGCGGACTGCCCCCGATGCGAACCACTGCACCAGGGCGGCTGCGACATGCACCCCTGCTCTAGCAGCCTCCAAACTCTCCGGCACAGTGCCGTTCTGATTGCCGTGCCGAGAGGTCTGTCCCTCCCAGAGGGCCCGCATCATCCCCTCAACAGGTGCGATGGGATCTTTTCCTGCTGGCGTAGCGAGCACGGTTACGAACTTCGATCGCGCGTTTCCTATCTCTCCGAGCATGGTGCCCAAAGTGGCTTTGGCGTGATTGGCCTGGACGACTGCGTGTGCAGCCGACTCCACCGCCTTGATGGCCTCGCTGTACGCCCGCACCGGGTCTGGATGCAATCCATAGGCTGCCTGCCAGGCACTTGCCAAGTGATCGGCAGCAGACCCCGTAGACGAAACAGCTGCTGCGTCCTTGACAGTGCCCACGACTGCCTCACGGACAGGCGGCACGATCCGCGCTTCTAGACCGTCGCCATCGTCGTTGACGCGGTAGGCCGACCCGCCCTCATCCAGAAGTGCTGTAAGCGATCCGTCTGCGTCGCCACTTCCGTAGCGTTCTGCCTGAATCCGCAGCAGTGCGTCTACAACGTCCAGCAAGGCCATGCCTGTCAGGGTTCGGAAGTACTGACTTGCTGTCTGTCGCTCGGGGAGGGGCAAGCGCAGGCGAACGCACACTTGATCGCCCCTGACGCCCTCACCCCAGGTAGCTCGCACACCAGCCCAATCCCGCAAAGGCTTAAGCAGGTGCTGAGGTACTCCTTCATAGGGAGCTTCGTCGGGGTCGGGGCCACCAAGCCTCTCTGAGAAGCGCGGACGCGAAGTACCGGTCATGACAGGCGATCGTAGCCGCCGATGTTCGTGTTGATCAGCGGATAAACCGCATAGAGCAACACGGCATCCTGTACTGGAGCTGACACCAACGCCTGACACCAACAGCAGCGAACGGCAGCGGTTAGTCAGGGATGACAGCGGACTGCAGATCGAGGCCCGCAGCGGGTGGATCCGCCTCGAAGACGCTGCGTGATCGACCTGATAAGGATGAGGCCAGAGGTCCAAGTACGCGATGACCGGGGGACGCGCGCATGACGGAGTACACGTGGCCGAACGGTGTGGGGGATCCGACGCCCGAGGACATACGACGGGCCTGGCCGGCAACCGTGACCGCGCTGCCAGTGGGCGCCGCCGTGACCGGCAGGGTCATCGGCCGACAGCCATTCGGCGTGTTCGTAGAGATCGACGGGGTGCCCGACGCGGTGGGCCTGGCGGAGATCTTCGGTTCACCGCCCGGAACCGTCCCTCCCCCACTGGGGTTCGCTATCAGTGGGAGCGTGGTCGATCACGCGGAGCGCAACTTCCAAGTCAGGCTCAGACTCGATGACTGGGGAGACGAGCGCGAGCCCCTCCCACTTGAGCCTAACGAGCGCCTTGGCGACCGCGAAGCCCTAAGCGGCTTTCTGAGGCGTCTTCAGCAGGACTATGAAGCGAGCGGCGACCAATGGGAGAACCGGACGCTGGGCAGCTTCCTGGAGGCTCTGGAAGCGTGGGTGGCCGATGCCCCAGGGTGGTACGCGAACCACGGCCAGGAGCTCCCGCCTGAGGGCGACTGGGCGTTCATGGCACGGGCCCTCAGCGCAGCGCGGTTCTACGAGTGACGCCGTGCCCCTTGCGTGCCCTATGAGGAAGCGGCCAACGGGGAACAGCGGGGAGTCTCGGCGAACGGTCCGAGAACCCGCAGGTCAGCGTTACGCCAGGTCAGGCCGGGGCCGCGTACGCGATCTTCCGAACTAGCTACGCGGGTTCGATTCCCACTCCCGCTCCATACGACTCGGGGCCAGCTCAGAGGGCGTTGATCGCGCTGTAACCTCAGGCCTCATCCTGGATCTGCTCGACCCGAAATGGTCCGGCTGCCCCAGCGCCAAATAGCACCGTCTCTGCCCCTTCCTTGCACTCAGTCATCACGCTTACCGGGTGTCCGCTGAACTTCCCCAAGGTGCTGACAGCCTGCTGCCATAGGTCTTGCTGGGACTCCTCGGGTACCGGCAGAAACGGATCAGAGATCAAGTGCTGAGCGGCACCCTGGTACATGCGCCTTACTGGACGCCATTCGTCACCCACCAGCACTTCCAGTCGCACGTTCATACTCGCCAGCATCCGTCGGCACAGGACGCTTCGCACGTTCTCGGGCCGTCTCGGGGCCGTCGAAGGGTGCGACCAACGCTGACAACCACCGACAGCTAAGTCGCAGGCCGCAGCGTTGATCGATTACACGGCCGCAGGTCAGGACCCCGGCCCACCACTTCTTCGGCTACTGGTCGCACACCGCGACGCTTGACTCGCCCATTGAAACTCCAGCCCAAAGCCGCTCCACCGACCTAATCGCTAGGCCCTCATTCCGTCGTTCTTGAACTCCGAAACCGCACGGTCCTCAGCGTCACGTACCAGCTTTATGCCGGTAAGAAGATCTAAATCTCCCGTGATTGAAGCCGCCACTCTACAAACTGTTGCGCCAAGATCGGAAAGTACAATAACAGCGACGGCCAGGAAATGCCTAACGGTTTGGTGCTGAACCTCGCTCACAGTCGGAAATGCTGACCCATTGCGGAGCCGCAGGCGGTTCATGAGTGCGCTTGGACCTGCATGAATTGCGTCATTTCCGGCCATGTAGAAGCCGCGCATGTGCTCCATATTCACCAGCTGCTCGATGTCACTGAAGGGGATCGGGGGCCTGCGTCCGGGGAAAAGTGGTGCCGCCCATCCATTCTGTCGGAAAAAGTCGCTTCCCCATGCTGCGGCTGCCCGACGCTCCAATTCTGCTTCCTGCTCGTCGAGTGGATCAGGCGTCCCCCCTTGTGCTGCGATAGCCCGTGCCTCCTTGCGGGCCTCGGCGAGTGTCCACGCCCCATAGCGATCAGAAACGCTAGTGTCTAGCTGCCCGAGGGCAGACAGCGCGAGCGTGATGACCCCGAGCTCGTGCAAGCTCCTCGTCCTAGCCCTTACCGCTTCGGGGAAGCCATGCTCGGCTAGAAGCCGAATCTCGTTGGAGATTGAGCATGCTCGCGAGTGGAGCGACAACAACAAAAGGCATTTGAGCGCCTTTCCTCCCAGGATTCCCTGCACACCTAGGAGGCTATCCCTTTTGATCGCTGGCTCATCATCCAGGACCCATTTTCCAATCGCATCCTGGACGGCCCCATTTAGCACCTCTGCAGCGGTTAATGCGTCATCGAAAAGGAGGAGGCCTCGTCCCCATCTGCGCAAATGAGTGCGCCTGACCTTCGCCATCATCTTCTTGCGGACTCGACGCCTGCTGTCCATCTCACTCAGAAACCAATTGTAATCGTCTGGCGCCAGTTCGTCGGACAACCCAATAGCCTCGTCCATGGCTAACAGCAAGGCGTTTCCGGTCGCGTCTTCGTCTTGGCTGCTAAAGGAACCTTCCCTGATATCCTCGTTGATCTTGTTTACTGCGTACCGCAGGAGTGCCGAGTCTTCCGGTTTCATGCGCCTTCGCCTCTCGTGTGGGAAACCTGCCATTGAATCGCAGCCCTACTCCGGGAGGCAAGGGGTTAACCTTCGCCGCGATGCCGTGGGAGCAGCGTGCACCCACCGAGGGCAGCCGTCCGCTCCTTACAACGTCAGCACCGCCGACGGCAGTGACGGCAGCGCTGACGGCAACGGCGGATCAAGGGCGGACTCCGGGGCTGTTCGGCTGTTACCGGGTTTTTGCGGGTGTCGAAGTTCTGGTGCCCGGCGGCGTCAGCCGGTGGACGGCTGCTCGGGGAGATCTCCGGCAGCTTCGAGTCGCCGCTTCAGTGCGGGCAGCTGGCCCTCGACGCAGCCGGCGTAGGTCGCCAGGAGCACGGCAACGCTGTTCCCGGCCCACTCGGCTACCTGGGCGGGCGGGATGCCGTCGTTCAGCCACTTCGTCAGGCGCGTGTTGCGGTTGTCGTAGACGCGCCGTCCGGTGGGCGACTCGAAGACGTGCGGGGGCAGTACGGCCTTTCGGGTGTTGCGCCACGCTCGACGGATGACGGAACCGGCGAGGATGCCGCCCGACTCGCCTTGGAACAGCAGGTCACCGGGCTTGAGCTGTTCGTCCTCGATGTGCTGCCGAAGGATGCGCGTCAGGGCGGAATGCCCGGCACGGTGCGCGTCTCGCCCTCCGCGCGGCCCTTCAGGTCCCGTTGCTCGTGGATCTCCCCCGTGTCTGTCCACTGCTTTCCGACCTCGGGGGTCGCGGTGTGGATCAGCAGCAGGTCACCGGCCAAACCCGCTCCGCCGACCTCAACTTTGCGGTCTACCCAGCCCAGCCGGAAGTAATTGAACTATCGACTTGCCGATTCTCTCGCCGAGGCGACCACCTGCGGTTGCGGCATCACCTGCTTAAGTGGAGCATTGAATCAGAGGCAAAATGCAGGTAAGTGGCCTGGAGTTCAAATTATGCCTACCAAGAAGAATAAGTCTGTTTGGCTTCGCTTCTTGCTGCCAGGAGCACTAATTATCGGCGCGCTTCTCGTTGCGCTAGTACACTTCGCTTTCCATTCAAAAGATGAATGGCATGGAGATCTTCTGAGCTCTCTGGGGGAAGCGCTTTTCATAGCTGGCCTCCTCGGATATTGCGTGGATGGTGTACTCAAGACTGCCCTGGTCAAAGATGTGGCAGGACTAGTCGTGAAGACGCTGTGGGGCACCAACGCCCCGCAGGAGTACGTGGAAAAGCTGCGCGATTCGATCGGATCCATCGATCGAATGAGTTCAACCGTGGAGATAAGCATAGAACTCTCCTGGCATGACGTGGGGGAAATTCTGAAGGCTAAATGCACCACGCGAAGCATTAAGCACAACATATCCAGGTCAAGCTGGGGCGCCTCCGCTCCCTGGCTGGGGCACGCCATCGACGGGGTACCGAGTAGTGAAATTGAGGACTTCGAGGTCATTGTTACCGAACCTGCTATCGAAAATCGGGTAGCGGTGAGCCATAGAGAGAGATGGAATGTTGAGCAACTGCAGCCATTCGTGCAGGTTAAGGAAGATGGCAGTGCCACGCTCCGAGAGGAGCTCATCTCGGCTAGCAGCCTGCCAGAAATCCCGCCCTCCGGAACATGTGAATCCAGAGTGGTGGGCACGACTTATCATCGCGCTATCGGAGATCAGCCCCTCATCTTGAGCGTCCCGGCGCTCTCAGTAGCGCTAAAAATAGGCGGCCCCGCGCTCAGAGACCTGGACTTTCGTGCACGCATAGGAGCCGATGAACTCTCATTGGCGCCTGTAGGAGAATCACTGAAAGGCGAGCACGGGTTCTCGCACGCAGGCATCGCCGTATGGTTGGAGTGGTGTCCGATGAGTGAATCCGCACGAGCGCCTGCCGATGGTGGGGCACCCCAAGCTAAGGCGACAACAGGCGATCAACGATCCTGACGTCTGCAGGTGACATCAACAACGACGTACGGCTGCATCCACGGGTAATCCAGCACGACGGCCTGAGGCGTCGGTTACGTGTTGCACAGCGCTCGATCGATGAGTGCTCACACACGAGCGCCCTTCCGGGCCGTCCTCGGGCCGTGGAAGGGCGCTCAACGATGACCAACGCCGACAACTGCCGACAGCTCAGCAGCAGGTCAGGACGCTGATCGTTTAGGCGGCCGCAGGTCACGGCCGCCCATGATCAGTTGTGGCTGAGCAGCACCGTTCCTCTCAGGGGCGTTGAGGCGCGAGGTGACCACGTCCGCGGCTAGTCGCTACACGCAACACGTCTCGCAGTGCGCTGGTCAGCTGGGCGGCAAGAAGGTTCAGCTCCTCCGGGTCTTCGGTCTCGTCGTCGAGTACCTGACGCGAGTGCTCCAGCAGTTGAGACGCCATGCCGAGTTGGAACGCCTCGATGTGGTCGGCCAGGCGGGAGACGTAACCGCCTTGGTCATCGGTGCTCAAGTAGCACGGTTTGCCATCCGGCCCTGCCCACGGGAGAAGCCGCAGTTCGTCCTGTGTCGTCATTCCTGCGTGAGCCTCTCGGTGATCTCGGCGTTCGGTGCCGGCGTGCCGGTGAATGCCGACTCGCTGACCGCTTGGCTCCCAGGCCCGGACTGACAAGGCGCCGAGTGACACAGGCAGTCGCAAGCCTCGTAGATCAAAGGCAGGTCGACCGGCGCCGATTCCGGAGAGGATTCCGCGCAGGCTCGGTGCGTGCCGATCTGGCAGGCAGTCGAGCGGTACGAGGTGTCCGTGCCAAGAGTCTGTCGCTGCGAGGGCATCAGTGGACCCCCAGGAGAGTCGACCAGGCGTCGGTCGGCAGCTGGGGAGCGATGACAACCGTCGGGTGCCGTCGCGCGCGTTCTTCGTGAGCCAGAACGTACGGACGGACAAGTGCGGTGTCCTCACCCCGGAGCGAATGCCAGTGACCCGCTCCGTCGAGAGCGGGGTCCCGGACGACCGTCGACTCGTCAGCGGATGCAGCAGAAGCGGAAACACGTGTCGGCCGAGACGGCAGTAAGGGGCGGCGGTGCCTGCCCTTGGGGAAGTACCGCACTCTGGTGAGCGAGGCGGCACGGCGGATACGGTTGAGCACGCTGGTCAGCTCCTATCGCTGATGGCCCGGTCCCCCGACATCGCCCGTCGTGGGGACCGCTTTGCGTACGACCGCCCAGAGGGTGCGGTCGTTCAGGCTGGTGGCGAGGAGTCCGAACCGGTCGGCCTCAGCCACAGCCTTCAGAACCTCCCGCCATAAGTCGGCGGGGAGTGATTCAGGCACCTCCGCCTCGACCGAGGTGTGCCGGTCGTGCTCCTCCCAACGCGCAGGAAGCCCGAGGTCGGACAGTCGGGCAGCGATGGCTGCCGCGCGGACTCCCGAAGCGGGCACAGGGCAGCCTCCGTTAACCGGCGATCACTTTGAGTGAAGCTAGTTAACTAGATTAGAGCTAGTGGACTAGATTTTCCATATGTCTGAGCAGCCGCCCTACCTCCGCATCGCCGACGAACTCCGGCGGCGGATCGCGGAGCACATGTGGGAGCCGGGGGACCGCCTGCCGTCGCGCGCTCAGATCGGCCAGGAGTGCGGCGTGGGCGAGAACGTGGTCCGTCGGGCGCAAGAACTGCTGATCTCGCAGGGCGTGCTGGAAGGCCGCGCCGGATCGGGGACCTACGTCGCCGAGCCCCGGCAACGGGTACGTATCGTCCGGTCGTCCGCGCGCGAGCAGCCCGAGAAGTCGCCGTTCCGTGCGGATATGAAGGCCCTGGGCAAGCAAGGCGACTGGGAGAGCAGGACCGACGCCAAAGTGCCGGCCCCGGCCGACATCGCCGCCCGACTCGGAATCGCCGAGGGTGACCTGTGCGTCCGAACCAAGTACGAGTTCCTCGCCGACGGCAGGCCGGTGCAGCTGTCGACGAGTTGGGAGCCGTACGACCTCACCGCGGGCACGCTCGTCGTTCTTCCTGAGGGAGGCCCGCACGCCGGGGCCGGTGTCGTGAACCGGATGGCCGCGATCGGCGTCACTGTGAGCCACGCCGTGGAGCAGCCCGAGCCACGACAGGCGACCGCCGAAGAGGCCTCACTTCTGGGCATCCAGAAGGCCGCGCTCGTCACGCACATCCGGCGGACGTACTACAGCGACGACGGGCGCCCCGTCGAGACAGCGGACATCGTCGTGCCCGCCGCTCACTGCGAGATCGTCTACGAGATCCCGATCAACCGATAGGCGCAAGCGCTCGGCTGCGACGCGACCATCCCCGGCGCGGTGAGCAGCCGAAGCCCGAAGGATCCTGAGTGTCTAACTGCGTGACAACGCCCACGAACAGCGGCGGACGACCGCGCACACCTGCGGACCATCGCAGCAGGTGAGAGGCGTACCGGCTCAAGGTCAGCCGCACACCCAAGTTGCTTCGGGACGAAGAGGTCGTGGGTTCAAATCCCGCCACCCCGACAGTGAAGTACCAGGTCAGGGGCCTGATCCAGTGAGTGGATCAGGCCCCTGAGTGCTTCCTGGAGATCGTTTGGGAGAAATCTGGGAGAAGATCTTGGTCGGGCTCTCCCAGGGGATGACCGCCGAGGCTGTGGTCAGTGCCACGGCTGAGGGCACCCGACCTGCGCGTTCGCGAATCCAGCTCCGTGGCTGACCAAGAACACCATGCCCAGCCGCCTCAACGGCCGTTAGGATCACGACACATGGCAGGCCATTACTCAGCGCGTCCTCACGACCACGCCCGCGCCCTCGCCCAGCGGGTGCGTGCGTTGCGGGAGGCCCGTGGGTGGACGCGTGAGCGGCTCGCGAAGGAAGCGGGCATCGCCGTCGGGACGCTGGCCCGTCTGGAGAGCGAGGGAGCAATTCAGCCAGGTTTCTTCACCGTCGGCGCGGTCGCTGAGGCTCTTGAGGTCTCCCTCGACGAACTCTTCCGGGAGACCAAGATCGCTCCCGGCCTTTGGTCCGCTGGGTACGAAGGCCGGGACATCGACTCGTTCGTCGCCTCGCTCCTCGACAGCCGTATTGATGTCGTGGCGGACGTACGACTCACGCCGATCAGCCGCAAGAAGGGCTTCAGCAAGACCCGCCTCGGGGAGGCGCTTGCCGAGGCCGGCATCGAGTACACGCACCTGCGTGGCCTGGGCAATCCCAAGGACAACCGGGCGCCGTTCTGGGACGGCCGACTCAATGTAGGCAGGGCCCGGTTCCGTGGCGTGCTGCGGTCTGAGGAGGCCCAGTCCGACCTCGATCGCCTCGCCGAGCACGCTCGGCAGTCCAGGGTCGCGGTGCTGTGCTTTGAGAAGGACGAAAGCCGTTGCCACCGGCAAGTCGTCCTGGAGACGGTCCGCAAACGGGCCTCCGTACCTGTAATTCCCCTGGCCTGACTTCAGCCCTCGCTCCTGCACGCGCCCTTGCCGATGGCGCATGCCTCTCCTCCAATCGGATCGGGAGATCGCTGGAGGGGGCACCCATGGGATCGGGGAATCGGCAGCGCGCACGGATCATGATCACGGTCAAGACATATCCCGAGCTTTCCAACAAGTACCGCGAGACCAGCTGTGTGGCGGGCATACGCCTGGATCAGGGGACACCTCAGCACGTGCGGCTCTTCCCTGTGCCTTTCCGGCTCCTCACCGAGGACGCCCAGTTCTCCAAGTACTCGATCATCGAGGTCGACGTCGAGCCGCACGGCCGGCGGGACTCACGGCCCGAAAGCCTGCGGCCGGACCTCGGCACGCTCGAGATCGTGGGCGCGGTTGCGGCGGGCGGAGACTGGAGGGAGCGGTACAAGTACGTCGAGCCTCTCGTCGCGCCGTCCTTGTGTGCCATCAAGAGGGACCAACAGGAGTACGGAACCTCGCTTGGCGTTTTCCGGCCCACTGATGTCAGCTTCCGGCTGACGGCGGCCGAGCGCTGGTCCGAATCCAAGGCGGCACTGGCAGGGCAACTGGACCTCCTGGAGCAAGACTTGGCCCCGCTTGAGTGGGTACCGCTGGAATTCCGCTACCGGTTCCGCTGCGCGGACGCTGGCTGCCCGAGGCATGACATGGCACTGAAGGACTGGGAGGCAGGTGCGTCGTACCGCAAGTTCCGGCGCAAGTACGGCGAGGACGCTGTACAGGAGAAGCTCCGGGATACCTGGCACGACCGCATCTTCTCCCCGGACCGTGCCGTCCACTTCTTCGTCGGCAACATCGCGGCTCACCCCAGGACCTTCATGCTGCTGGGCCTCTTCTACCCGAAGGCGAGTGTCGTCGAGTACGTCCAGGACAGCCTGTTCGGCGACTGAACCACGTGTCCTCACTACTCTCGCGACAGTTTGTTTGACGTCCAATGGCTGGTCTCCGTAGAGGTAATAGGCAGAGCACATGACCGAACGAACTACCTACCTCGACCCTGACCCCCGCGACTGGCGCTCCCGGAAAATCCGTGTCCGGCCCCACCGCTGGTACGCCACGGTCGAGCTCGACCGCGATGGGTACGTCGACACCGCGACCTCTCAAGGACACGACCCTGAGCTGCCCGCCGCCTACAGCGAAGCTGTCGCCAGGGCTCGAGACGCGTACATCGACCGCATCTGGTACGACGGCTACTCGGGCGACTTCTCGTGGGGGAACGGCCCGCGCTGGGTCACCCTGTTCGTTCCGTTCCCACACGTCGAGGCAACGGTCGAGGCGCTCCGCTCAGCGGAACTCGACCACGACTACAGCAGGTTCCACGCGCTCGCCGACTCGCTGGCGCTTCCCGTCGATGACTGGCTTGCTCCCGGCGAGCGAGAGCTGATCCGCGGCATCGATTTCGACCCGCCGCCTGGCGCGTTCCTGAGGTTCCTGCGGGGCAAGGCCCTGAAGTGCGGAGTACGCCTAAACGGTCGGGCGACCGCCGGGAGCGTGTGGATCCGCCCCACACTTTCTCCCTTCGAGAAGCAGATACGGGAGAAGTTTCCCGAGCGGTACCCCGGGTGGGTGGACCGCTGGACCGGCTACGTCGAGCCGGAGGATGCGTATTTCCGGCCCTGGGTGGGCGGCAGAGACCAGAACCTCAGTTACGGCGCGAAGCCCGTTCAGTTCCGCGCCGTGGAGACGCCGAACGGCGGGGACTGCCCCTGCGGCATGAACCTGCGGGACAACGGTAAAGAGCACACCACCCATCACGCAGCATGGGCATTCGGCATCCGAGCGCCCAAGAACCTGATGTGGTTGAGCAGCGTGGCTGTTGTGACGTCACAGTCACCTATCGCGTGGCGGAAGCTGGTCTACCAGGTGGCGCGAATGCCGCAGAAGGAGAACCACTACGACTTCAACACGTGGTCCCACCTTGATGAGCCTGAGGAGACCCCGGACAACGTACGGGCATACCTGTTGAAGTCAAACGACTACGTCATCGGTTACCTGGCCGCCAACGACGCCAGACAGCACGGCCACTGGGATCTGATCCAAGGGTCCCCGCCCAGCGACGAGGACGACACCACCCTGCGCCCGCGCATCATCCTGATCTGGGTGGCGGACGTCTATCGCCACCAGGGCGTCGGCGCCGCGCTCGTCCAGGCACTCGCGGACGACTTCGGATGCCACGTTGCCGATGTGTCCTGGTCAACGCCGATCAGTGACGCCGGCCAGCGCCTCGCACGCCGGCTCTCACCCGACGGCATCTGGTTCAGCTGACCTACAGGCAAGCTTACGCGCCGCCTGATCAGCGGACACCGGTCCGAACAGCGGCCGGTCCTGTGCCTCGTGCGGTGAAGCCCAGATCTTGAACGAGCCGGAGGCTAATGTTGTGCGTCTTACGTCGGCGCATGCGCGGCCCGGGAATTGTGGTTGCCACCGGGTGCATCCACCTCAGGGGCGATCACTGGCAGGGAGCAAGTGGAGCCGAGAAGCGCAGCCGCCGCAGGGAGAGACTTTCCCTATACGGCGGGGACGACCTGCTACATCGAAGTCCACGAGGACGGCAGAGTCACTCACGGGGACTCACGGGCTGTATGTGAGCGGGCCGTTGCGGGCACGTCCCGCCTGTTCGCCGTATGGCCTGGCCAGTGGTGGAGCGATCTCTTCCTGATCGACGACCTCGATGAGTACGCCAAGGCACATGGGATCAAGCACGATCGGGATCGCACCGGGCTCAGCGAGCACGTCCACGATGTGGCGTGGACCGAGGAGACGGCCTTCAGCACCAACCCTCGCAGCCCGTACATCAGCATCTGCCTCACGATGAAGTGCGGGTGGCGAGATCCGAAACTTGGACGCCTTCGCCAAGCAGATGCGGGAGCAGCAAGGTTGGAACGTCGCCACCAGCGTCGGCTGGGGCAGTAGTAGCGGCCCGGAGGGAACGACCTATTGACGTGGACAACTACACGGATATCTTCGACCAGTTGAGGGACAGCGCCCTTGCCCCGTCGGAGACCCGCACCCACATCGCACGCATCAGCAAGGAGCTCGAAGAGTGAGCACGCCCAGCACGACTGCCCCGCACGACGTCGATCTCGCGCACGCGCGGTGGCGGAAGAGCTCGTACAGCGGCGGTGCGAACGACTGCGTGGAGGTCGCGGAACTGGGCGGACACGCGGCAGTGCGCGACTCCAAGGACATCAGCCGTGGGCCGTTGCTCATCTCGAAGGCGGTGATGCGCGCGCTGGTCAGCGGGATCGCCAGCGGGGCAATCGGTGAGCATCGGGGCTGAGCAGAGAGCTGGGGCGTGAGGAGAGTCGTGACGGTCGTCGTGGGCTCAGGCGTCTCGGTCTCGCGACCGGCGTGGCGCTACCCGAGGCCGTACTGCGGAACGTCCTGCAAGATCCGGCCTCGCGTACCCGCACGGCCGTTCATCTCCCGTACGCGCGCTTCAAGCATGGTGTGATGATCTGACAGTTGATGGCCGTGCGAGCGTGGGGCGCTCGTTCGGGTCATGGCGCCGCAGCTGGCCCCTTGCTGGGATGCCCAGCCACTATCCGCGCGGCGATCTTCCTGCCGCAGGTTGCGCACGCGATCCGGGGCATCTTCACGTATGCGAGTGTGACGAGGCCCGAATGCCGCGTACAACAGACGGGGCGTCCGGGCAGACGACGCCTACTGGTCAAGGACGCCGGGGGCAGTGGCGACACGCGGACTGTCTCCTCGATCCTCGAGGTGCTGGGCATCGCTCCCTCCGGTCGGCGCCGAGTTGCCGGGGCCGTCTTCCCTCTCCCCCGTCGCGTCGCAGGAGCTGCCCCGACGGGTACTCACTTTGTTGTAGAGAAAGGCGCCTACGCCTACGACGGCACCGCCGACAATGGCGCCTTGCCCCCGTCCCAAGTTCCGGTAGAAGGCCCGTAGCGCAGCGGGCCCGCCCCGCTTCGCGGCTTCTTTGGTTAGCTCCGTATAGACGCTGGTCACGCTTTCCTCGCTTCGCTCAGCTACACCGGGAACAGGCCGATGATCGCAGCAACGCCCTTCGTCTGTAACGAAGTTTGGCAGCTCACTTGTATGCGCAGTCGCCGTCGAGGGCTGTCTCCTTGAACTTCGGGAGCACCTTGTCAACAGTCCCTCCGGGACCTCCCGCAGAGACCGTCACCGCCGGCGTCACCTTTTCAAGCTGATCGCGAGTTCGCCTCCACTGTTGGCCAGAGGCATCAGTGAACAGCAGGGAGTCCACGAACATCCCTTCGTCAGCAAGAGAGTACTGGTGTCCTTCCCTCTGGGGGGTCTTGCTGTCCGTTGCCTTCAGGGCAAGTTCGGAGCACGGCGGTAGCGTCAGCCCTTGGATGACGTAAACCGCAAGCTCATGCGATGGCGGCTTCGGCGGACGCTTGCCCGCGACGACAACACTTGCGCCAGTAGCGGCGTCAGGTGACCGGTTCGCGATGTGGAGTCCTCCGCCCTCTTTGCCGTAAGGGTCTGCCCACAGGGTTATTCGGGACACCTGCTCGCGGCTTTCCTGCTCCCGGTCCTCCTTGACCTGGTCGAGCTGCTGCCTGGAGACGACGGCGGCGTAGTAGGTGGCCACGCCGGTGAAGATGAGGCCGCCGATCGCGGCCACCGCCCCAATGCCCGTCCCGATCGTGGTCCACGGCAACCGCCGTAGACGTCGCAGTCCGCCCCGGACGGGTCCCGTTCGTTGGCGGACGCAGTGAGGCGACGGCCTGCGCTGTGCCAGGCGCACTCGCCCCCGGCGTTGCGGATCGTTGATCATCGGCCTGCATCGGCGGGCGGAGACCTGCAGTGTGATCACTGAGACGCCTCACAGGCTGACGACGACCAGGGCGGTGTCGTCTGTGACGCCTTCGGCGGGGATCAGGTCGTTCATCACAGCATCGGCGAGTGCTCCGGGGGTGGTGAGTTCCTTGTGGCGGATCAGGGCGTCGGTGAGTTGGCTGAGTCCGGTGTCGATGTCCTGGTGGCGGCGTTCGATGAGTCCGTCGGTGTAGAGCAGGAGGGTGCCGCCGTCGGTGAAGGCGGTGGTGGCTTCCGGCCGAGGACTGGACTCGAAGACGGCATCCAGCGGCGGATCGGTCGCCTGGTCCAACAACTCCACCGTGCCGTCGGTACGAAGAAGGACCGGAGGGGGGTGGCCGGCGCTGGAGTAGGTGATGAGGTGGCGGCTGAAGTCGATGAAGGCGGTCACCGCGGTGGTCGACTCGGCGCCGGTGACGCAATGCGCGTACCGGCCGAGGACCTCGAGGGCCTGTGCGGGGCCGGTGGCGACCAGGGAGGTGGCGGACAGGGCGCTGCGGAGCTGGCCCATGATGCCTGCGGCCTCCAGGCCGTGGCCGACGACATCGCCCACGGCCACGGCGATCTTGTCGCCGTCCTGAAGTTGGACCAGGTCGTACCAATCGCCACAGACATTGAGGGAGCCGACCGCGGGCCGGTAGCGGACGGCGAACCGGTGAGGGCCGATCGGGGGCGGAACGGGGAGCATGGCGCGCTGCAGGGAGAGGGCGACCTCACGCTCGCGGGCGTGAGCGCGACGCAGGCGCTCGTTGATTTCGTGCAGCTGCCGCATCCGGCTGAAGAGCTCGGCCTCGAGCTGGAGGGAGCCGTCCGGCCGGCTGGTGGCGCGCAGGAGGTCAGTGACTTCCTCGACGCGGTGGATCACCAGGGCGATCTGGCCGTCGGGCGCGAAGACGGGCGCGTTGACCACGCTCCAGTAGCGTTCCTCCCAATGGCCGGGGCGCTGCGCGGATTCCACGTCGTAGCGCTGCAGGTCCATGTCGATCTTGCGGTTGGCCAGGACCTCGCGCAGGGATGCCTCCAGGTGGCGGGCATCGGAGGCTGCCGGGTCCCGCGGGCTGCCGGGGAAGGCGTCGAAGAGGTAGCGGCCCACCACCTGGTCGCGGCTGCGTCCGGCCTGGCGCAGCCACGCGAGGTTGGCGTCGGCGAAGACCAGCTCGGGCGTCAGCAGAGCGACCGCGCCCGGCAGCGCTTGGAACACTGACGCGTAGTCGATAATCATGGATTCAGAATATGGACACATGGTGCGATTCACGCTTACCGGCATCCTCCTGATGGAGACCCGGGCCTTCCTCTGTCGGCGACAACCCGATCAAGAAGCCAAGGCCCTGGTTAATGGGGAGGTCCTCTGGCGCACCGCCCGCAACCTCCAGGCCAAGGTCCGGCTTGATGAGGGGCCGGCAGCCGACGAGTGATCTCCGCGGGGCCGTCTCTGGGCCGTCCGAGGCCGCTCAGCGGCGACCGGTGACGACTACTAACGACAGCTGTAGCAGGCGACAGCCGCGAGTGTCTGACTGCGTGACAACGCCGACGAACAACGACGGACGAGCGCGGACGTCTGCGGACCATCAGCGCAGGTGAACGGCACGCCCTACCAAGGCATGACGCCCACCGAAGTTGCTTCGGGACGAAGAGGTCGTGGGTTCAAATCCCGCCACGCCGACAGTGAATTACCAGGTCAGGGGCCTGATCCGCAGTGCGGGTCGGGCCCCTGAGTGGTTCCTGGAGATCGTAGGGAGCAGACCAGGAGAAGATCCTGGCCGGGCCTCCCAGCGCCGTCTGCCTTCTCCCCTTCGGTGAGGTGCCCAGCACCACTTGGGCTCTGCTGCCGCGTCGCCCGGGCCTAGCGTGGCGCAACGGTGCTCGTACAAATCACCAACCAGCGGGAAGGTACCCCTGCCCATGACTCTGCTCGCCGAACACAACGTCACCGCCATCCCCGGCCGCCGCGTACTGGAGGTCTACGACGCTGACGCCTGCCTCGGCGACGAAGCGGCTCTGGACGCTGCGGAGATACAGGTGGTGGCCGGTAACGGATACCACCTGTATCTCCTGAGCCTGCAACCGGACATGAGGGTCCGGATGACGATCCGCATCTGGGACACACCCCCCGCCCCGCCCGCCGAAGCCGAAGGCCACATCGACGTCAGCCTCGAATCCGAAACAGGCATCCTGGTCATCGGCCAGCTCGATCGCGGACCCGCCGCCGAGATCACCCTGCCCCGCCCCGGCGTCTACGAGGGCCACGCCTGGTGGCAGGGACGCCGGGCAGCAGCCGACTACTACAACACCACCCTCGGCCGGCTCACCGACGGCTCCCCGGAAGGCCGGCTCACCGAAGCCTGGGACAACTGCCCCGTCGCCGAGCGCTACGTCCTCGATCTCGCCTGCATCGGCGAACCCGAACCCGTCGATGAGGACGACCTCTGAACAAGCCGAGCCGAGCCGCTGTCTGAACACTGACGGGATGTCACCCGATGCTTTTGCGGACGGGGCCGATGCGGGTGGCGGAGCGGAAGCGGCGATGGGGAGTCGCGAGGACGGGCCGGTTCGGGCACCGTCGAACCAAGAGACCTCGTTTTCCCCGCGTACTCCGGCACGCTCCGCAACGAGGCAGGCCGGAACGCGTGGCCACCGCGTTGACACGGGCCGTCGCCGGACGTTGACTGGCGACACGGCGCCGGGCCATGCCACTCCCGCACCCACGGGCGAGGCATGCCACCCACCCACCCGCCTCGCCCGGGCTCCGCGGGAACCCACCCAACGGGCAGCAGCGAGGAACACGGCGCAGACGACGAAGGGCAGGGTCACGGAAGATCTCGGCCTGGTCATCCGCAACAGACGACTGCAACGCCGAGGCAGGATCGACCGGGTCTCCGGAAGCCTGAAACAGGCCGTCGAGAAGACCACGAGCGCCTTCGGGCGGAACGGAAGCGGCACTCGATGATGTACGACCAGACACGCGCCCAGCAGCCCGCGGGCCAGAACCCGGGCCCCGCCGAACGCCGTGCCCCGGGCCCGGAGCCGCTGCTCCCGTCGACCGAAAGGGACAAGATCGTCCAGCGCCTCCGGCACGCCCTCAACACCTTCGCCGACACTCCGCGTGAGGCGCTGGAAGAGGCCGAGAGCGCCTACGACGAAGCCACCGCCCAGCTCGTGAACGCCCTCGCGGAACGGCGGCGTCTCCTGCGTGCCGGGTGGCAGGACCAGGCCCCCGAAGCACAGTCCGACGAAGTCCGGCACGCGCTGAGGCAGTACCGGGAGATCACCCAGCGGCTGCTCCAGCTTTAGGCGGCCGCATGCTCCGCGCCGCGGCGGAGCGCGGAGTAGTGTGGACAGCACCGAGGGTATTTCGCACACCGGCTTCCACACCGGGTCGTTCTCGGCGAAAGATGAAACCCGGGCCGCCGCAGAGGTGGCCCGGAGACGGGTCCGCATCATGTCGGCGACCTTGTACCCAACCCTGCCGCACCCCGAGCCCGTCGCAGCCCGGGCCGCGCGTCTCGCGCTGAAGACCGACGGCACCTCCCGCGGACTCCTGGACGGGGCCTGGTGGCCCCGTTCCCGTGATCTGCCGAGCGAACTTCCGGCGCTCACCGACGTGTTGGATCCCTTGTGGGGCCGCATCACCCGTATCGCCGTCAACCCGAAGCACTGGCCGGTCATCCCCCGCAAGGTTCCCGTGGGCGGCCACATCGTCAAGGTCGGCTGGTTCACCCCGGAGATCGACCCGCACACGCTGCTGCTGCTCTCCTACGGCACCGGCCGCTGGGATCTCCTGGTCGTCCCGCCCGAGACCGGGGCGGAGTCGGCGGCCCGGCTGATGGCTGCCGCGTCCGACTGCGACGGCCCGCCGCTGACCGCGAGCGCGCTCGTCGCCGCGGAGGAGGCCCGGCACGGCGTCCTGGCCGCTGACCAGCCACTGGACCCGGACGAGGCATGGGAGTACGAGGGCGGCGCCTCCGCGGTGTCCGCCGCCGTTCCCGGAGAGACCGGTCCGCCCGGCCGACTGATCAACGGTATGTGAGGTGGCCGCCATGAGCGCCTTCCTGACAGCCGCAGCCTTCGTGGTCCTCATCGCGGCGGCGGCGTACGTGATCCACCGGCTCAACCTCCAGCACGCCGACAGAATCGCCGTGTACCGGTACGGCTCCCCCTTGCCCGGCCGCCGCGGCCGGGGTTCGCCTCAGCCCCCGGTGGGACCGGACCGGTCCGTGTCGCCGGCCGCCGGCGAACGACGGGACCACCGCGACGGGGGCCGAGGCCGCTTCCCGCCGCGCCGCCGCCGTAGCCGTACCACTCACCACCGGTGATGAGCCGGTTTCCCCACCGGCCGCGCGTACACCCGGGCCGTGGACCGCGTGAGGAGTGGCCGGGACCATGAACCGAGACATCTGAACCGAGGCGTCATGACTCTTCCGCAGCTGAACATCTACCGGCACGACCGGGGCAGGCGGGCACTGATCACCCTGGCCGGTGAGATCGACCCGGCCACCGCGCCCCAGGTGCGCGCCGCTCTGGAGCGGTGCCTGACCGACGGCATCACCACCATCGACGTAGATCTGACCACCGTCGACCGCTGCGACAGCGGCGGCCTGCGCGTCTTCCTCGACGCGTCACGGCACGCCGCCGACAGCCACGCGTCCCTGCGGCTGCATTACCCGTCCCCGCAGACCGCGCGGCTGCTCGCTGACATGGGCTCCGATTCTCTGCTCCTGTGATGACTCCGGGAGAGGTGGCGCACAGCGGGACGGAGAGCGGGCGAACAGTCCAAGACCGACAAGCCCCGGCAGCACCCGGTTCGATGAACTGCCGTGTGCCGGGCGTGACAGGGCTCGCGTACCGCGCGGCACTTCGTGCGGGGCGGGATTCAGGCGCAGCAGTCGCAGCCGGGGCTGCATCCGCACGGGTCGCCCGCCGCCGTGTCGGCTGTCGGGGCCGCCGCGGTGGAGGGCGCACAGCAGCCTCTGCCCTGCCACGCGTCGCGGCCTTCCTTGGCGGCGATGGCCGCGATGAGGAGGGCGGCGAGGGGATCGGCCCAGGACCAGCCGAGCGTGGCGTTGAGGACCAGTCCGGCCAGGAGCACGGCCGAGAGGTACGTGCACAGCAGGGTTTGCTTCGAGTCCGCGACCGCGCTCGCCGAGCCGAGTTCACGGCCCGCCCGGCGCTGGGCGGCGGACAGGAACGGCATGACCGCCAGGGAGAGCGCCGCGAGCACGATGCCCGGAACGGAGGGCTCGGCCGCACCGGTGCCGGTGAGGGTGCGGACGGCGTCGACGGCGACATAGGCGGCGAGCGCGAAGAACGACAGCGCGATGATCCGCAGGGTGGTCGTCTCGCGTGCCTCGCGGACGGCGTGGTCGGCGGCGGAGAACTGCCAGGCGACCGCCGCGGCCGAGGAGACCTCGATGACGGAGTCCAGCCCGAAGCCGATCAGCGCGGTGGACGAGGCGAGAGTGCCGGCGGTCAGGGCGACGACTGCCTCGACGACGTTGTAGGTGATCGTCGCGGCCACGAGCAGCCGTATCCGGCGCGTGAGCGCGTCCCGGCGGGCCGGGGACGGGCCGAGGGATGTCGCGGTCATCAGCAGCACCCCTTTGCGTCCGCCTCGGCACATGTCCGGTCCGTCTCGACGGCGATGACGGCGGTGCGCAGGTCGTCCAGTGCGTGACCGAGGCGTTCGTCGGCGAGCTCATAGCGGGTGCGGCGTCCGACGGGGACCGTGACGACCAGGCCGCAGTCGCGGAGGCAGGCCAGGTGGTTGGAGAGGCGGGTGCGGGAGATGCCGAGCAGGCCGGCGAGATCGGCGGGGTGGGCGGGGGCGTCCCGCAGGGCGAGCAGGATGCGGCAGCGGATCGGGTCGGCGAGCGCACGGCCGAACCGGACCAGCACGTCGATGTCGGGGGCAGCAGTCATGAGCACCTCGCGACAGTACACCGAATCCTGAATTCAGCATTCCATGGATCCAGCCTGGTGCAGTCGCGTTCTGGTCGTCTTGCGTCGTCTCCTTTCGGCTTCACGCGCCGGGGCCGGCCGGCAGGGCCAGCAGGCGGCGCAGGCGAGGCGTGGCGACGGCCAGTGCTGTGCCCACCGACAGGACGAAACCGCCCAGCAGCAGGAAGTACACCGTCGGGGACAGCACCGTGGTCAGGCGGAAGAGCTGGCCTCCTGCCACCACTCCGACCGCTCCGAACAGGCCGTTCACCGCGAGGAGGCGGCTGGTGCTGCCGGGGGGCGCCACCGTGGCGGCCAGGGCCAGGCCCGCGGGGGCCAGTGCGACCTCGCCGCAGGAGTAGAGGAGGTAGACCAGCAGCAGCCACTGGGGGCCGACCGGGCCGTGTTCGGCGAGTGCGGCCGCCATCGCCATCAGGAGGAAGCTGACGCCCGCTGTGATCAGCGCGCCCGCGAACTTGACCGGTACGTCCACCCGCGGGGCCCGGATCCAGAGCCGGGCGAAGAGAGGGGCGACCAGCAGGACGAAGAGCGGGTGCACGGACTGGAACCAGCTGGCGGGGACCTCGAAGCCCAGGACGTCCCGGTCGGTGTGGCGCTCGGCGAAGAGGCTGAGCACCGAACCGCTCTGCGCGAAGATCATCCAGAAGGCGGCCGAGGCCGCCATCAGCACCGTGAAGCCGGCGAGGCGGCGCTTGTGGAGCGTGCCTCCCGCATGGGTCCGGCGCAGCGAGCGCAGGTACCAGAACGGGAGGGTGACCGTGGTGAGGCCGAGGACGGCGAGCACCGCGGGGAGCGGGAGCAGCCCGCACGCCACCGGCACCACCACGAGCGCGCCCACCACCCCCGTGGCCCACGCCGCGCGCCGGAGCATCGCAGTGGCCTCGGTGCGCGGCACGGGATGCGGCGGGCGCGCGCCCACGTCCCCGTACCGGCGCAGGCCGAGGGCGAACTGGATCAGCCCCGCCGTCATGCCGAGGGCGGCCGCCGCGAAGCCGAGGTGCCAGGCGACGCGCTCGGCCAGCAGTCCGGTCACGACGGGGGCGATGAGCGCGCTGACCTGGATGCACATGTAGAAGAGCGAGAAGGCCGCCTCGCGGCGGCCCTTCCCGTCCCCGCTGACGCCCGCGACCATGGCCGCCATGGCCGGTTTGACCAGGCCCGTCCCCGCGACGACCAGCAGCAGACCGGCGTAGAGCGAGCCGGTCACGGGCAGCGCGAGCACCGCGTGGCCACAGGTGATCAGCACACCGCCGAGCAGCACGGCCCGGCGCGCGCCCAGTACCCGGTCGGCGAGCCATCCACCGGGCAGCCCGGCCATGAAGCTGAGGGACATGTACGCCGCGAAGATCGCGGTGGCCGACTGCGGCGCCATGCCCATGCCGCCGCGGGCCTCGGAGGCGGTCAGGTAGAGGACCAGGATCGCCGCCATGCCGAAGAAGCTGAACCGCTCCCACAGGTCGACCGCGAGCAGCGTGCCGAATCCGGGTCTGCCCCCACCCGCTCGCAGTGGTGCGGCGGGCGGGGCGGCCGGTGCGGAGTCCTGCGGGGTGAGGGAGGTGTCCACCCCCGGTCACCCGGCCGGTTTGAGCGCCACTCCGGCCAGCATCGCGAGCGCCGGGTCGGGGGTCTCGGCCGGTTCGGGGCGCCACAGCGGGGCACGCACCACGCCGGGCTCCAGCAGCTCGAAGTCCTCGAACAGCGCCGTGAATTCCCGGTTGTCGCGCCAGATCACCCGGCTCACCGCGCCCCGGTACTGCTCGGCCGCCTCCGGTGCCGTCCTCGGGACCTCCTCCGCGCCGGCGTGGGAGATGACCAGGGCGCTGCCGGGTGCCAGCCGCTCGGTGTACTGGCGCACCAGGGCGAGCGGATCGTCGTCGTCCGGGACGAAGTGCAGTACGGCGGCGAGGATCAGCGCGACCGGCCGGTCGAAGTCGATCAGCCGGCGGGTGTCCTCCGCGTCGAGGATCTCCCGGGACTTGTACAGGTCGCCCTGGAAGACGGCCGCTCGCGGTTCGCCGGCGAGCAGGGCCCGGCCGTGCGCGACGGCCACCGGGTCGATGTCGACGTAGACGACCTTGCTCTCCGGGTGTGCGGCGAGGGCGACGTCGTGCACGTTGCCCTCGGCGGGAATGCCGGAGCCGATGTCGAGGAACTGCCGTATGCCGAGCGCGGACAGCTCGCGTACCGCGCGGCGCAGGAAGGCGCGGTTGGCCCTGAGAGTGGCCGGGAGGTCCGGGTTGCCGGCCGCGACCTTGCGGGCGAGTTCGCGGTCCACGGGGAAGTTGTGGGTGCCGCCGATCCAGTGGTCGTAGACCCGGGCGATGCTCGGGGTGTCGATGTCGACCTCCGGCGGGGCCCAGGAGGGGCGTTGGGTGTCCTGACGTTCCACGGGTGTGTCCTCCAAGGGGGGCGGGGCGGGATCGGCTGTCACGCCGTGAACACCGGGAGTTCCTCGAGGCCGCGCATCATGAGGCTGCTGCGCCAGCGCAGTTCGTCCGCGTCCACGGCGAGCCGCAGCCCGGGCAGGCGCGTGAACAGGCGGCTGAGGACGATCTGTCCTTCCAGCCGGGCGAGCGGGGCGCCCAGGCAGTGGTGGATGCCGTGGCCGAAGGCGACCGAGGCGGTGTGGGAGCGGGTGATGTCCAGGCGGTCGGGGTCGGGGTAGCGGGCCGGGTCCCGGCCCGCGGCGCCGAGCGAGATGGTCACGAACTCGCCCTCGGGGATGGTGACCGAACCGACCTCGACGGGCTCGGTGGTGAACCGCCAGGTGGCGTTGGTGACCGGCCCGTCGTAGCGGAGGAACTCCTCGACGGCTGCGGGCCACAGCGACTCGTCCGCCACGAGCTGTCCCCGCACCTCGGGATGGGTGAGCAGGGCCAGGGTGCCGTTGCCGATGAGGTTGACCGTGGTCTCGTGGCCGGCCACCAGCAGCAGGAACGCCATGGAGATCAGTTCGTCCGGCGAGAGCTGGTCGCCGGCGTCCTGGGCGTGCACGAGGTCGGTGAGCATGTCGTCGGCCGGCTCGGCCCGCTTCGCCTCGACGAGTGCCTTCAGGTACGCGATCATCGACGCGCTGGCCTCGCTCACCTCGTCGGTGCCGGCGCCGGAGACGAGCAGGTTGGACCAGCGGCGGAAGGCGGCCCGGTCGTCCGGGGGGACGCCGAGCAGCCAGCAGATGACCGTGAACGGCACCGGGAAGGCCAGTGCCTCCATGAGGTCCAGCCGCTCGTGCCGGGCCATGGCGTCCAGCAGTTCGTCGGTGAGCCCGGTGATGCGCGGCCGCAGCGACTCGACCCGGCGGGCGGTGAAGGCCCGGCCGACGAGCCGGCGCAGCCGGGTGTGGTCCGGCGGGTCGCTGTCCAGCATGTGCACGCTGAGGACGTGCGGGAACTGGCTGCGCTCCCCCGATTCCGCGAGGAACCGGCGCTGTTTCTCGGGGTCGGTGAAGTTGCGCGGGATGAGGTCCCGGCCGACCCGCATGTCCTTGCTCAGGCGGGGGTCGGCGAGCAGGGCCCGGGCGTGCTCGTAGCCGGTGACCAGCCAGGTGCGCAGGCCGTTGGGTGTCGTCACGGGTACCGCGGGCGCGGTCTTTCGCAGGCCGGCCAGCGCCTCGTGCGGGTTCTGGTGGAAGGCGGGGGTGAACAGGTCGGTGGGCGGGCCGGCCGGTGGGGCCGTGTGCCGGGCGTCGGTGCGGGCCATGCTCAGACTCCTTCCTTCTCCTTGGCGCCGGCGGGGGCTGCGGGGGTGGCGGCCCGGCCTCCCGCCGGCCGGCCGTCGGCGACGGGGGTGGCGGCCCGGTCCCCCGCGTACGCGGCGAGCTCCCGGTAGATCTCGAAGGGCCGGTCGCGGCCGGTGTCGCGCAGCGGGCGCAGCGGGGCGGTCTGGTCCTTGTGGGCGGGGCCGCTCTCCCAGGCGGTGAACGCCTCCCAGTCCGACCAGCGGCTGACCACGACGTAGGAGCGCGGGTCGCCGAGGGCGTGCAGCAGTTTGTTGCCGAGCAGGCCGGCGGTGCCCGCCATCCGGCGGCTGGCCTCGTGGTAGGCGGGCAGGACCCGGTCCGGGTCGTCGCTCACGTGGTAGAGCACGACCTCGACGGCGCCGCCGGTCACGAGGCGGCGCCGGACAGGGCGGCGACGACGTGCATGGTCGTCATGGAGCCGCCGCTGCGGTACGGGTGCAGTTTCTGACGGTGTTCCAGATGCCGGTCGCTGGTCTCGAACGCACGGAACAGCGGCTCGTTCACCCAGTCGCTGACGATGTAGTAGACGCCCTCCTCCTCGGCGCTGCGGGACAGCCACTGGCCGAGGTTGGCGGGGTGGCTGGTGACGGAGTCGCCGACCTCCAGCCACACCTTCTCGAACTCGTCCTCCATGCCGGGCTTGATCTGCATGCGCAGCGTGACCCGGAAGACCTTCTCGGTGGGTTCGGGCATGTCAGATGCCCCCGTCGACGTTGAGGGTCTCGCCGGTGATGTAGGCGGCGGCGTCGGAGAGCAGGAACAGGACCGGTCCGGCGAGTTCCTCGACGGTGCCGAGGCGGGCCAGCGCGGTCTTCTGCGCGTAGGTGGCGCGCAGTCCCGCCGCGCGGTCGGCGGGCATGGCGGCGAAGGCCTCGGTCTCGATGACACCGGGGGCGACCACGTTGACGCGGATGCCCTTGGGGCCGAGTTCCTTGGCGAGTGAGCGGGTCAGTCCGATCATGGCGGCCTTGGCGGCGGTGTAGTGGGCGCGCAGCGGTATGCCCGCGGCGGCGCCGCGCGAGCCGATGTTGACCACCGAGGAGCCGGCGCCGAGCATCGGCAGCGCCTGCTGGATGATCCGGTAGGCGGCGGTGAGGTTGGTGTCGAGGATCCGCGACCACTCGTCGGCGGGCAGCTCCGCGAACGGGATGTGGCTGATCACGCCCGCGTTGTTGACGATGCCGTCGAGCCGTCCGTAGCGGTCCTTGGCCTCGCCGACGAGTCGGTCGACCTCGGCAGTGTCGCCGACGTCCGCGCGGATCACGTGGTGGTCGCCGGCGGTCTCCTTCAGTGCGGCGGTCAGGCTGTCGACGGCCTCGCTCTCCTGCCGGTAGCAGGTGAGGACGTCGGCGCCGGCCCGGGCCGCGGCGAGGACGATGCCCCGGCCGATGCCGCGGGTGCCGCCGGTGATGAGCAGTTTCCTGCCGTGCAGTGCGAGTTCCACTGGGATTCCCTCCATGGCTGGGACGCGGCTCAGACGCAGCCGTCGACGTGGATGTTCTGGCCGGTGACGTAGCCGGCGTGGTCGCTGACGAGGAACAGCACGGCCTGGGCGATGTCGTCGACGGTGCCGAGCCGGCCGAGCGCGGTGAAGGAGGCGAAGGTGGCGCGCTGCCGCTCGGCCTCCTCGGCGGGCAGTTCGTCGAGCGCCTCGGTGGCGATGCGGCCGGGTGAGACGGTGTTGACGCGGATGCCGCGCGGTCCGAGCTCCCGGGCCAGCGAACGGGTCATGCCGACCAGGGCGGACTTGACGGCGGTGTAGTGGACGCCGCCGGTCATGCCGATGAAGGCGACCGTGGAGCCGATGTTGATCACCGACGCGCCGGCCGGCAGCAGCGGCAGGGTGCGCCGGGTGACCAGGTGGGTGGCGGTCAGGTTGCCCTGGAGGGTGGCGGCCCACTCGGCGGGTGAGAGGTCGGCGTAGGGCCGGGGGCGGAAGGTGCCGGCGTTGTTGACGACGGCGTCCAGTCCGCCGAGGCTCGCCTCGCACGCGGTGACCAGCCGGTCCACGTCCGTCTCGTCCGCGGCGTCGGCCCGCAGCACCTGGTGCTTGCCGGGGGTGCCGGCGAGTTCCTCCTCCAGGGTGGCGACGGCGTCGCCGGGGGTGCGGTAGCAGGTGACGACGTCGGCCCCCGCCCGGGCGGCGGCGAGGACGATGCCCCGGCCGATGCCGCGGCTGCCGCCGGTGACCAGGACGCGTTTGCCCTGGAGCGCGCGGCCGGCCCGGGCGGCGGTCTCCACCTTGGCCTTGATCAGCCGCATCTGGACGGCGGTGTTGCGGTTGAGCCTGGCGGTCATCCCGGCGTCGTCGATGGGGGCGTCGGGCTTCATCGCGAAGTCCTGGATCCAGCGCATCCGTACGCCGCCGGGCACCTCCTCGTACTCCCAGCGGATCTTCATGTACGCGAAGGGACCGGTCTCGACGCGGCGGGCCTCGACGGTGCGGGTGGCGGGGTCGGGGGTGCGCTCGGAGACCCAGCTCCAGACCGTGCCGTTCTCGTCCGGGTGCAGGGCGAGGCGGAAGGTGACGGTGTCGCCGTCCCGGCCGAGGATCTCGGCGGAGGCGTACTCGCTGAACAGCCGCGGCCAGGCGGCCACGTCGTTGGTCATCGTCCACACCAGGTCCATCGGTGCGTCGACGACGATCGCGTTGTCGGTGTGTCCTGCCATCAGACGCGGGCCTCCGTGAGCCGGGCGCGGACGTAGGCGAGGGCCTCGCGCGGGGTCTGGGTGTGCGCCAGGTCGCCGTCGGGGATCTGGATGCCGTACTCGCGCTCGATGCGGTTGACGAGTTCCAGCAGGGCCAGCGAGTCGTAGCCGAGGTCGGCGAAGGCGGTGTCGGCGAAGTGCTCGCCGTCCAGGTCGGTCTGCTCGTCGACGCCGCCGCTGGCCCGGAGGATGCGGCGTACGTCGTCCAGGGTGAATTCCGGCATGGGAAGCCTTTCGTGGGTCGGGTGTGGGCTGAGGGTGCGCCGGGGCCGGTCGGCTGCCGGTGAGTCGGTCACCTCCTGCGGGCGTCGCGGTCGCCGGAGCCCACCACCAGCGCGGAGGTGAAGCCGCCGTGCCCGCGGGCCAGGACGAGGGCGGTGCGCGGGTCGGTCTGGCGGGGGCGGTCGAGGACGAGGTCGATCTCGCAGCCGGGGGCCGGGCGGCCGAGCCCCGCGGTGTGCGGGACGACTCCGGCGTTCAGGGCGAGCAGGGCGGTCGCCACGTCCAGTGCGGCGCCGCCCGCGTAGAGGCGCCCGGTGAGGGTCTTCGGCGCGGTCACCGGCACCCCGCCGGGGCCGAACACCTCGGTGAGGGCGCGGGCTTCGGCGAGGTCCTCGGCGGGCGTGCCGGAGGCGTCGGCGAAGACCATGTCGACTTCGCCCGGCGCGAGCCCGGCGTCGGCGAGGGCCCGCCGGATCACCGACACCAGCACGGAGCGGCGGGCGGTGGGGCGACTCGGTGCCGAAGGCCGCGCGGCAGTTCCGTCCGCCACGGGCAGCCGCGTGGCGTCGTGCGCCGTGGCGGACCGCGTGGCGTCGTCCGTCACCGGCAGCCGTGTCGTGCCGTCCGCGGTGGGGTCGAAGCCGGCCGCGTAGCCCAGGAGTTCGCCGTACGCCGGGACCCCGCGGGCGTGTGCCGCCTCGGCGCTCTCGACGACGAGCATGGCGCCGCCCTCGCCCGGGACGAAACCGGAGGCGGCCGCGTCGAAGGGCAGGTAGGCGCGGGCCGGGTCGTCCTCGGTGGACAGCCGGCCGGTGGACAGCTGCGCCACCAGGCCGTACGGGCACAAAGAGGCGTCGGTGCCGCCGCTGAGCACCAGCCGGGAGCCGGTGTCGAGCAGCCGCCGCGACTGGCCGAGGGCGTCGAGGCCGCCGGCCTGTTCGCCGCAGATGACCCCGCAGGGGCCGCGCATGCCGTGCCGGATGGAGACCTGGCCGGTGGTGGCCGCGTAGAACCAGGCGATGGACTGGTAGGCGCCGACCCAGGAGGAACCCTTCTGGTAGAGGTTCTCCATCTCGTGCTGGCCGAACTCGGTGCCGCCCGAGGAGCTGGCGGTCACCACCGCCATCTCGTACTCCGGCAGGGTCGCCGGGTCGGCGGCTGCGTCCGCGAGGGCGTCCTCGGCGGCGGCCAGCGCGAAGTGGGTGAAGCGGTCGGTCTGCGGGACGAGCCGTCCCGGCACCTGTTCACCGGCGCGGAACCCGGGGACCTCGCCCGCCACCCGGACGGGATAGCCGGTCGGGTCGAAGCGGGTGATCCGGCCCAGGCCGCTCTTGCCCGAGACCACCGACTCCCAGTGCCGGGCGGCGCCGATCCCGGTGGGCGCGACCACGCCCAGCCCGGTGACCACGGACCGGCCGCGCCGGCCGGGGCGTATGCCGGAGGCGCTCATGCCGCCTCCCCGTGCGCGCGGGCGGGCCGGCCGAGGACCATCGCCGTCTGGAAGCCGCCGAAGCCGCTGCCCACGCTGAGCACCCGGTCCATGCGGTGCTCGCGGGCCGTCACCGGCACGTAGTCGAGGTCGCACTCGGGATCGGGCGTGGACAGGTTGGCCGTCGGCGGGACGACCTGGTGGCGCAGGGCGAGAGCGCAGGCGGCGATCTCCAGGGAGCCGATGGCGCCGAGCGAGTGCCCGATCATCGACTTGATGGAACTGACCGGCACCTCGCGGGCGCGCTGTCCGAGACTGCGTTTGAACGCGGCGGTCTCGTGCCGGTCGTTCTGCTTGGTGCCGGAGCCGTGCGCGTTGATGTAGTCGATGCCGTCCGGGTCGAGCCGCGCCCGGTCCAGGGCCACCCGGACGGCCTCGGCCATCTCCCGGCCGTCGGGCTTGAGTCCGGTCATGTGGAAGGCGTTGCTGCGGCCGGCGAAGCCCAGGACCTCGGCGTACACGGTGGCGCCGCGGCGCCTGGCCGACTCCAGCTCCTCGATCACCATGACGGCGGAGCCCTCGCCCAGGACGAAGCCGTCACGGCGTCCGTCGAAGGGCCGGGAGGCGTGTTCCGGGTCGTCGTTGTTGGCGGTGGTGGCCTTGATGGCGTCGAAGCAGGCGGAGGTGATCGGCGACAGCGGGGCGTCGGTGGCGCCGGCGAGCACGATGTCGGCCGTGCCCTCCTCGATCAGCTGGACGCCGTGGCCGATGGCGTCCAGGCCCGAGGTGCAGCCGGTGGAGATCAGCGCGACCGGCCCCTCGGCACCCGCCTGGCGGGCCACCTCGACGGCGAGGGTGCTGGGCACCATGTAGCCGTACAGGTGGGGGACGCCGTAGCTGTGGTCGACGAGCCAGTCGCGGCCGCCGTCGGAGAGGACGGCGTACTCCTCCTCCAGGCCCATGGTGCAGCCGACGGCACTGCCGATGCTGACGCCGATGCGTTCGGGGTCGGCACCGGGCAGTTCGATCCCGCTGTCGGCGACGGCCTCACGGGCGGCGACGACCGCGAACTGGCCCGCCCGGTCCATCCGCCGGATCTCCTGGGGAGTGAGCCCCGCGGCGAGCGGGTCGAAGTCGCATTCAGCGGCGACCTGTGAGCGAAAGCCCGCCGGGTCGAACAGGCTGATGCGGCGGGTGGCGGTGCGTCCGGCGGTGAGCAGGTCCCAGTAGGCGTCCCGCCCGATCCCGCCGGGCGCGACGGCTCCCACGCCGGTGATCACCGCGCGTCGGGGTCCGGACGTCATCGGGCCGCTCCCACGTCGGGGTTGCCCGCGGACGCGTCGAGCGGCTGTTCGGTGTCGACGTGGCCCAGTTCGGGGCGGGGCGCGAGCGGGGAGAGGTGGAAGACCGCCTCGGCCGGTACGGACCCGGTGTTCACCAGGCGGTGGCGGACCCCGATGGGCACCAGCAGCGAGTCGCCGGGGCCCAGGGCGACCGGGGTGCCGCCGTCCAGCGTCATCTCCAGCCGGCCCTGCACGACGTGCAGGAACTCCTCGGAGTACGGGTGGAGGTGCTCGGTGACGTGATGGCCGGGGGCCAGCCGCAGCACCCCGCCGAAGCCCGACGTGCAGCCCACCGTCTTGGGGCTGAGGGTGACGCGGATGTCGCCGCCGCGCTTGGTGTTGGCGGCGACCTCCTGCGCGGAGACCTTGGTGGAGACGGGGGCGCTCATCGGGCACCGCCCAGGTTCGCCGCACGCGGGGTGCTGGTCTGCGGGCCCTCCTGGGGCGTCCAGGAGTAGAAGGGGACGGCCATGGCGTCCTTGGGCTCGCGCCAGTCGGGGTCGTAGGGCGAGATGAACTGGCCGAGCCGGGTGTTGATCTCCTCGTAGAGCGGGTGGCTGCGCGCCTTGTACAGGTTCGGCGCGATGTCCTGGTCGGCCTCCACCAGGTGGAAGTACAGGTTGTGGAACGCGAACAGGGTCCGCCTCGACACCCCCACCAGATGCGGCAGTTCGGTGCTGTCCGAATCGGCGAAGACCTGCGCGACGCCCTCGGCGTCGGCGAGGTCCATCCTCGCCACGATCAGCGTTCGGTGCACGATGTCCTCCCGGCTTGTCGGTGCTGTGTTCACCCTGGTCGGCGGGGGTCGAGACGCTCTCGAAGGCGCCTGGAGAACCGCTGACGCGCCACGGGCCGGCCGTACACAGCACGACGGCCCGCCGCACCCGGGGGTGCGGCGGGCCGTGAGGGGGGCTGTTACCGGCGGACGTCGGCCTTCATCAGGGTGACGCCGGTGCCGCCGACGACACCGGCGCCGACCATGCGGCCGTGCGGTACGTCGCCCGCGGGCGCGCCCCGTGACAACAGGATCAGGGCCTGCCGGATGAGCCGCGGCACGGAGTACAGCAGCCGGGCGTCCGGAGTCAGGTGCTCCTGCACGAGGTGGACGTCGACGAGGTATTCGAGGAGTGTCTCGGCGTCCCCGATGCCGGGGCGCAGCCGGGTCACCACCTCGTCGAGGCTCCACCGGGGGCGCTCGCGTTGGAGCAGCAGATGCAGCAACTCCCGTGACGGTGCGGGCAGGTGCCGGTGGCTGGCGGCCACCGTGGTCATCAGCGACTGGGTGCCGTCGGGGAGTTCGAGCAGCATCCGGGGATTGCCGCGCAGCCGCAGCGCCAGCCGGGCCGCCGACCAGCCGGGCCGTGCGGTGAGCCGGCCGGCCACCGCCCTGATCGCCAGGGGCAGCCCCTCGCACAGTCCCGTCAGCTCCTGCACCGCCGTGGGGTCCTCCTGCCGGGAGCGTTCCCCGGCGACCCGGTCGTAGAGCTGGAGGGACTCCTCCGGCGACAGGGCGGGCAGGACGATCTTGCGGCCGGTGGACAGGCTGTGCGCCCGGTACCGGTTGGTGGCGATCACCGCGCAACCGGATCCGCCGGGCAGGACGGCGCGGATCTGGGAGGCGGTGAGCGCGTCGTCGACCACGACGAGCACCCTGCGGTCGGCGGTCCAGGTGCGGAAGAGCCTGCTGAGCTCGTCGAGTCCGCTGGGCTGTTTCTCGCGCTGGACGCCGCAGGCGGTGAGGCAGGCCGACAGCACGTCGGCGAGCTGCTGGGCGCCCTCGCCGACGGCGGACAGGTCGATGAAGAGCTGCCCGTCCGGGAAGCGCGGGCGCAGCCGGTGCGCGGCACGCACGGCGAAGGCGCTCTTCCCGACACCGGGCGGGCCGTGCACCTCCACCACCCGCATACCGGTGCTGGGCCGGTCCGCGCCGAGGAAGGTCTCCAGCTGGTCGAGTTCGCGTTCCCGGCCGACGAAGTCACCGGTGTCGGCGGGCAGTTGGGCCGGCCCGGGCCCGAGCCGGCGTCCGCCTGGCGCGGACTCGGTCTTGGCCGGGGCCGGCCCCCTGAGATGGCCGCGGTCGGCGAGCACCTCCTGGTGGAGGCGCTGGAGCTGCGCGGAGGGCTCCAGCCCGAGTTCCTCGACGAGATGGCTGCGCAGGGTGCGGAAGGTGTTCAGGGCGTCCGGGCGGCGGCCGCAGCGGTGCAGGGCCCGCATCAGCTGCCCGGCGAACGCCTCGTGGGTGGGGTGGGCGCGGAAGGCCTCGGACAGTTCGTCCAGGACGGCGTGGTGACGGCCGAGTTCGAGCTCCAGGGAGAAACGTTGCTCCTGGACGCTCTTACGGCGTTCCTCCAGCTGGGTCGACCAGGCCGAGAGCCGGCGTCCGGTACTGACGTCGACCAGGGCTCCGCCGTGCCACAGGGAAAGGGCCGCCTTGAGGGTGAGGGCCGCCTCCTCCTCCCTCGCGCCGGTGCGCAGTTGCGCCATGCCCTGTTCGGTGAGCTGGTCGAACCGGTAGGCGTCCACCGACTGCTTGTCGTCCAGCCTCAGTTCGTAACCGCCCACCCTGGTGAGGATGGCGGGGCAGCCGTGCGGCGGGCGGGAACTGAAGGCCGCGCCGTGCTGTCCGGTCGCCAGAAGCAGTCTGCGGCGCAGTTGATAAATGTAGGTTTGCAAGGTGGTCAGCGCGCTGAGCGGCGGGTGGTCCTCCCACAGTTCCTCGCACAGCTGGTCCACGCTGACCAGCGAGTTGGCATTGAGCACCAGCAGGGCCAGCACCTGACGCAGCTTGGGGGCCGACGGTGTGACGTCCTCCCCGTTCCTGCGTATTCGCATGGAGCCCAGCAGACCGATCTCTATCACTGCATTCCCCCTGAGTGAGCCGCCTGTGTGGGGGGCGGCCATCGGCTTTTCACCTTCCTGCGTCACTCATTCTTCAGCGAAGCACCGAACACCCGAAGGGACAGGGAAAATTACCCACCCTTTACTCGGGGAATTTCACTTCGCCGGAAAAGAAGTTGAAACCAGCAATACCCTTGCGCGCGCCGACGACGAAAATGGAAACCGAATACCACATTCTCGTTCTCCGCCTTCCCTTATCCTATGCTTCGCGCACATGGATGACAAGGTGCACATTTCTGCGGTGGTGCGCGCAGGGGCGCCCGCTCCGGCTCACACGTGGAGCTCGACCCCGTACTCCGCGAGCCACGTGTTCAGCTGGAGCACCATCTCCATGCTCGCCCGTTCCACCCACGCGAAGGCACCGCTGGGGGCCGCCGCGGTGCCCAGCGCCACCCGGGTCGCCTCGGCGTCCAGCAGCGGGGCGACCGGCGCCGTCCGGTCCGCGGCCACCTCCCCGAAGCGGTGGCGGACGAACTCGCCGTACGCGGCCTCCTGGACGGTCGGGTAGGCGCTCTTGGGCCGGTTGAGCACGGGCTCCGGCAGCAGATCGGCGACCGCGGCCCGCAGCAGGCTCTTCTCCTGGCCGTTCACCCGCTTCAACTCGGCCGGCACGTTGTAGACGTACTCCACCAGCGCCCGGTCGCAGAACGGCGGGCGCAGCTGCACCCCGTGCGCCATGCTCATCCGGTCGGCCCGGTCCAGATGGGTCGGGGCCCACCGGGTCAGCGCCAGGTAGGTGACCTCGCGCGCCCTGCGCTCGGCGGGCGTCTCCCCGGCCACCTGCGGGACCTCGGTGAGCGCGTCGCGGTAGTGCTGGTCGGCGTACTCCATGAAGTCCAGCTCCTTGCGGAGCGTACGGTCCACCAGTGAGCAGCCGAGACCGCCGGCGGCCGCGTCGTGCCCGCGCTCGAAGGAGACCCACGGGAACGTCGTGGAGTTGCTGTGGGCCGGGTCGTACGCCCAGAAGTAACCGTTGAACACCTCGTCCGCGGTCTCCCCGGAGAGCACCGCCGTGATCCCGGCACCGCGCAGCGCCTCGAAGAACAGCAGCAGCGAGACGTCCATGTCGCCGAGCGGCGAGGGCGTGTCCTGGCTGCGCAGGGCGGCGGCGTGCGTGAGCGGATCGGCGAGCGCCGATGTGTTCAGAAGGATCTCGGTGTGTTCGGTTCCGATGTGTTCGGCCGCGAGGGCCGCGTAGGGGGCGTCCGGGGTGGCGCGCATCGTCGGGTGCGGCTCGAAGTTCTCCGCGTAGCCGGAGAAGTTCACCGAGAACGACCGGAGCCGGCCGCCCCCGGCCCGCCGCTCACGCGCCGCGAGCGCGGTCAGCGCACTGGAGTCGATCCCCCCGGACAGCATCGCGCCGACCGGCACGTCCGCCCGCAGGTGGGTGGCGACCGCCTCCGACAGCAGCCGGCGCACGGTGGCGACGGTGGTCTCCAGGCTGTCGGTGTGCGGGCGGGCGGGCAGCGACCAGTAGCGGCGGTGACCCGTGCCCGGCGCCCGCACGGTCATCGTGTGGCCGGGCAGCACCTCACGCGTGCCCCGGAACACCCCGGTGCCCGGCTTGCGGCTGTGCGCGAACAGCTCCCGCAGCCCGTCGGCGTCGACCACCGGCCGGACCGCCGGGTGCGCCAGCAGCGCCTTGGGCTCGGAGCCGAAGACCACACCGGAGGGCGTCAGGAAGTAGCACAGCGGCTTCACCCCCAACCGGTCGCGGACCAGCAGCAGTTCCTGCCTCCGTACGTCCCACAGGGCCAGGGCGAACAGGCCCTCCAGCCGCTCGGGGAACGCGGCACCCCACTCCAGGTAGGCGCGCAGCGCCACCTCCGCGTCGTCGTCACCGGTGAACCGGTGCCCCTTCGCGGCCAGTTCGCGGCGCAGCTCCACACGGTTGGTGACGCTCCCGTCCAGGGTCAGCACGGCCACCGGGCCGCCGGCCTCCGTCTCCACGAGGGCCGGGCCGTCGGTGCGGCCCGTGCCGGTCAGGGCGAGGTGCCGCTGGGCCAGCGCGGCATGGCCCTCGATCCACTCGCCGGAGCCGTCCGGGCCGCGGTGCGCGAGCGCCGCCGCCATCGCCCGTACCGTGGGCGCCTCCGGTGTCAGGTCCCGCTCGAAGTCCACCCAGCCGGCGATTCCGCTCATCGTGGCGTCCTTTCGCTCTCCGCGTGTGATGTGGGTGCGCTGTTCTCCTGCGGGGCACGGGTGAGGACGGTGACCTCCACCAGGGAGAGCCCGTGCCGGGCGACCGCCTCCCGGAACTCGCCGAGCCCTGGCGCCCCTTCGCCGCGCACCGCGATGCCCAGCCGGCGCGGGGCCTCCTCCCCGTAGCGGTGGTACAGCTCCAGATAGCCGCGCGCGGTGTGCTCCGCGTCGTCGACCAGCGCGAACCGCACCGGCCGCCGCCGGCCCCGCCAGGTCAGCTCGCCCGGCGAGCCGCCCGCGAAGTTGTGCCGCCAGCCGCTGCCGGTCGCCACCACCAGCGCGCCACCGAGGGAGTGCACCCCGGCGGGCACGGTGTACGGCCGCCCGCTGTGCCGTCCCGTGAAGTGCAGCAGCGCGAGCCGCTCGGCCACCGGGCCGGGCTCGGGGCGGGACAGCAGCTCCCGCATCCGGGCGTCGGCCGCCGCCCGCTCCGGCCCCTCCGGCAGCCGGCGTACGACCACGGGGCTCATGACAGCACCACCGCGGCGGCGGTCAGCGCGCAGCCCGCGATCGCGAGGACGGTGCGCACCAGGTGCCAGCCGCGCCAGGCCGGACGGGGGTCCCGCCAGCCGGGGCCCAGGTCCTCGGGCCGGGTCCGCTTGACCGTCCGGTTGATCGGCACGTTCCGGGTCTGCGACACCACGGCCACCCCCGCCATGCACAGCGCGGCGACCGCGAACAGCAGCCGGGGGCCGCCCGACGCCCGTACCGCGAACCCCACGTCCACGGCCGTGGAGCCGGTGACGATGAACGGCATGATCCGGTCGTAACGTCTGCCGAGCAGGATGTGGGTGGACACGTACCGCTCCGGGGACATCGCGACCAGCGCGGGCATCACGCTCACCGCGACCGCGAAGAGCACCCCCGCCACCAGGCCGGTGCCCGTCAGCACCAGCACACTCAAAGCCTCCACCACCGCTTTCGCCCTCCTTCGAGCCGTGCGACGTCCTTCTGGGCCCGCGCTGTCCTCCGTGCTGGCCCGAACCTGTCAGCCGCCCCTCGCACGACACTCGAATCCGCCTGGGAGCACGCCGCTTCGCGCGGGTTCCGCTCACCCGCGCCGCGAGCCCACCTCGAGGCGCCGGGTGTTGCATCGGCCCGCCGAACCGAACGCAATCCACACCCTTCGAGGAGCCGGTATGGCGGACGAGACGACCGAAGTACTCATCGTGGGCGGCAGCATGGTGGGGCTCGCCCAGGCCCTGTTCCTCGCCCGGCAGGGCATCCGTCCGCTGCTGGTGGAGCGGCACGCGGAGATCTCGGCACACCCCCGGGCGCAGGCCGCGAGCCCGCGGACCATGGAGCTGCTGCGCGCGCTGGGCCTGGAGGAGGCGGTACGGGCACGGGAGAACCCGCACGCCCAGTACGGCGACATCCTCCAGGCCGAGTCCCTGACCGGGAAGGAACTCGGGCGCTTCGACGGGCCGTTCCGCTTCGACCGGCACGAGGTCGGCACCACCGGCTGGACCCTGATCGGGCAGGACCGTCTCGAGCCGGTGCTGCGGGAGCGGGCCGAGCAGCTCGGCGCGGACATCCGGTTCGCCACCGAGATGACCGGGTTCACCCAGGACGCGGACGGCGTCACGGCGGTGCTGCGCAGTGCGGGCGACGGTGCCGAACGGACCGTGCGGGCACGGTATCTGGTCGCCGCCGACGGCTCACGGGCGCCGATCCGCACCTCCCTCGGCATCGGCCACCACGGACCGGGGGTGTTCGGCGGTCAGATGAACATCGTCTTCCACGCCGGCCTCGACCCGTACGTGGCGGGGCGCACCTTCTTCCTCTGCTTCGTCAGCAACCCGACCGTCAAGGGGGTGCTCGGCAAGCTCGGCGGCGCGGACTCCGACCGCTGGGTGCTCGCGCCGAGCCTGCCGCCCGGGGCCGACCACCGCGGCTTCGGCACCGAGGAGTGCGTGGAGCTGGTGCGGGCCGCGGTGGGCGTGCCCGGTCTGCCGGTGACGGTGGAGTCCGCGACGAGCTGGGAGATCGCCGCCTGGGTGGCGGACCGCTTCCGCTCCGGACGCGTGCTGCTGGCGGGCGACTGCGCCCACGTCATGCCGCCCACCGGGGGGTTCGGCGGCAACATGGGCATCCAGGACGCGCACAACCTGGCCTGGAAGCTCGCGCGGGTGCTGCGCGGGCAGGCGGGCCCCGGCCTGCTGGACACCTACGAGCAGGAGCGGGCCCCGGTCGCCGAGTTCACCGTCGACCAGGGCGTCATCCGCTACCTCCAGCGCAGCGGCCTCGACGAGGCGGCCGCGGCCCGGCACCGGCCCGAGAGCACGGTGCTGTTCGGGCACGTGTACCGGTCGGACGCTGTCCTGCGCGAGGCCGGCGACGACGACACCGCCGTCGTCGAGGACCCGACGGCCCCCACCGGCCGCCCCGGCACCCGCGCTCCGCACCTGCCCCTGGTCCGCGAGGGCAAGGACGTCGCCCTGCACGATCTCCTCGACGGCGACTTCTGGCTGCTCACCGGACCGGACGGCACGGCCTGGCAGGAGCCGGCGGCCGCGCTCGGTCTGTCCTTCCACCGGGTGGGCGCGGAGGAGTCCCCCGAGGTCGTCGAGCGTTTCCTCGGCCGCTACGGCGTCGAGGAGACCGGTGCGGTGCTGGTCCGGCCGGACGGGTTCATCGCGTGGCGTTCCGGTGGGGCGGTGGGTGAGCCTGCCGGGGCGCTGACGGCGGCGCTCGATGCGGTGCTGCGGCGTGCGTGAGCGTTCCGTTCGGGGGTGGGGTGCGCTACGGGGCGGCTGCGGACCGGTGGGGGCCGGTCGCGCAGTTCCCCGCGCCCCTGTGGGAGCGCTGCGCGCCCCATGAAGCGGCCGCGGTGCTCCTTCCCGGAGCACCGCGGCCGTCGTGTGCACGCGAAGCGTGCGTCAAGGGGCGCGGGGAACTGCGCGACCAGCCGCAAACGGACCGCAACCACCCGGCAACAACCACCTTCGCGCGAAGCGCGTCTCAAGGGGCGCGGGGAACTGCGCGGCCGGCCCCCACCGGCCAGCAGCCGCCAGGCAACCCCACACGCCCCCCTCGCTCCTAGACCCGGTCCAGAATCCCCCGCAACGCGGCGATCGCCGCCTGGTCGAGAGGCCCACCGCGCCCCGCGGTCGTGCGCCATCCCACGAACCCGTCGGGCCGTACCAGGACCGCGCCGCCGGCCAGCAGCCCGTAGCGCCGCCGGAAGGACCCGTCCTGGTCCCACAGCCGCGTCCCCCGTCCGATCCGCACGACCTTCAGCCCGGCCCCGAGCCGTTCGGCCTCCTTCTCCACCGCCCCGGTCCAGCGGCCCGCCGCCTCGTCCACGAGCAGGGTGAACCCGTCGCCGTACAGATCGGTGACCGACACCGGCCCCTCGGGCCCGTCGAGCTGGACATGCGGGGCCCGCGCGCCGGGCCGGGCGCCGGGGTGCTCGGGGTCCTCCAGGATCGCGTCGGGCGCCCCGTCCTCCGCCGCGAACGCGCCGGAGCGGTAGCAGTACCCGAACGTCATGGTCGTCTCGTCCACCAGCTCCGCGGCGACCTCCTGGTACTGCTTGCCCTCGCGGACCGCGAACCGCAGCATGGCCTGCCGTACCGTCTCCTCGGCCACCGGCCGCCGCTCCGCGTCGTAACTCTCCAGCAGCCCGGGGCCGGCCGTGCCGTCGAGCACCAGGGCCAGCTTCCAGGCCAGGTTGTACGCGTCCTGGATGCCGGTGCTGGCGCCGAACGCGCCGGTGGGCGGCATCACGTGGGCGGCGTCCCCGGCGACGAACACCCGGCGTGTCGCGAACGTGTCCGCCACGCGCGCGGAGATGTCCCACGCGGGCATGTCCACCGACTCGATCTTCAGCGGCAGGTCGGGCACCCCGACCGCGGCGCGCACCAGGGAGGTGCACCGCTCCTCGGTGAAGTCCTCGGCGCGCTGGCCCTGTTCGGGGAAGAAGGAGACGTTGATGACCCACCGGCGGTCGTTGTCGATGGGGATGATCGTGCCGCGCATCTCGGGGTTGTTGACGTAGGCCGCGATGATCCGGCGGCCGCGCAGCGCCTCGGTCAGGTCGGCCTCGAAGAAGAAGCTGACGAGGTTGGTGATGGTGCCGCGGCCGTGCGCGCCGATGCCCAGCATGTCGCGCAGCGGGCTGCGGCTGCCGTCCGCCGCGATCACGTACCGCGCCCGGATCTGCGAACTCTTCCCGGTGGACCGGTCGGTGACGTGGGCCAGCACCCCCTCCGCGTCCTCCTCGAGCGCGTCGACCCGGGTGGAGAAGCGGACGTCCGCCCCTGCTTCGACGGCCCGCTCCCGCAGGATGGGCTCCAGCTGGTTCTGGTCGATCAGCGTCCACTGGGTGGGGCTGATCCGGCCGATGTCCTCCGGAGAGGCGCTGGGCATCCGTACGCGTTCCTTGCCGGCGAGGCTCTCGACGTGCACCAGGTCGGTGTTGCCGGAGATGGGGGAACGCCCCGCCCGGACCCGCTCCTCCATGCCCACCGCACGGTACAGCTCCATCGTCCGCGGGTTGATGGCCCGGGCCTTGGGGTGGGTGGAGGTGTCCGGGTGGCGTTCCACGAGGGTGGCGGCGACGCCGTGATGGGCGAGGAAGACGGCCGCGGACAGTCCGGTCAGCCCGCCCCCGACGATGAGGACGGGGGTGGTGTGCGACGTCATGCTGCCTCCTTGTGGGCGGTGACCAGGGTGTGGGTGCCGAGCAGCGGCTGCGCGTCGCCGTCGGTGAAGCCGGCCCCGCGCAGCCAGGACCGGCAGTCCGCGATCCGGTACTCGGAGCCGTCGGGGCTGACCAGCCGCATGTGCAGGCTGCTGAGCAGCCGCTCCGGGTCGCTGCGGTCGTCGTCGATCATCCGGTCGTAGACGAGGACCGTGCCACCGGGCCGCACCGCCTCGAAGACCCGGCCGAGCAGCTCGCGCCGCCGGGCGGTGTCGAAGCCGTGCAGGATGTGCCCGAGGACGACGACGTCGGCCGGCGGGATCGGGTCGGTGAAGAAGTCGCCGCCGGCGAAGGCGATCCGGCCGGTCAGGCCGAGGCCCTGGACGTGCTCGGTGAACAGCGGCCGCGTGCGCTCCAGGTCGAAGCAGGTCGCCTTCAGGTGCGGGTGCGCCCGCACCAGGACGGCCGCGAGGTTGCCGCGGGCGCCGCCGAGGTCGACGAAGGAGGAGTGGCGGTCCCAGTCGAGCCGCCGGGCGATCTCGGCGCCCATCCGGTCGCTGTAGGCGTCGAGTCCGGCGAGGAACCGCTTCATCTTGGCGGGGTCCTTGTGCCGGTCCCCGACGAAACCGCCCTTGTCCGGGTCGAGGTGCTGCGGCTCGCCGGAGCGCATCGCCTCGGTGAGCCGGCCCCAGGTGCCGTACAGGGTCTCGTTGGTGAGCTCGACGAAGCCGCCGAGGTACGAGGAGGAGCCGGGCACCAGATAGGCCTGCGCCAGCGGGGAGTTGCGGTAGCCGCCCTCCGTCCGCTCCAGCAGACCGAGCCCGGCCAGCGCGTCCAGGAAGTCCGGGACCATCCGGTGGTGCGTCCCGGTGCGGCGGGCCAGTTCCGCGGCGTCGGCGGGGCTTTCGGCCAGCGCGCCGAACACCCCGAGGGTGACGGCACTGTGCAGCACCTTGGCGGCGCAGTCGGCAATGGTCAGCCGGATCAGTGGTCCGGGGTCGACCGCCGGAGCCGTCTGCGGGTCTTCGGTCGTTGTCACACGAGCCTCCTGGTCTGCCTCTGCCTGTTCTTCGGGCTGCGTCCTGCGTCGTACGGCTGTGCAGTGCCGACGATGGTCGCGAGCCGTCGATTCGGGCTCGAAGGGCGCTGAAGGGCGGCCGGGGCGGGGCGCGCACGCGTGAGCCGCCGTCCCGTGCGGGACGGCGGCTCTACCGGTGGATGCGGAGCGTTCAGTTCTCCTCGGCGGCCCTCTCGTGTTCACGGTGGCTCTCGCCCTGGTGGTCCTCACCCTGGTGCTCACCGCGCAGCGGCAGGTTCTTCATCGTCAGGGCGGCCAGCAGCCCCAGCAGAAGGACCGGTACGGCGGTGAGGAACACGGGGGTGAGCGCGGCGGCGTACGACTGTTCCACGGCGTTGCGCACGGGCTCGGTGAGCCGGTCCAGTGTCTCGGTGGAGGACAGCGCGTCGTGGTCGATGCCGCGCAGCGCGCCCGGCGGGGTCCGGTCGGCGATCTCCTCGGTGAGCCGGTTGTAGAAGATCGAGGCGAACAGGGAGATGCCGACGGTGGTGCCCAGTTGCCGGGCGAAGGACACGGTGGCGTGGACCGCGCCGATGTCGTCCCGCGGGGCGGTGTTCTGTGCGGCCATGGTGAGGACCTGCATGTTCAGTCCGGCGGCGACGCCGAAGACCAGCATGTAGGCGATGACCACGGTACGGGGGGTCCCGGTGTCCATGGTGGCCAGGAGCAGCGCCCCCACGATGCCGATGGCCATGCTGAGCACGGGGTACCACTTGTAGCGCCCCGTCTTGGTAATCGCCGCTCCGCTGACCACGGAGGAGGCGACCAGGCCGAACATCATGGGCAGCAGCACCACGCCGGACATGGTCGGGCTGGCGCCGGTGACCACCTGGATGTAGATGGCCAGGAAGTTGACCGAGCCGAGGAAGACGATGCCCGCCGCGACGCTCACCAGCACGCTGACGCTGAAGGTGGAGTCGCGGAAGAGGTGCAGCGGGATGACGGGTTCGGGGGCCCGGCGCTCGGCGGCGACGAACGCCACGGCGAGCAGCACCGCTCCCGCGGCGAGCCCGAGGATGCGCCAGTCCAGCCACTCGTACTTCACTCCGCCCCAGCTCGCGGCCAGGGTGAGGGCGACGATGGCGGCGCTGAGCAGGACGAAGCCGGTGTAGTCGATCCGCGCGACGCGGTCGGCGCGGGGCAGGTGCAGGCAGGTGGAGACCAGCACCAGGATGACGATGCCGACGGGCAGGTTGATCAGGAAGACCCAGTGCCAGCTCAGCAGGTCGGTGAGAGCACCGCCGACGGCGGGCCCGGCGAGGGCCGCGAGGGCGAAGACGATGCCGAAGAGGTTGAAGTACTTGGCGGCCTCACGCGGGTTGAACAGCTCGCCGATGATGGCGAGCACGGAGACGAAGAGGCCGCCGGCGCCGATGCCCTGCACGGTGCGGAACAGGATGAGCTGGTCCATGGACTGCGCGGCGCCGCTCAGTGCGGAGCCGGCCAGGAACACCGTGACGGAGATCAGGAAGATCTTCTTGCGGCCGAAGAGGTCGCCGAGCTTGCCGTAGACGGGCGTGGTGACGCTGGCGGCGATGATGTACGCGGTCGTCACCCAGGCGAAGACGTCGAGACCGCCGAGGTCCCCGACGATGCGGGGCAGCGCGGTGGCGACGATCTGCGAGTCCAGCATGGCCAGGAAGACGGCCAGCATGCAGGCGGTGATGACGGGTTTGATGCGGGTCTGGGGTGAGGAGCCGACGGTCGTGAGCGGGCCATCTGCCCCTGTGGTCCGGGAGGGCACGGTAATTGCCTTTCGGGCTGGAGTGGGTGCCATCCCCGTCCCGCGGGCCGTGGTCGGCCGGCGTCGCTGCGGTGTGGGATCCGTCAGGGGATTGCTGTGGGCTGCGCCGTACGGCACGAGTGCCTCTCGTGCCGTACGGCGAGTGGCCGGTCCCGAACGGGGGACACCGTGACCGGCCACGTCGGTCGGGAGGCGGCGGGTCGCCGGCCCCGCGTCAGGGGACGAGGACGACCTTGCCGAGCTGGGCCCGGGCCTCCATGAGTTCGTGCGCCTTGACGGCCTCCTCGAGGCCGAGCCGCTCGTGCACGATCGGGCGCACCTTGCCGCTGGCGATCATGTCGAGCAGGTCGCGCTGGCCCGCGGCGATGGCGTCGGGCTTGTTGTAGAGCATGGCGTACAGGGCGAAGCCGGCCACGGTCTTCATCCGGCTGAGCATCAGCGGATGGATGGGCTGGATGTCGCCGCTGGCCGAGCCGTAGAAGACCAGCCGGCCGAACTGGGCCGTCAGGGCGATGGACTTGGTGAGGATGTCCCCGCCGACGGTCTCCAGGACGACGTCCACGCCCCGGCCGTCGGTCGCGGCCCGGACCTGGTCGTCCCAGTCGTCGTCGGTGTAGTTGACGGTGACGTCGGCACCGAGGTCACGGACGAAGTCCAGCTTGGCCTGCGTACTGGCGGTGGCGATGACCTTGCCGGCGCCCATCGCCTTGGCGATCTGCACGGCGAGGTGGCCGACGCCCCCGGAGGCGGCGTCGATCAGGATCGTCTCCCCTGCTCTGAGCTGGCCGGACTCCTTGATGGCGTGGTAGGCCGTCTGGGCGGGGCTCGGCAGCAGGGTGGCCTCGGCCGCGTCCATGGTGTCCGGGATGGTGATGGCCCAGGCGGCGTCGGCGGTCACGTAGTCGGCGTAGGCACTGTGGTCGACGTCGACGACGACGCGGTCCCCGACGCTCAGGTTGGTGACGCCTTCGCCGAGTGCCTCGACCACGCCGGCGACATCGCCGCCGGGGGCGCCGGGGAGCGTGGCGTGGCCACCGATCGGGATGCCCTGGCGGCGCTGGACCTCGGCGAACGTGACGCCGACGGCCTCGGAGCGGATCAGCACTTCGCCCGGTCCGGGCTGCGGCTTCTCCGCCTCTTCGACACGCAGCACCGTAGGGGCGCCGTGTTCGTAGTGGCGGACGATTCGCATGGTGTTCTCCCAACTAGGAGGTGTTGTCGAGCCGCGGGAGGTTGTCGCGCGGCTCCGCCCAGGGATCCGGGTTACATGGTGTGGGTCAATTACATGTCGTCATGCATGCACTTGTCAACCGCACATCAGTGATTCGATGCACGGCCTGAGGGAGTGTCAGGGAACGAGGACCACACGGCCGAGCTGGGAGCGCGACTCCATCAGCTCGTGCGCGGCCGCCGCGTCCTTCAGCGGCAGCTCGGCGTGGACGACGGGACGCACGGTGCCGGAGCTCACCATGTCCAGCAGCTCCCGGGCCCCCGCGGCCATGGCGTCCGGCTTGCCGCTCATCACGCCCCACATGCTGAAGCCCATGACGATGCGGTTGTCGAAGATGTCGGCGACGTCGATGGCCGGCAGCTCGCCGCCCGCCGCGCCGTACACCACCGTCCGCCCGAACGGGGCGGTGAGGTTCACGGACTTGGTGAGGATGTCGCCGCCGACGGTCTCCAGGGCGACGTCCACGCCCCGGCCGCCGGTCGCGGCACGCACCTTCTCGTCCCAGCCGTCCTCGCCGTAGTCGACCGTGACGTCGGCGCCGAGCGAGGCGGCGAAGGACAGCTTCTCCGCTCCGCGGGCGGCGGCGATGATCTGGCCCGCGCCGAGCGCCTTGGCCATCTGGACCAGCAGGTGCCCGATGCCGCCCGCGGCGGCGGTGATCAGCACGGTCTCGCCGGGCTGGAGCTTCGCCGCCGTGACGATCACGTGGTAGGCGGTCTGGCCCGGGATGGGCAGCGAGGTGGCCTGGCCGGGGTCGATGCCCTCGGGGACGGCGAACAGCCAGTCGGCCTGGGTGACGACGTACTCGGCGTACCCGTCGGCGGCGACGCCGGTGACCACGCGGTCACCGACCTTCACCTGGTCGACGCCCTCGCCGAGCTGCTCGACGACACCCGCGACGTCACCGCCCGGCGAGCCCGGCAGTGTGGCGGGACCGCCGACCGGGATGCCCTGACGGCGCTGGCACTCGGCGAAGTTGACGCCGACCGCCTCGGCGCGGATCAGCACCTGGCCGGGGCCGGGGGTGGGCTTCTCGGCCTCTTCGAGCCGCAGCACCGAGGGGGCACCGAACTCGTGGTGTCGGACGATACGCATGGACGTACTCCTCTTTCTCGTTCGTTCACTTGCGTGCACGGCGGGGCCTCGCCCTGCCGTGCACGACGGGGGTTCGAAGGGGGCGGGGAGCGGGCCGGATCAGGCCCGGGTCAGTTCGACGAGCGAGCGCACCGGTCCCAGGTCGACCACGCGGCGCAGGGCGAGCCCGGCGCCGGCCGCCAGCTCGCGCAGCTGCTCGGTGGTGCGCATCCGCCCGCCCAGGTAGATGAGCATCCGCAGGTCCAGGTCCGTCTGGTCGGTCTGCACGTCGAGGAGACCCTCCAGGACCATGACCCGGCCGCCCGGACGGACGGCCTCGGCGCAGCGCCGGAGGATCTCGGCCGCCCGGTCGTCGGGCCAGTTGAGCAGGACGTTGGACAGCAGGTACACGTCGCCGTCGGCGGGCAGCGGATCGAAGAAGCTGCCGACCACGGCGCGGCAGCGCTCCTGGAGGCCGGCCGCCGCGAAGTCCCGCTCGGCCGCCGCCGCGGGCGCCTCGAGGTCGAGCAGGGTGCCGTGCGCGCCCGGGGTGGCGTCGACCACGGCCGCGAGCAGATCACCGCTGCCGCCGCCGACGTCCACGACGTGCCGGACGGACCGCCAGTCACCCTTGGCCAGCAGTTCGGGGACGACCCAGCGCATGCTGGCCGCCATCCGCCGGGCGAAGGCCTCCGCGAGCGCGCCGTCCGACTCGACGTCCGTCCAGAACTCCTGCCCGTACAGCGCGGAGTAGACGGGCCCGCCGGTGCGCACGGCATCCAGCAGGCGGAACACCGCGGCCTCGCCCCGGCCGGTCGGGCCGTCCAGGCGGAGCCAGTCGCGGCCCGACTGCGGGACGTCGTCGCGCAGCAGGACACCGAGTTCCGTCGGTTCGTAGCCCCCTCCGGGGAGCGGGCGGTAGATCCCGGCGTTGACCAGGTGACCGAGGAGACGGCCCAGAGCGGTCGCGTCCGCGTTCACCTCCCGGGCCAGCGCCTCGACCGTGACCGCGCCGGCGGCCATGTGGTCCGAGAGTCCGAGGGTGGCGGCCACTCTGATGGCCATGGGGGTGATCAGGTCGCTCTTCTCCAATAACTCCTGCGACCAGGGGGGATTGCTCACGGGTTCCTCTCACGTGCACGTGCGGTGTGGGGGGTGGGGAAGGTGGCCGCGCCGGCCGCGGGGACGTGCCCCACGGCCCTCGCGGCCCCTTCGTCAGACCGTGCCGAACCAGGTGGTGACGGCCGCGGTCAGCGATTCCCGGAGCTCCGGCTCCGGCATGTCCCGGTCCGCGGCCCAGGCGACGTAGCCGTCGGGGCGGACCAGCAGACCGGCCAGCCGCGGCTCCTGGGCGCACTCGGCCCGCACGAGCTGGAGCCGGCCGGCCCAGGAGACGCCCGCGGCCCACTTCTCGTGGACCTGGCCGATCAGCGAGTCGCCGGTCAGGTCGAGCAGCAGACCGGTGCCGCGCTTGAGGTACTTGGGGAGGGGCCGGACGCCCTCCTCGGTCTTCAGTTCCAGGTCGCGGGCGAAGTCCCCGAGCAGCCGGTGCTCGGGGCCGTCGATCGCGTAGCGGACGGTGACGCCGCTGAGCATCTCGGCGAGGTACCGGTTCACCTGCTCGGTGCGCATGAGGTCGGTGAAGAGCTCGCGCAGCGGGGTGACGTACGGGTCCGGGTTCATCAGCGCGATCTGGGCGCGGGTGTTGGCCAGCACCTTGCGGGCCGGCGCCTGGCGCTCCCGGTCGTAGCTGTCGAGCAGGCCCTCGGGAGCCCAGCCGTGCACCTCGGCGGCCAGCTTCCAGCCGAGGTTGAAGGCGTCCTGGAGACCGAGGTTGACGCCCTGGCCGCCGACCGGGAAGTGGGTGTGGGCGGCGTCGCCCGCGATCAGCAGCCGGCCGGCGCGGTAGCACTCCGCCTGGCACGCGGAGTCGGTGAAGACGGAGAGCCAGCGCGGCGCGTGCGCACCGAGGTCGTCGCCCCAGATCTCACGCAGGCTCGCGGTGAGCTCGTCCAGGGTGAGTTCCGCCCCGGGCTCCCGGTCGGCCTCGAAGTCGAAGGTGGAGACCCGGTGGTAGGTGTCGTCGAGCGGGACGCAGAACAGCAGGCCGCGTTCGGTGCGCTCCATGCCCATGGGGGCGTTCTCGCGGTCGGCGAGGATCACGTCGCCGAGCCGGGCGGTGACCCGGCCGCCGGTGCCGGGGAAGGCGATGCCGGCCTCCTGCCGGACCAGGCTGCGTGCGCCGTCGCAGCCCACGGCGTAGCGGGCGCGCAGGGTGTAGCCGCCGTCGGGGCCGGTCACCTCGGCCTCGACGCCGTCGGCGTCCTGGCGCATGGCGGTGACCTCGTGGCCGCGCCGGATCTCGGCGCCGAACTCGGCGGCACGCTCCTCCAGCAGCCGTTCGGTCCGGGTCTGCTCGGAGAGCAGGGCGTAGCCGTGCGCGCTGTCGAGGGTGGAGAAGTCGACCCACTCGTCGAGGCCCGCGAAGTGGCCGTTGTTCCAGGAGCGGGCCCCTTCGCGGAACCTCTTGAGCAGGCCGCGCCGGTCGAGGGACTCCAGGGAGCGGGCGTGCAGCCCGAAGGCCTTGGAGTGCGGGGTGCGCTCGGGCAGCCGCTCGAGCACGACCGCCCGGACGCGGGAGATCCGGAGCTCCGCGGCGAGCAGCATGCCGACCGGACCGCCGCCGACGATCAGCACGTCGAAGTCGACGTCGGTGTCGTAGGTGATCTCGAAGTCGCGATCGGACTGCTCGGGTGGCACGGACTGGGACATGAGGTTCCCCCTCGGTGGATGTGCGCGTCAGGTGCGCGGCAGAGTGTGCGCGATAGATGTTCGCTCACAGGTATATGTTTAACGTCATGCAGTCGATTGAAAGCATACAGATGCTCGTCTGCCGTAATCAACTCGCTTAGAATGCGGACATGGACACTTCGACTCAGCCCCCGCCGCGGGCAGCGGATCTGCTCGACGCCGTCGGCCCCGCCTTCTCCCGACTGCGGCGCGCGCAGGCGCTGAACGTGGAGAAGCAGGTGTCCCGCAAGGACTTCACCAGGACGCTGGTGCTCAACATCGTGCAGGACGGGCCCGACCAGGAGGGCCAGGAGATCACCGTGGGTGTCGTGGGCGAGCGGCTCGCCGTCGACCCCTCCGTGGCGAGCCGGATGGTCTCGGACTGCATCTCCGCCGGCTATCTGATCCGTGCGGCCTCGCAGCGCGACGGCCGCCGTACGATCCTGCAGCTCACCCCCGAGGGGCACGAGACGCTCGCCCGCTTCCGCCGCCACCAGCGGGCGGCCTTCGAGCGCATCACCCAGGACTGGCCCGAGGAAGAGCGGCTCGAGTTCGCCCGGCTGCTCATCAAGTACGTGGACTCCGTGGGCGAGCTGCAGCACGACGGCTCCGCGTAGACGGCGCCGCCGGGCCGGGACGGACACCCGCCGCCCCGGCCCGGCCGTGACGCACCTCGGTGCGCCGAGCGCATCCCGGCCGAAGCCGCGGACGCGCCGTGGGTCTCTCAGCCCCGGTCGAGCACCCCGCGAAGCACCGCCTCCAGCGCCGCTGCCTCCGCGCCCTGGGGATCCGCGCCCGGCGAGCGCCACGCGACGACACCGTCCGGCCGTACCAGGACCGCGCCTTCGGGGTGCAGCCCGCCGTAGCGCTCGGACCAGGTGCCGTCCGGGTCGGCCAGCGTGCCCGCCCCGCCGCCCGTGCCCCGCACCACGCGGCGTGCGGTGAGCTTCAGGCCCAGCCCGGCGGAGGCGGAGGCGGCGGCCGAGAGCCACTCGCCGCCGTTCTCCCCCGTCAGCAGGACGAAGTCCCGCCCGAAGAGGTCGAGCGTGCAGACGCGCTCGCCGTCCCGCGACAGCAGCGCGTACGGCGCCCGGGTCCCGGGCTCCCCGCGCAGTGCGCGCGGGTCGGAGGCGACCGGCAGGTCCGCGCCGCCCGGCTCCGCCACCACCGCTGCGGAGCGGTACGCCTGCCCCGACGTCACCGTCACCGCGTCCGCGACGGCCGCCCGCTGCTCCGGGGTCGCGGAGCCGGATCGCAGCGCCAGCTGGAGGGACCCCTGCTCGGCCGTGTAGACCGCCACGGGACGCCGCTCGGCGTCGTACGTCTCCACCAGGCCGGGCCCCGCGACGCCCGCGACCACCAGGGCGAGCTTCCAGGCGAGGTTGTGGGCGTCGGCGATACCGGTGTTGGCTCCGTAGCCCCCGGTGGGCGGCACCACGTGCGCCGCGTCCCCGGCGAGCAGCACCCTGCCGTGCACGAACCTCTCGGCCACCTGCTCCGCCATGTCCCAGGGGAAGCGCGAACGGATCGTCACCCCGACCCCGGGCGCGCCCACCGCGGCCGTCACCAGCTCCGCACAGCGGTCGTCGGTGAAGTCCTCCAGGCTCTCGCCGTCCTCGGGCCGGTACCCGACGATGAGCGTGCCCCCGGTCAACGTGTCGTCATGCACGAGAATGCCGGTGACCTGCGGGTTCTGCACGTGGACCACGCTGTACCTGCGGTCCCCCAGCACCGGGCGCAGATCCGCGCCGAACGCGATGCTCACATGACGGGACAGCACCCCGCGCCCCTGCCGGGGCACCTTCAGCGCCTCCCGGACGGTGCTGCGCGGCCCGTCGCAGGCCACCAGATAGGAGCTGCGGAAGGTGCGGGTACCGGTGTCGTCGCCGAGGACGGCGGTGACCCCCTCGGGATCCTCCGCGAAGGACAACAGCTCGGTGCCGAACCTGAGGTCGGCGCCGAGCTCCGCCGCCCGCTCCCGCAGCAGCGGCTCCAGCCGGTCCTGCGGCAGCAGGAGCAGCCGGGACGGGGTGAGGTCGCCCAGGTCGTCGTCGCCCTCCAGCTCCTCCTTGCTGAACAGCACGTCACCGGCGAGCGAGGTCACCCCGGCCCGGGTGCGGTGCGTGGCGAAGCCGGACGCCTCCCGTACGGCGGAGTCCTCGACGCCCGCCTGGCGCAGCAGCTCCCCGGTCCGGGGGTAGTACCCGACGGCCCGGGGGTGGACGGACGTGCCCGGGTGGCGCTCCACCAGGGTGCACCGCACCCCGTGCCGGGCGAGGAACAGGGCGGTGGACAGCCCGACGAGGCTGCCGCCGACGATCAGTACGGGTGCGCTGCCGGAAGGGTCGGAAGCGGAGGTCATCGCACGGTCCCTCTCTGGGTGATCGGCCTCGGACAGTTGTTCACGGGGTCGGCAGTCCGGCCCGCCCCAGGGCCAGGTAGTCCACGACCTCCCAGTGCTCGGCGACCTTCCCGCGCTCGATCCGGAACTGGTCGCAGGTACGCATCTCCAGCGGCAGCCCGGAGGGGCCGCCGCCGCTCCACGCGCCGGTGAGCGTGCCGGTCCAGGTCACGAAGACCATCACCCGGTCGTCGGCGGCGACGATGTGGTCCACGGTGGTGACCAGGTCGGGGAAGGCGGCGATGTTGTCGGCGAAGAACGCCTTGAAGGCGTCGAGTCCGTCCGGCACCGCGTCGGTACGCATGTTGTGGTGGCGGTAGTCCTGGTGGTAGTAGCGCTCGGCCAGGTCCAGCCGGTGCTCGCTGAAGACGTCGCGGTACGCGCCGAGCACCAGCTCCGCGTTGGCCCGCTCGGTGTCGCTGTGCGGGCCGTGCAGCCCGGGCGCGGCCGGCTGACCGCTCCGGTCCGGTCCGCCGTCCACGCCGTGCGCGACCAGAACGTCACGGTCCACCACGTTCCAGTGCTCGGCCACCCTGCCGTCCCGCAGGCGGTACAACTCGGCTGTGTGCAAGCGCAGTTCGGCGCCCGAGCGGGAGCGCCCGGTCCAGGTGGCGAACAGCATCACCCGGTCGTTCCCGGCCACCAGGTGGTCGATGTCCGCGCGCAGCTCCGGGAACACCCGGTCCGAGGTCCGCCAGTCGGCCGGGGCGTGCTCGACGCAGTCGGCGTGGAAGAAGCGGCCCGCCTCCTCGAAGCGGCGCTCGCGATGGAGCGTTCCGTACAGCTCGCGGATCAGCTCGGCGTTGCGCGTGCGCTGCCCGGCAGGGATCACGGTGGTCATGGGTTCCTCTCGGCTCGGCTCTCGGACAAGGGGAGATCAGGGGGCTGCTCAGGCCTTGAGCGCGTAGGTCGACCAGTACGAGTCGGCCTCGAAGCCGAGCTTGCGGTTGAGCGCGACCACGGCGGTGTCGGCGGTGTCGTTGAAGACCTGGACCAGTGCGAGCCGGCTGTTCTCCCGGGCGGCCCCGAGCAGCAGCTCGCTCTTCAGCCGGGTGGCGAGACCGCGCCGCCGGTGCTGCGGCAGCACCAGCGTCTCGCCGCCGTCCGCCATCGGGCTGTTCCGCACGAACAAGGTGGCGTACCCGACGATCTCCGTGCCGCGCTCGGGCAGCGCCGCCACCACGTGGGGCAGATGCCCGGCCCGCTCCGCCTCGGCCTCCCGCGCCCGTACGTCGCCGGCGGAGGGACGCCGGATCCTCGCCTGGCCGTTGACCCGCTCCTCCAGGGCGCTCCAGGCCCGCGCGTAGGAGTCCACGAGGTCGTCGGGGCAGGGCCCCTGCCACCTCACCAGGCGGTACCCGGGCACCGGCCGGGCCGCCGCGGCCTCCAGCACCGCACGGGCGGGCCCGGCCAGGCGCAGCCGATGACGCACGCTCTCGCCGAGGAGGTCGGCTCCGAGCTCCGCCGCGAACCGCTCACCGGCCTCCGCCCTCGGAGCGTCGGCCAGCAGCAGGTCCCGCCCGCGCTCCCGCAGCGCCGCCAGCCCCGCGGCCGCCAGTGCCCGCCCGGCACCGCGCCGCCGGAAACCGGGGAAGACCCACAGCGAACCGTGTCCCGGCCCGCTCCGGTCCGCCAGGTCGAGGCCGAGCTTCAGCACACCGGCCGGCGTGCCGCCGTCGTAGGCGGCCAGCACGATCCGTTCCGTGCCGTGCCGCCGCTGGAACAGCCGCGCCAGCAGGGCTTCCGTCACCGGCGGATCACCGGGCAGCTCCAGGCTCATGGTGTCCCGGAACCCGGGAAGCAAGGCGGCGATGGTCGCCGGCTCATCGCCGTCGAGGCTACGAATCTCCATGCCCCACACGGTGACCCGGGGCTCTCGAAGCACCGTCGAGGACAACTCGACACCGGCCGGGCGCACCGGCCGCAACGGTGGCGGGCCCCGCCGCACCCCAGGATCCCTGGAGTGCGGCGGGGCCCGTACCCGGGGGCGGACGCCGGCGGCCCCGTCAGGCGCCGCCCGTCACGCGCAGCGTCTCGCCGTTGGTGTTGCCGTTGGCGGCCGAGCCGAGGAAGGTGACGGCCCGGGCCACGTCCTCGGGCGCGGACATCCGGCCCGACGGCAGGGTCTTGCCCTTCTCCTCCAGGAAGCCCGGGGGCACGTGCGCCCGCACGGTCTCGGTGCTGGTCTGGCCGGGCACCACCATGTTGACCAGGATGCCGTCCGGCCCCAGTTCCCAGGCGAGGCTGCGCATCAGCCCGAAGAGCGCGGACTTGCCGGCGCCGTACGCCCCCGCCCCGGCCTTGCCGGTGTCCGCCAAGCCCGCGCCGAGCAGCACGATCCGGCCCCACGGCCGCCCGCGCATCCACGGCAGGACGGCCTGCAGCGTGTGGAACACGGCGTCGACGGATGTGCGCAGCACCTCCTGCCACTGCTTCGCCGGTACGTCCTCGAAGCGCGGCACCGGCTGCCCGGGCCGCGGGATCGCCTCGCTCCAGACCACCGCGTTGGCCACCAGCACGTCGATGCCGCCCCATTCCTCGGCGACCCGCCCCACGGCGTCCCGTATGCACCGCTCGTCCGCGAGGTCGTAGCGCACCACCAGCGGTGTGCCGCCCGCCTCGGTCACCAGCCGCGCGGTCTCGCGGGCCCCGTCCTCGTTGCTGTGGTAGGTGATCGCGACCCTGGCCCCCTCCTCCCCGTAGGCCACGGCCGTCGCCCGGCCGATGCCCGAGGAGGCGCCGGTGACCAGCACGACCTTGTTCCGCAGATCCGTCCTCATGAGTCCACCTCGGTCGTCGGGGCACGGCCGACGCTCTGCGCGTGCCGGAAGAAGTCGTCCGGGTCGTAGGCCCGCTTCACGTCGCGCAGCCGGAACCGGTTCGCGCCGAAATACTCCGTCTCCCAGTCCTCACCCGCCCGTGAGCTGGGGAAGTTGATGTACGAGCCGCAGGCGAGCGGGGTGAGGGCCGTGGCCGCACGGTCCGCCAGCGCGGTCAGCCGCGCCGGCGCGTCCGGGTCCGTCGCCGCCTGTCGGCAGGCGAACTGATAGCCGACCAGGAACCGCGCGTCCCGGTGGGCGTAGGCGGTCGCGCCGCCCGGCACCCGGCTCGCCGCACCGCCCAGGGCGATGCACAGCAGATAGCGCTCCTGCCCCACCGCGTCGAGGGCGGGATCCCAGGCGTCGAGCAGTGCCGCCGACTCCGCCCGGGTCGCGGCCCGGCCGGTGAGCCGGTAGCTCTGCCGGGTGTACGGATGCCGGTGCCCCTCGGCCTCGGGCCCGGTGCCCGTACGCCGGCACTGGGCCACCGTCTTCGAGCCGCACAGCGCCTCGTGCATCACCTCGGCGTACCCGCCCGGCGCACCGACGGTCCTGCTCAGCGGCTTGCACCCGGCCCGCTCGGACAGTTCGTCCAGTCCGTCGCGCAGCGCCTCGTCCGGACCCAGGTGCACGCCCCAGACCCGGACCACCGGACGCCCGCCGGGCCCGAACATGCCCGGCAGCACGACCAGGGAGGTGCCGAGTTCGTCGGGACCTTCGACGGCCCACTCCTGCCAGGCCGTCAGCACCTCCACGGCGTCGTCGTACGCCCACAGCGTCTCGAAGGCCGTCAGGGCGGGCGCGTCGATCGCGCGCACCTCGAACTCCGTGACCACGCCGAAGGTGCCTCCGCCGCCACCGCGCGACGCCCAGTACAGATCGGGCTCCTCGGCGGGCGAGCAGCGGACGGTCCTGCCGTCCGCGAGCACGACGCGCGCCGCGACGAGCCGGTCGCTGCCCAGCCCGAACTTCCGTGTCTGCCAGCCGATCCCGCCGCCGGTCAGGAACCCGCCCGCGGAGACCGTGGGGAACGTCCCGGTGACGATCTGCCGCCCCTGCGTCCGCAGGGCGTCCAGTGCGTCCAGCGACTGGGCGCCCGCCCCCAGCCGCACCACGGGACCCTCGGCGACGACGTGGTTCATCCGGGACAGGTCGACGACCAGTCCCTCACCGGTCGACCAGCCGTTGAAGCTGTGGCCGCCGCCCCGGACATGCAGCCGCACCCCCCGTTCCCTGGCGTGCCGCACGCACAGCGCGACGTCCTCCTCGGAGGCGCAGTAGGCGACGGCGTACGGCTCGATCGTGTCGTACTCGGTGTTCTGAAGCTGTCGGGCCAGGGCGAAGCCCGCCTCGTCCGGCAGGACCAGGTCCCCGTCGAGCCGGTCCCGCAGCGCAGCCGCCCGCATCAGTCGTCGATGCCGAACTTGCCGGCGGTCACCTTGGACCCGGCGTGCCCGCGCAGCTTGGTGCCCTGCGGGTCGAAGAACTCCGCACCGCCGGTGCCCTGCCACTCGGTGTCCGAGACGAACTCGCCCGACACCCGCACGTGCGCCTCCCCCACGTGGTTGCCCTCGGGATCGGCGGCCAGGATGTGGAAGCCGTACTCGAAGCTGTCCGGGCCCGTGGCACGCCAGGTGCCCAGGCCGATGTTCTTCGTGTTGAGCTGGGTGGAGACGACCGTGCCGTCCGCCGAGAAACTGACGAGGCCGGGGACCGCCTTGCCGTCGTCGTCCAACTGCGTGGTCCAGGTGCCGACCAGCCGTACGTCGCTCATCGCAGATCTCCTCGATTCTCTGGGGGAACTGGGGGAACTGGGGGAACTGGGGGATGCGGTTGTCCCGGCCAGGCTTCCGGCCCGCTCTCAAGACCCGCTCGAGACGCCCTGTAGCCGGGCGGCGGCTCCTCCCGCGGCGCACTGCACGCCGGCCCGAACTCCGGGTGCCAGAGCACGGCCACGTGCACGGAGCCGAGGGCGACCAGCGCGCGGTACGAGGGCAGCAGCAGGTAACGCACCAGTGCTCGCCACACGGCGCGCGAGGCGGTGACGCGGGGCGGGACGGTCTGCTTGTCGGGGTGTCCCTCGGGCAGGAACTCCGGGTCGAACGGACGAAGGGACACGGCACTCCTAGGGGTGGCCGACACGGGCGGCGGGCGCGAGTGGCCGACGCGGATGGCGGGCGGGGATGGCCGACGCGGGCGGCCGGCGCGGGATGGGCGGCGGGCGCGGGATGGGCGGCGGGCGCAGGGCGGGCGGCGGGCGCAGGGCGGGCGGCGGGCGCAGGGCGGGCGGCGGGCGCAGGGCGGGCGGCGGGCGCAGGGCGGGCGGCGGGCGCGGGGTGGGCGGCGCGGGTGCTTCAGGCGGCGCGGACGGCCAGCTCCACGCCGCCGTCGAAGGGAAGGGAGAGCGACACGTAGCCGCTGCCGGGGAACCGGACATGGGCGAGGAAGTCCGCGCACCGCGCCGGCTCGTCCCGTACGCCGAGGGCCACCACCACCGCGCCCGGCAGCATCCTGGGTTCCACCAGCTCCAGCAGCGGCAGGAAGGACTGGGGCGGCCCGCCGAGCAGCAGCAGGTCGACCGGTCCGGCGAGGGTCGCCAGCGACCGCTCGGGACGGCCCGCCCGTACGTCCGCGCAGCACCCCGCTCCGGCCTTCTCGACCGCCTCGGCTGCGGCCTCGGCGCGTACGGGGTCCGGCTCGCAGGCGATGACCCGGCCCTGCCCGTTCTCGCTCACCGCCGCCGCGAGCGTGGCGGTGAACGACTCGTACGGGCAGCCGATCTGGAGCACCGTCAGCGGCCCGGCCGCCAGCACCAGCTGCCGCAGGAGGGTTCCGGTGGCGGCTTCGAAGGAGGGCACGGCAGAGCGTCCGGGTGCGGAGTCGGTACAGGAAACGGCATTGGGCATGCGGAACTCCCCCGTCACGAGTGTCGAGACGTTCGCGGTCTCTGCGCCGAGAGTCGCAGACGCCACGGCCACGGGCGACGGCCCTGGATGCCCACGCGAGCGAGGCTCGAGCCGCCCTCCAAACCGCCGGCCGGGGCGTGGGCCTGCCGAGGACGGTGGTGCGGCGGGCGGCGGGCAGCGGGCAGCGGGCAGCGGGCAGCGGGCAGCGGGCAGCGGGCAGCGGGCAGGCTAGGAGAGCACCCCCGCCAGCGTTCCCGCGAGGGTCAGCGCGAGGAACGCCGCCCCCCACGTCATCGCGTGCCGTATCCGGCGGTGCTTCACACGGGTGGTGCGGGTCAGGAGCTGGGCCGGGGTGTCGGCGGTGGGGGCCGGGTGGGGCGTCCTCGCCAGGCTCAGCAGGACCAGGGACGGGGCGCAGGCCGCGCAGCCTGTCCACAGGAGCAGCTGGGGGACCGTGGCGAACTGGGCGGGGGTGATGACACCGGCGGTGATCGCCGTGAGGAGGGCGGCCAGGGCGGCGCCGAGAGTGGCCAGGGTCAGACCGGCTCGCTGGTCGGCCTTCGCCAGTTCCTCGCGGGCCGCCTCGGGCGGAAGCGGCCGGCCGAGTTCCGCCGTGCGCGCACCGTGGAGTGTGGTCATGCCTGCACCTCGCTGGTCAGCGGTTTCCTCCGGGTACCCCAAAGGGCTTGCCCCACACCGCAGTTCAGGTGTTCCACGTCTCGTCGTACGGGTCGTGCGGGGTGGGGACCGGCCGCGCGGCCGTCACCTCGAGGTAGGGGACGGGGCCGTTGTTGACCGGGTCCTTGGTGCGGCGGGGGGTGTAGGTGCCGGTGACCTCCAGCCAGGTGTCCGGGCGCAGGACCGGCGGTATGTCGCCCGACAGGGCGATCTTGACCGGCTGGGCGTCGGCGGCGCAGCAGTTGAGGCCCATGCGGACCAGGTAGGGGGTGCCGTTGCGGTCCAGGGTGACGAAACCGGTGATCTTCAGTTCGCGGCCCCGGAGGGCACGGCCGTCGTCGTAGACCGCGCGTCCGGCGTAGTCGGCGACGGCCAGGCGCAGGGGCGTGTCGCCGGCGGGGAGGGCGGGGAAGCCGAAGGGCTTGGTCAGGGCCGTACCGGTGTGTGCCGCGCTGTAGGAGCCCAGGGCCGGCGGGGCGACCAGGATCAGGGCGAGGACGGGGAGCGTGAGGAGCCAGGAGACTCGGGGTTCACGGTGGTGGTCGTGGGCGGGGGTGCGCGTCTCGTCGTCGTGGTCGTGGCCGGGGTTGCCGCGGCGGTCGTACCAGAGGGTCGCGGCCGCCGTGGCGATCAGGACCGCACCCGCGAGGAGGACCAGGGGGCGCAGGCCCTCCTTGACGTAGCGCAGGTAGAGGTCGGTCGTGCCGGCGTGCAGGAGGGTCGCGCCGAGCAGGAAGAGGAGGGCCGTCTGGGCCAGGCGGTTCACAGCAGGACCGTTCCGGTCAGGGCCGATACGACGACGGCCAGGGCGAAGGTCGCGGGGGCGAAGCGCAGGGCGAAGGCGCGGCCGAAGGTGCCCGCCTGCATCGCGAAGAGCTTCAGGTCGATCATCGGGCCGACGACCAGGAACGTCAGACGGGCCGTCAGGGAGAACTGGGTCAGGGAGGCCGCCACGAACGCGTCCGCCTCCGAGCAGATGGAGAGCAGGACCGCGAGGACCGCGAGGACCAGGACCGACAGCACGGGGTGGCCCGCCGCGAGGCCCAGCCAGTCGGCCGGGACGACCGCCTTGAGGGTCGCCGCGGCCATCGCGCCGATCACCAGGAATCCGCCCGCGTGCGTCACGTCGTGGCGGACCGAGTTCGCGAAAGCCGCTGCCTTGCCCTGCCCCTCGTACGACGCGCGGGCCGGGGGACGCAGCCAGTCCGTGCGGCCGAGGAGGTGCCAGAGCCAGCCCATCGCGCAGGCCACGAGCAGGCTCGCGGCGAAGCGGGCCAGGACCATCTCCGGGTTGCGGGGGAACGCCACGGCCGTCGCCGTCAGCACGATCGGGTTGATGGCGGGCGCCGAGAGGAGGAAGGCCAGGGCCGCCGCCGGTGTGACCCCCCGGCGGACCAGGGCGCCGGCCACCGGCACGGACGCGCACTCACAGCCCGGCAGCACCGCCCCCGCCGCGCCCGCGACCGGCACCGCCAGGGCCGGGTGCTTCGGCAGGGCCCGGGCGAAGAACGACGGCGGCACGAACACCGCGATCGCCGCCGACAGCAGCACACCGAGCACCAGGAACGGCAGCGCCTGGACCATGACCGCGACGAACACCGTCATCCAGCTCTGCATCACCGGCGCGGCGAGGGCCCCGCGGAGCGGGTCCTGGAACATCACCGCCGTGAGCAGCAACAGGGTCAGCAGGAGAGCCGAGTTGAGGTGCCGGCCCTCCTCCTTGCCCGGGTCCGTCCCGGTGCCCCGGCCCTGCCCGGGGTCCGCGCGCCCACCGCTGTCCTGCGGGGCGGTCTTCGTGATGGCCACGGGCCCGGTACCTCCGGTGGTGCGCGAGGGCATTGCCCCTTCCCTCCCCTTTCGTACGGACGGCGACGGCCGGGCGTTCACGCCCCACCGTCCCCTTCTGGAACCGGTCGTCACGGTGAGGCAGTCTTCTCCTCGTGGGGAGCGTTCCGAACCAAGGTCAGCCGGGTGATCCGGCCACGCACATGATCGTGTGCGGTGACGACGGGCTGGCGCACCGGCTGGCCGCCGAACTCCGCGGTGTCTACGCGGAGCAGGTCACGCTCGTCGTGCCGCCGTCCGGAAGGCGGGTGCGGCAGCCCGTCGTCGGACGGGCCCGGGCCGCCTCGGCCGCGCTGCTCGACCGGGTCGTGAACGCGGCCTCCGGCCGGACCGGCCCGAGCGCCGAACCGGCCGCGAACGAGCAGGTGGTGGAGGCGCCGGAGATCACCGAGGCGGTGCTCACCGAGGCGGGCGCCGACCGGGCGGCGGCACTGGCGCTCGTCTTCGACGACGACGAGACCAACATCCGCGCCGCGCTCACGGCCCGCCGCCTCAACCCCCGCATCCGCCTCGTACTCCGCCTCTACAACCGGCGGTTGGGGCAGCACATCGAGGAACTGCTGGACCAGACCGCCGCCGTCGCCTCCGGGGACGGCCGGGCGGTGGGCCTCGACGCGTCGACGACGGTGCTGTCCGACGCCGACACGGCCGCCCCCGCGCTCGCCGCCACCGCTCTCGTCGGCACCAGCAAGGTCGTTCAGACGGAAGGGCTCGTGCTGCGGGCGGTGGAGCGGCAGCCGCCACGGCCGGGCGAGGTGGCCGACCCGGGGCTGTGCACCCTGGCGCTGCTGTCGGCGACGAGCAACGACCCGGCCGGCGCGGACGGTTCGGAGGGCAGCGGGGAGCACGGGCCGCACCTGCTGCCGGACGAGGCGGCGGTGGCGGCGGCGACCGGGCGCGGGACCGTCGTCCTGGAGCAGGTGTCGTACACGGGGCCGTCCCTGCCCGCCGGGCGGGGCGGGGTGCCGCCGTTCGCCTCGCTGTTCTCGCGGCGGCTGCGCTGGTCGCTGGCCGGGCTGGTGGGCTGTGTGCTGGCGCTCGCCGTGGGGTTGATGATCGTGACCGGCGAGCATCCGCTGTACGCGACGTACATCACGCTGCTCGACCTGTTCGGCATCAACGATCCCGCGCTCCACCAGTCGACGGCCCGGCAGGTGCTGCAACTGCTCTCCGGTCTGGTGGGGTTGCTGCTGCTGCCGGTGCTGCTGGCGGCGGTGCTGGAAGCGCTCGGCACGTTCCGCAGCGCGTCCGCGCTGCGCAAGCCGCCGCGGGGGCTCGGCGGGCACGTGGTGCTGCTCGGGCTCGGCAAGATCGGGACGCGAGTGCTGACGCGGCTGCGGGAGCTGAACATCCCCGTGGTGTGCGTGGAGTCCGATCCGGACGCGCGGGGTCTGGCCACGGCCCGCCGCCTGCGGGTGCCCGTGGTGCTCGGGGACGTCACGCAGGAAGGCGTGCTGGAAGCCGCGAAGATCCACCGTGCGCACGCGCTCCTGGCACTGACCAGCGCGGACACGACGAACCTGGAGGCGTCGCTGTACGCGCGGTCGGTACGGCCCGACCTGCGGGTCGTGCTGCGGCTGTACGACGACGACTTCGCGACGGCCGTGTACCGGACGCTGCGGGCCGCGCATCCGCGCGCCCTGACGCGGAGCCGGAGCGTGTCGCACCTGGCCGCGCCCGCGTTCGCCGGGGCGATGATGGGGCGGCAGATCCTCGGGGCGATCCCGGTGGAGCGGCGGGTGCTGCTGTTCGCGGAGGTGGACGTGGCCGGGCATCCGCAGCTGGAGGGGCGGACGGTCGGGGAGGCGTTCCGGGCCGGGGCCTGGCGGGTGCTGGCGCTCAACACGGCACCCTCCGGAGGCCGGCGGGGTGACCGGGAGAGCGCCGAGGAGGACGGCGCGGCGACGTCGGGGCTGGTGTGGGACCTGCCTCCTTCGTATGTGCTGGGGGCGGGGGACCGGGTGGTGCTGGCGGCGACGCGGCGAGGGCTCGCGGAGCTGCTGGGGCGCAGACGGCGGGAGCGGGCGGGGGCGTGACGCCGAGCGGTGTCCCCTGCTCGGCGTCAGACGCCCGAGGGTTGCGAAGCAGCCGAGGGGCGCGGAGAACTGCGCGATCGGCCACCACCCACCCCGCAGCCGCCGAACCACCCCGGCTCCCGAGCTACTGGACGCCCGACACCCCCCTGAGGTGCCGCTCCGCGAACTCCAGCTCCAGCCGCACCTGCTTGATCCGCTCGTCCACCACCAGTGAGCCGTGCCCGGCGTCGTAGCGGTACACCTCGTGCACCGCGCCCCGCGCCTCCAGGCGCTTGACGTAGTTCTCGATCTGGCGGATCGGGCAGCGCGGGTCGTTGACCCCGGCCGAGATGTAGACCGGCGCCTTGACCTGGTCGACGTAGGTGAGCGGGGACGAGGCCTCGAAGCGGTCGGGCACCTCCTCCGGGGTGCCGCCGAGGAGCGTGCGGTCCATCGCCTTCAGCGCCTCCATCTCGTCGTGGTACGCCGTGACGTAGTCGGCGACGGGGACCGCCGCGATGCCGAGGGTCCACGCGTCGGGCTGGACGCCGAGGCCGAGGAGGGTGAGGTAGCCGCCCCAGGAGCCGCCGGTGAGGATCAGGCGCTCGGGGTCGGCGATGCCGGAGTCGACGGCCCATGCGCGGACCGCGGCGATGTCCTCCAGCTCGATGAGGCCGACGCGGTGCTTCAGGGCGTCCGTCCAGGCGCGGCCGTAGCCCGTGGAGCCGCGGTAGTTGACACGGATCACCGCGTAGCCGTGATCGACCCAGGCCGCGGGGCCCGCCGCGAAGGAGTCGCTGTCGTGCCAGGTGGGACCGCCGTGGATGTCGAAGACCGTGGGCAGCGGGCCGGTGGTGCCCTCGGGCCTCTGGAGGAGGGCGTGGATGCGGCCTCCGGGGCCCTCCACCCACACGTCCTCCACCGGCACCGAGCCGGGCGACTTCATCCCGGGCGGGTCGAGCACCACACCGCCCGTCGTGGAGCGGACCGCCGACGGCTCGGCTGACGAGGACCACAGGTACTCCACGCTGCCGTCGGGCCGGGCCGTCGCGCCGGAGACCGTGCCGGGCGGGGTCGGGATCTCCGTCAGGGCACGGCCGGACAGGTCGTAGCGGAACAGCTCGCTGCGGGCCTCGAAGCTGTGCACGATGAGCAGGCCGCTGCCGTCCGGGTACCACTCGGCGCTGACGTCGCCCGGCAGCTCCAGCGCCAGGTCCGTCTCCTCGCCGGTGGCCACGTCCCACACCAGGGGCTCCCAGCGGCCGCGGCGCTGGTGGCCGATGAGCAGGCGGGTGTCGCCGCCGACGGGGGCGAAGCCGAGGACCTCCAGGCCCAGCTCGCGGGTGCCGCCCTCGGTGTCGTCGAGGTCGGCGACGGCCGTGCCGTCGGGGCGCAGGACGCGCAGCGCCGAGTGCATCGCGTCACCGTGCTCGGTGTGCTCGACGGCGATGAGCGAGCCGTCGTGGGAGAGGTCGCCGACACCGGCGGACTCGCGGTGGCGGTAGATCTCCACCGGGTCCTCGCCGGTGCGGACGAGGTGGATGGTCGTGCCGTCCTCGTCCGTGGAGCGGCCGACGACCGCCGTACGCCCGTCGCGGCCGAGGGCCAGGCCTGCCGGGTAGGAGGCCTGCAGGCCCGCGGCGGCCGGTTCGTCCGCGCCGCCCTCGAAGGGCTGGCGGCGCCACACGCCGAACTCGTCGCCGTCCTTGTCGTCGAACCACCAGATCCACGCGCCGTCCGGGGACAGCACGCCGTCCGTCGTGCCGTTCGGCCGGTCCGTCACCTGGCGCTGCCCGCCCGTCGCCCGGTCCCAGGCGTACAGCTCGTACGTCCCCGTCGCGTTCGAGACGAACAGGGAGCGGTCCGGCGCGTCCTCCGCCCAGTCGGGCAGGGAGACCCGCGGCGCCCGAAAGCGCTTCTCCCAGTCCGGCATCCTCTCCTGCCGTCCCGCCGGTACCTCTTGCTCGTGCTGGTCCCGCCGCTCCCGCGCGTCGGACCCGTTGCTCTCAGTCATGGCCCCATACTGCCCGCCCCGGCCGACAATCCGCTCGCGAGGTCCCCAGCCTGTGGACAACCTCCACCGACTTCGGCTTCGCCGGGACCGGTGAGGGCGGCAACCGCTCTCTGCCACGCCCTCGGCGTCACGTCGGCGGCGAGCGCGTACGGGGTCCGGCCCGGGCCCGCGAGGACCGGGCCGCAGAAGGCTTTCCGGCGGCCGATCCGGGCCCGCGAGGACCGGCCGCGGACGGCTCCCCCGCCCGCCGGAACCCGCCGTGGGGCCCGCCACGTTGCCGACCCCGCGGGCCGGGGCCGGCCGACAGCCCCGTACCGTGGGGGTGTGTACCGGTTTCTGCTGACGCCCCGATGGTGGGGGATCAACGTCTTCGTGCTGTTGTCCATCCCCTTCTGCATCTTCATGGGGTCCTGGCAGCTGGGCCGGTTCGAGGACCGTGTGCAGGACCACCGCACCGCGACCGAGCAGGTCTCCGAGTCCCGGCACGAGGCGCCCCGGCCGCTGAAGGACATGCTCCCGGTGGACAAGGCGACCTCCGGGAAGCCGGTCACCGCGACCGGGCGGTACGGCAAGCAGCTGCTGGTGCCCGGGCGTGAGCTCGACGGCAAGCAGGGCTTCTACGTGCTGACGCTGCTGCGGACCGACTCGGGTGAGGCGCTGCCGGTGGTGCGGGGCTGGCTGCCCGGGACCGCCGACGCGGCGAAGGCCCCCGCCCCGCCGGCCGGCGAGGTCACCGTCACCGGGGTGCTGCAGGCGTCCGAGACACCGGGCGACAACGGCGTCAGCGCGCAGGGCGGCCTGCCGGCCGGGCAGACCTCCGCGATCAGCGCGGCCGCACTGGTGAACCTGGTGCCGTACGACGTGTACGACGCGTGGATCACGCTGACCAAGGGCGACTCGGGGATGAAGGCGGTGCCGGCCACCGCGCCGCCGGACTCGGGGCTGGACCTGAAGGCGTTCCAGAACCTGGGCTACACCGCCGAGTGGTTCGCCTTCGTGGGGTTCGTGATCTTCATGTGGTTCCGGTTGCTGCGGCGCGAGGTGGAGTACGCGCGGGACGCCGAGCTGGGGCTGGTCGCGGACGAGGAGCCCGTGACCGTGGACGCCGCCGTGAAGTGAGCGGCGTCTTCGCCCGGCCCGGGCGGTGCCGCGACCGCAGCCCCCTGCGGGCTGCGGGCCCTGCTCACGCGCCCGCCAGCACGCCCGTCCAGTACACCGTCCCCGCGCACGCGTTGGACACCGTGACCGAGGTCCCCGCCGAGCCGGTGCCCGGGGTGTACGTCACCGCCACGCTGCCGTCGACCGTGCCGTCCTCCCGGACCAGCTGGGGGGCCGCTCCCGTGTCGCCGCCGGTGGACGTGCCGGCCGTGGCCGTAGGGTCCTCCGACGGGGTCGGGTCCGGGCTCGGGTCGGGCCCGCCGACGCTGCCGCCGGGGGTGGGGCAGGTCTCGGAGGGCACCCAGGCGAACTTCACTTCGTAGCCGATTCCCGGCTGGAGCACCAGCTGGGCCGCCTCCAGGGACGGGTCGGGCAGGAGGCCCGCAGCCGCGTCGCCCGCGGCGTGCCGGGCCGAACCGACCTTGGCGGCGTCGGCCGCGCCCTGCGCCAGCGCGCTGACCGAGCCGGGGCCGGTGACCGTGCAGGCCGCGCCGGAGACGTTGGTGACGCGGAAGGAGCCGGAGACCGCACCCGTGGAATCGGGGGCGCTGCTGCTTGCGGAGGCGGGGCCGAGCTGGGCCGCGGTGCACGCCGGGATGCCGGCGGCGACCGTGGAGGAGGGGCCGGCGCCCTGGGAGGCGCCGGTGGAGGCGCCGGATCCCTTGCCCTTGTCCTTCTCCTTCTTCTCGCCCTTCTCCTTGCCCTCGGCCTTGCCGGAGGAGCCGCCGGAGGTGCTCTCGCCGCCGTCCGGGCCCTTGCCCTGGCTCGCACCGCCCTGGGTCTGCGACGTGTGGCCGGCGACGGCCGGGTTGGCCTCGGAGCCGGTGGCGTTGGAGACGTGCACGAGGGCGGGGACGGCCGTGCCGATGAAGAGCGCGGCGGCCGCCATGCCCACGACGGCCTGCCGCTTGCGGGTCCGCCGCTGCGGTACCGCCTTGCGCAGGTAGTCCAGGGTGCCGTCGCGCGGTTCCACGTCCTGCACCGCCTGGTGCAGCATCGAGCGCAGGTCCAGCTCGTCCGAGTCGAACCCGTGGGGGCTCTGGTCGTCGGGGCCGTGGTTCACAGTTCCGTTCCCAGCGTGCGATTGCTTCGGATCTTGCCCGTGCAGCCTTGTCGGCTCGTGCCACTCGAAGGGCTCGTGGGGGTCGCGCCCGTCACGGCGCGCCCCGTCTCCGTCACTCATGCCGGCGCCTCCATGGCCAGCCGGAGCGCCGCGATACCGCGCGAGCCGTAGGCCTTGACCGAGCCGAGGGATATGCCGAGCGTCTCGGCGACCTGCGCCTCGGTCATGTCCGCGAAGTAGCGCAGCACCAGCACCTCGCGCTGGCGGCGCTGCAGCCCCTTCATCGCCTTGATGAGGGAGTCGCGCTCCAGCTGGTCGTAGGCACCTTCCTCGGCGCTGGCCATGTCGGGCATGGGCTTCGACAGCAGCTTCAGGCCGAGTATGCGGCGGCGCAGCGCGGAGCGCGAGAGGTTGACGACGGTCTGGCGCAGGTACGCCAGGGTCTTCTCGGGGTCGCGGACCCGCTTGCGGGCGGAGTGGACACGGATGAAGGCCTCCTGGACGACGTCCTCGCAGGAGGCGGTGTCGTCGAGGAGGAGGGCGGCGAGACCCAGCAGCGAGCGGTAGTGCGCGCGGTAGGTCTCGGTGAGGTGGTCGACGGAGGTGCCGGCCGCGACGCCGTCCTCTGCGCCGTCACGCTGGCTGGGTATGCGGGCCGGCCGCGCTGCGGGCACGGGCGCGATCACCGGCATGCCACCGGGCGTACCGGCCATGCGGGGTCGGAGAGCCGCCGGACGGGGCGGTCGAAGGACCGTGCCGCGTGCCGCGCTGAAGTCGAGTACCTCTGCCACGCCTGTTGGACACGCTGACCCCGGTGAGGGTTGTACGTGCCGGGCATCACTTTCACGCCGACCGTCGCCGTCGACGGTCTACCCGCGTCAGGCAGCACAATCCATGGTGCGTCCATTGCCCTCATGCGTCCCGCTCTTCCCTTATATCCAAATGTGAACGGACGTCCCCACGCCCGGTTCCAGGCGTCCCCACGCCTGATGAAGCGCTCCCACGGCCGAAGGGCGACCGCAAAGACGCTCCCCGCCCTTCGCGCGGTTGCGGAGAGCGGGGAGGTAAATCCTCTGATGCCGAAGCGCCACGGACAAGTGGTCCCGATCATCGACCGGCTCACACGTCGTCCACAGATCCTACAAACCGCCTCTGACATCGGCGGCGGGTCCGAGGCCCGCGGAACCTCACGAACCCCGGGGGACCGTCCGGACAGGAAGGGTCGGAACAGGTCAGGACGGCTCAGGAGAGCTCGGCCGCGATCAGCTCGGCGATCTGGGCGGTGTTGAGCGCGGAGCCCTTGCGCAGGTTGTCCCCGCAGACGAACAGCTCCAGCGCCGTCGGGTCGTCCAGCGCACGCCGGACCCGGCCGACCCAGGTGGGGTCGGTGCCCACCACGTCGGCGGGGGTCGGGAACTCCCCGGCCGCCGGGTTGTCGAACAGCACCACGCCGGGCGCCGTGGCGAGGATCTCACGCGCCTTGTCGACGGTGACCTCGCCCTCGAAGCGGGCGTGCACGGTCAGGGAGTGCGTGGTGATCACCGGCACCCGGACGCAGGTGACGGCCACCGGCAGGCCGGGCAGCCCGAGGATCTTGCGGGCCTCGTCCCGTACCTTCAGCTCCTCCGACGACCAGCCGTCGTCGCACGCCGTACCGGTCCACGGCACGACGTTCAGGGCGACCGGCTCCGGGAACGGCCCGGTGTGGTCACCGACGGCCCGGCGTACGTCGCCGGGGTTGGTGCCCAGCTCCGTGCCCGCGACCAGGGACAACTGCCGGCGCAGGGTCTCCGCACCGGCGCGCCCGGCACCACTGACGGCCTGGTACGAGGAGGCGACCAGCTCGCGCAGCCCGAACTCGGCGTGCAGCGCGCCCAGGGCCACGATCATGGAGAGCGTCGTGCAGCTGGGGTTGGCGATGATCCCGCGCGGGCGCATCCGTACGGCGTGCGGGTTGACCTCGGGCACCACGAGCGGCACGTCCGGGTCCATCCGGAACACGCCGGAGTTGTCGACGACCACCGCGCCCTTGGCGGCGGCGACGGGCGCCCACCGCTCGGCGACCTCGTCGGGGACGTCGAACATGGCGACGTCCACGCCGTCGAACGCCTCCTCGGCGAGCGCGACGACCTCGGTCTCCTCGCCGCGCACGGTCAGTTTGCGGCCGGCCGAGCGCGCGGAGGCGATCAGCCGGATCTCGCCCCAGACGTCGGCCCGCTGGGACAGGATCCGGAGCATGACCGTGCCGACGGCCCCGGTCGCCCCCACCACGGCAAGCGTCGGACGCCCGGACCGTCCGGTCCGGGCGTCCTGTCGGAGGTCGGCCATCAGCGGCCGGTGCCTCCGTAGACCACGGCCTCGTCGCTGTCGGAGTCGAGCCCGAACGCGGAGTGCACGGCGCGGACGGCCTCGGGCACATCGTCGGCACGGGTGACGACCGAGATGCGGATCTCGGAGGTCGAGATCAGCTCGATGTTCACGCCCGCGTCGGACAGGGCCGTGAAGAAGTCGGCCGTGACGCCCGGGTTGGTCTTCATGCCGGCGCCGACGAGGGAGATCTTGCCGATCTGGTCGTCGTAGCGCAGCGAGTCGAAGCCGATGCCGGCCTTGTTCTTCTCCAGCGCGTCGATGGCCTTGCGGCCCTCGGTCTTGGGCAGCGTGAAGGAGATGTCCGTCAGGCCCGTGGAGGCGGCGGACACGTTCTGCACGACCATGTCGATGTTGATCTCGGCGTCGGCGATCGTGCGGAAGATCGAGGCCGCCTCGCCCGGCTTGTCCGGCACGCCGACGACCGTGACCTTGGCCTCGGAGGTGTCGTGCGCGACACCGGAGATGAGAGCCTGCTCCACCTGCTTTTCCCCTTGCGTCTTCTGAACGATCGGCTCGCTGCTGACCCAGGTGCCCTGGAGTCCGCTGAAGCTGGACCGGACGTGGATCGGGATGTTGTACCGGCGGGCGTACTCCACACAGCGGTGGAGCAGCACCTTGGACCCGGACGCCGCCAGTTCGAGCATGTCCTCGAAGGAGATCCAGTCGATCTTCCGGGCCTTCTTCACCACGCGCGGGTCGGCGGTGAACACGCCGTCGACGTCGGTGTAGATCTCGCAGACGTCGGCGTCGAGGGCGGCGGCGAGGGCCACCGCGGTGGTGTCGGAGCCGCCGCGGCCGAGCGTGGTGATGTCCTTGGTGTCCTGGGAGACACCCTGGAAACCGGCCACGATCGCGATGTTGCCCTCGTCCACCGAGGTCTTGATCCGGCCCGGCGTGACATCGATGATGCGCGCTTTGTTGTGGACCGAGTCGGTGATGACACCCGCCTGGCTGCCGGTGAACGACTGGGCCTCGTGGCCCAGCTTTTTGATCGCCATGGCCAGCAATGCCATGGAGATCCGCTCTCCGGCGGTCAGCAGCATGTCGAGCTCGCGCCCGGCAGGCATCGGGGAAACCTGCTCGGCGAGATCGATCAGCTCGTCCGTCGTGTCGCCCATCGCGGAAACCACGGCAACCACCTGGTTGCCGTTCTGCTTCGCTTCCACGATCCGCTTGGCGACGCGCTTGATGCCCTCGGCATCGGCTACGGAGGAGCCTCCGTACTTCTGCACGACAAGGCCCACGTGCGCTCCTCGCTCAATCCGTCTCTATCCGCTATACGCATTCGTACCGCGGTCGGCTCAGTCTAACGAGCGTCCGAAAAACCCTTCCGCGATATCGCATGGTGAGATCTCGGGCCGCCCGTCCAGAGTCGCTCATGCCCATCTGGGCACGGGCCACTCGGGAAAGTGCCCGGCGTCACAATCGCACGAGCCTCGTCCCCGGTCCCGCAACTTTCAAGCACTGGGGCTCGGCTGTGCGCGTCCTCCTGGCGGAAGACGATGAACCGGTCGCCGAGTCCCTGCGCCATGGCCTCGAGCGCTACGGCTTCGACGTGGAGCGAGATCGGCGTCCGCGAGGTCATCGCGCGGATCAGGGCGGTCATGCGCCGCACCCGGCCCCGCACCCCCGCGGGCACGCCCGACGGCGGCCCCGACCGCTACGGCACCCGCCTCTCGAACGGAGTTGACTCCCCCACGTCGGTGCGGTGGAAGTGACTCCAGCCTCGCGTCGCACCGGCAAGGGGCCGGACAGCCCGCAAACAGAGCCCGTACAAGGAGCCTCCGAATCACCCTGCGTGACAGCGGGCCGGACGCTACGGTCAGGGCATGGAGACCTTGCGCTACGTGGCGTTCAGCACGGACCCCGAGGGCGGCAACCCAGCGGGGGTGGTGCTGGACGCGAGCGGCGTCGACGACGCGAAGATGCTGGCGACGGCGGCCGAAGTGGGCTACTCGGAGACGGCGTTCGCGGTGGAAGCCGGCGACGGCTCACTGGACGTCCGCTACTTCAGCCCGCTCGCCGAGGTGCCGTTCTGCGGCCACGCGACGATCGCCACGGCCGTGGCGCACGCGGAGCGGCACGGCACCGGACGGCTGCTGCTGCGCACCCCCGCGGGCCCGGTCACCGTCACCACGGACCGGGCGGCGGACGGCACCCTCGTGGCGACCCTGGTGAGCGTCCCGCCGCGCACGGTCCCGCTCGACGAAGCCGACCTCACCGAACTGCTGGCGATCCTCGGCTGGTCCGCCGGTGACCTGGACCCGGCGCTCCCGCCACGGGTGGCCTTCGGCGGGGCCTGGCACCCGGTCGTCGCCACCACGAGCCGGGAACGGCTGGCGGACCTGGACTACGACATGCCCGCGCTCGCCGCCCTGATGGCCCGCCGGGACTGGACCACGATCGACCTGATCCGCCGCGAGTCACCCACCGTCTTCCACGCCCGCAACCCGTTCCCGCCCGGCGGCGTCGTCGAGGACCCGGCGACGGGGGCGGCGGCGGCCGCACTCGGCGGATACCTGCGCGAACTCGGCCTCGTACGGACACCCGCCACCCTGACGATCCACCAGGGCGCGGACATGGGACGCCCCAGCACCATCACCGTGACGGTACCGGCGGATCCGGGCACCGGCATCGGCGTGACAGGGGCGGCCGTACGGCTCTGAGCGGCGGGGAGGTCACCGCCTCCCCCGCACCGCCCGGATCACCCCGGCCAGGGCACCCGGTCAGGACGCTGGACGCGCACACGCAGCGATGACAAGCGGTTCCATGGCGGAGCAGGGACCCGTGGAACGGCTGGAGGGCCTGGACGTGAACCTTCAGCGCGTGCGCGACGCCGTTCTCGCCGCGCTGCCCGAAGTGCCCGGTCTGGTTCATGGCACAGGAGCCGCCCGGCGCCCGGCCGGTCGAGGCTACTTGGCCCGGCGCAGTCCCAGCGGCCCCGCGATCTCCTCCGCCATCACGCGGCCCGCCTCGATCTCCAGCGTGTCGTCGCCCATGCCCTGGTCCGTGTCCAGGCCGTCGAGTTCGGCGAGGGGCTGGTTGAGGCGGACGTGGGCGAGGACCGACTGGAGGGCGCGCAGGCTCGCCGAGGCGGTGGAGCCCCAGTTGGAGAAGTAGGAGAACTGCCACCACCACAGGGCCTCCGTGGTGCGGCCCGCACGGTAGTGGGACATGCCGTGGCGCAGGTCCGTGATGACGTCCGTCAGGTCGTCGGAGATGCGGGCCGGGACCGGTGCCTTGCGGGGCTCGTAGGGGTCGAAGACCTCGGAGTAGACGTCGATCGGGTCCAGCAGCCGGGCCAGGTTCTCGCGGAGCTCGTCGACGTCCGCCTCGGGGCCGGAATCGGGCTCGTAGCGCTCGTCGGGCACGATGTCCTCGTGCGCGCCGAGCCGACCGCCGGCCAGGAGGAGCTGGGATACCTCCAGGAGGAGGAAGGGCACGGCCGATTCCGGCTCGGCGCCCTTGGCGACCTCGGTGACGGCGACCAGGAAGCTCTCGATCTGGTCCGCGATCTGGACCGCGAAATCGTCCGGGTTCTGGTCGGTCGCGTGCAGCGTGGCGTCAGACATCTAGGAGTCGTCTCCCCTCGAAGGCGCGTCCGAGCGTGACCTCGTCCGCGTATTCCAGGTCCCCACCCACCGGGAGGCCGCTGGCCAGGCGGGTGACCTTCAGGCCCATGGGCTTGATCATGCGGGCGAGGTACGTCGCTGTCGCCTCGCCCTCGAGATTCGGGTCCGTGGCCAGGATCAGCTCGGTGACCGTCCCGTCCGCCAGGCGGGCCAGGAGCTCCCGGATGCGCAGGTCGTCCGGGCCGACGCCGTCGATGGGGCTGATCGCGCCGCCCAGGACGTGGTACCGGCCCCGGAACTCACGCGTGCGCTCGATCGCCACGACGTCCTTCGGCTCCTCGACCACGCAGATCACGGCCGGGTCGCGGCGGGTGTCGCGGCAGATGTTGCACAGCTCCTCCTGTGCGACGTTGCCGCAGGTCGCGCAGAAGCGGACCTTCGCCTTGACCTCCATCAGGGCCTGTGCGAGCCGCCGGACGTCCGTCGGCTCCGCCTGGAGGATGTGGAAGGCGATCCGCTGGGCGCTCTTCGGACCGACGCCGGGCAGCCGCCCCAGCTCGTCGATCAGGTCCTGGACCACGCCTTCGTACAACGGACTGCCCTTCCTGGGTCTTCGGGGTCGGTGCGTACCGTCCCGTACGTACCGTAGTTGTCTGCCGCCTGTCCGAGGAAGGCGGTGCGCTGGGTCAGAACGGCAGGCCGGGGATGCCGCCGCCGCCCAGGCCCTGCGCGAGCGGGCCCAGCTTCTGCTGCTGGAGCGCCTGCGCGTTCTCGTTGGCCGCCTGGACGGCCGCCACGACCAGGTCGGCGAGGGTCTCGGTGTCCTCCGGGTCCACCGCCTTCGGGTCGATCTTGAGGGCGCGCAGCTCGCCGGCACCGGTGACGGTGGCCGTCACCAGACCGCCGCCCGCCTGCCCGTCGACCTCGGTCTGCGCCAGTTCCTCCTGCGCCTGTGCCAGGTCCTGTTGCATCTTCTGGGCCTGCTGGAGCAGCTGCTGCATATTGGGCTGGCCACCACCGGGGATCACGATCAGCTCCTTGCTCGGTACGGGTTTTCCCGTTCGGCACGAGCCTACGTGGTCGGGGCTGCCGTCGCCCCAGCACTCTTTCGAGTGAGTCCCACTCGCGCCCTATACCTGATCAAGGAATACTTCCGGGCGGAAAAGAGGCGAAAGCTACGTCTTCGCCACCCATTGGGGGGTAGGAAGGGTCGGGCGCGTGCCGGATGCAGGCGGTCGCCCATCGCGCAGCGTGATCGGTGAGTGAACCGTACGTGGTCATTCGTGGTCAGTGAGGAGTGCCGGGTGGGTCAGCCGGAGATGCAGCCCGAGGGGCCGCCTCAGGACGGGCGGGGCGAGCAGGCGGCGCCCGGGCTGCGGCCGGGCGATCTGAGCGGGCGGGTCTTCCCGCTCGGGGACTGGGGCGAGCCGGCGCTCCGGCTGGACGAGCTGTACCGGTGGGTGGAGCGCGGGGCCCTGCGGACGGCGGCCTGGTATCTCGCGGACCGGGTGTGGAAGCGGCGGTGCGCGCGGGTGCTGCGCTGCGGGACGGCGGTGGGGGCGGTCACCGGGGTCGCGCTGCCCCTGCTGGATCTGACCGGGGTGGCGGGCGGGATCGCGCCCTGGGGGTGTCTGGCGCTGCTGGTGGGGGCGGCGTGCGTGGCCGTCGACCGGTACTTCGGGGTGACGTCCGGGTGGATGCGGGACGTGGCCACCGCGCAGGCCGTGCAGCGGCGCTTGCAGGCTCTCCAGTTCGACTGGGCGGCGGAGAGCGTGCGGGAGGTGCTGGGTCCTGCGGAGGGGACGGCCGGCGAGGCCGCCGAGCGGTGCCTCGGGGTGCTGCGGAGGTTCTCCGAGGACCTGACGGAACTGGTGCGGGTGGAGACGGCGGACTGGATGGGGGAGTTCCGGGCGGGGGGTGCCGCACCGGCGGGGTTGCAGGCGGTGGTGTTCCCGGGGCCGGGGCGCGGGACCGAGGTGGGGGTGAACGGGCGGTTCACGGTGCCGCCGCACGGGGGGACCCGCCCGAACATGCCCCGCCAGCGGCCGCCCGAGCCGAGGTGAGGGGCGCCGGCGCGCGCGTGTCGGGTCGTCGTCGGCCCTGACCGGCCCGGCGTCCGGCGATCGGCAGGGCGGCGTCTCACGACCGGCGGGACAGCGCCCGGCAGCCCGACGTCCGGCTACCCGCCGGGCAGCGACCGGCGGGAGTGCTCACTGCTTCGTATAGGTCAGCCGTTCCCCGCTGCTGGTGTTCACGCGCTGGAGCGTGCCGTCCGGGAGGAGGGTCACCTCCGTGGCCGCGCCCGGGGTGCAGGCGGTGCGCGGCTGCCCGGCCTTGACGCTGGACGGGCCGATGCTCAGCGTGCCGCCGGCCCCGGGTGCCGCGCTCAGCCGGCCCTCGAAGACGCAGTGGTACGTGCCGCCTCCCTTGGTCGGGCCGTCGGCCACGAGGGACAGGACCGTGTCGCCCGGTTCGCCCTGCTGGAGGGTGAGCGAACGGCTGTGCTCGCCGTCGGCGTTATCGATGGTCGTGGTCCAGGTGCCGAGATAGCCGGACGGGATCGTGCCGTCCGCCGGTGAGGGGGACGTGTCCGGCTGCGAGGTGGTCGGGGAGGGACCCGGGGTGGTCGGGGACGCTCCCGTGCTCTGCGTGCCGCCGCGCCCGTCGTCGGCCCGGTCCTCGTCGCCGCCCTGCATCAGGGCGTAGACCGACCCGCCCGCGAGGAGCGCGACGACCAGCGCGACCACGACGAGCAGCGCGGTGGACCGGCCGTCCCCGCGCGCCGGCCGGGGTTGCGGGGGGCCGTACGGCGGAGTCGTGCCGTAGGGCGGCGGTCCGTAGGGCGGGGTGGCGCCGAGGCCGCCGTAGGCGGGGTGGGGCGCGGGTACGGCCGGGGTTCCTGGCTGCGGATGCTGCTGGGGATAGCCGTACGCCGGGTACGGGGGCGGGGGCGTTCCGGGTTGCGGGCCGGGTTGCGGGTGGGGCGGGGCGCCCGCGGGCTGCGGCTGCCGGGAGGCGGGGGCCGCGCTCTGGCCCGCGGCCATGGTGGGCAGGTGGTTCAGCGGCGGGCCCTCGCCGGGTCTGCCCGGCGGGGGTGGGCCTGCGGGCGCGGCGGGCGCTGCCGCCGGGGCCGGGGGGAGCGCGGGGCGCCGCGAGGACTCGTCGGCGGCGGGGGCATGGTCGGGGGTGGGGCCGGGGCCGGGTTTCTCCGCCGGGGCCGGCCCCGGCTGCTGCGCGGCGTCGCGCTTCGGCTGCGGGCCGGCGGAGGCCGGGCGCGCGGTGCCCCGCGCCCCTCCGGCGGGCCCGGCCGCCCCCTCCGGGTCCTCCGTGTCCAGCAACCGCACCGCGTGCCGCCCCAGTTGGGCGACCAGTGCGCTCGGCAGCCAGGGGTCGAGGGCGCGGCCGTCGGAGACGGTGTCGTCGGCGCCCGTGCGCTGCAGGATGCGGTCGAGGGAGGGCCGGGCGGCGGGGTCCTTGCGCAGGCAGTCCCGGACGAGGTCGGCGATGCCCTCGGGGACGCCCTCCAGGTCCGGTTCCTCCTGGGCGATGCGGAACATCATGGCGTGCACGCCGCTGTTGGCGGTGCCGAAGGGCAGGGCGCCGGTCGCGGCGTAGGCGAGGACGGAGCCGAGGCAGAAGACGTCGCACGCCGGGGTGATGCGGTCGCCCCGCACCTGCTCGGGCGCCATGAAGCCGGGCGATCCGACGAGCGCGCCGGTGCGGGTGAGGCCGCCGTCCGTCACGGTCTCCAGGGCGCGGGCGATGCCGAAGTCGATGACGCGCGGGCCGTCGATGGTGACCAGCACGTTGGACGGCTTGAGGTCGCGGTGGACGATGCCGGCGGCGTGGATGTCCTTGAGCGCGTGCGCGAGCCCGGCCGCGAGGATGCGGACCGTCCGCTCGGGCAGGGCACCGTGGTCGTGCCCGACGACCTGCTGCAGACTCGGCCCGGCGACGTAGCCGGTGGCGACCCACGGCACGGCCGCCTCGGTGTCGGCGTCCAGCACCGGCGCGGTCCAGTACCCGCCGACCCGCCGCGCGGCCTGCACCTCCTGGCGGAACCGCTCCCGGAACTCCTCCTGCGCGGCCAGTTCCTCACGGACCAGCTTCACGGCGACCGTACGGCCCCGCTCCGAGCGGGCCAGGTACACGTGCCCCATGCCCCCCGCACCGAGCCGCGCCAGCAGCCGGTACGCACCGATGTGCTGCGGATCCCCGGGCCCCAGCTTCTCCATCGCTCAGCCGCCTTCCCCCCACACGTGAGCAACAGACCGAGAATAGTGCGGGGCCGGGGCGGGGTGACCTGGACAACCTCTACGGTTCCGTAACAGGCGGACCGACCTGGTCCAGCACCTTGGACAGCCGTTCCAGCATCCGCACCGCATCCGCCAGTTCCTCCTCCCCGAACGCCTCCGCCAGCCGGTCGGCGAACGCCGCGTGTCCGGGGTCGATCCGGGCGATCGCCGCACGCCCCTGCCCGGTCGGCGCGAGGAGCTTGGCGCGGCGGTGCGCCGGGTTCGGCCGGTACTCCGCGAGTTCCTTCTCGACCAGCAGGTCGGCGATGCGCTGCACGCTCTGCCGTGTGATGCCCATGGCGCGGGCGATGCCGGAGACGGGCAGCGGCTCCCCGAGGACCGCGCCGAGGACCTGCCACCAGGCGGCGGTGAGCCCGGCGGGCCGGGCCAGTTCCTCCGCGACGGCGAGGAACTGGCCGTTGAGCCGGAACACCCCGAGGGCGCTGCTGCTGAGCAGTTCCTGACGCTCCCGGCTCACAGCGCCCCGGCCTTCTCCAGCACCCCGTACGCCGCCGCGTCGGAGTCGTGGAACAGCCGGTACCAGGCGTCGAGCACCTCGCCCTGGTAGACCCCGAGCAGCCGCAGGACCTCCCGGGCGAACGCGACCGGCTCGGTCGGTCCTGCGGTGACCAGGCCGCGGTCGGTGACGGCGTCGGTCTCGACGTAGCGCCCGCCGCCCGCGTAGCCGGTCGCGGCGAGGTAGAAGGAGACCGCGCTGGTGTGGTCGCGGTCGTCGAGCAGGCCCTCGCGGGCGAGCCCGGCGGTGGCGCCGCAGATCGCGGCGACGGGCACGCCCGCGTCGAGGAAGGCACGGGCCGTGCGGGCGAAGGGCGCGAGGTCGCCGGACGTGTCCCACAGGTCGGCGCCCGGGAGGATCAGCAGGGCGCTGTCCTCGGGGCGCAGGTCCGCCAGGGCCAGGTCGGGAAGGACGCGCAGTCCGCCGGTGCTCCGCACGGGGGCGGTGGACGGGCCGACGGTGCGGACCTCGTGGCCGGCGCGGGCGAGGTGGGCCGTGGCGTGGCCGGTCTCCCAGTCGGCGAGGGTGTCGTAGACGGCGAGATGGACGGGCTTGCGGGTCATGGTGCCTCCTCGTTCCGAAGTATGACAACATACTGTCGTTTGGACAGGATGTTGTCAAGAGGCCGTTCCCGCGCGGCCGTCCCGTCGACAACCTGTCGCGGAAACCCCCGGACCTCACACACGACGCCGATTTCGCGCCCGTATCCCGCGTGCCTACGCTCGCCCGCATGACCCCTCAGCCGAACCCCGAAGCCGGTGCCGCCGTCAAGGCCGCCGACCGTGACCACGTGTTCCACTCCTGGTCCGCGCAGGAGCTCATCGACCCGCTCGCCGTCGCCGGTGCCGAGGGGTCGTACTTCTGGGACTACGACGGCCGCCGCTACCTCGACTTCTCCAGCGGGCTCGTCTACACGAACATCGGCTACCAGCACCCGAAGGTCGTCGCCGCGATCCAGGAGCAGGCGGCGACGATGACGACCTTCGCGCCCGCCTTCGCGGTCGAGGCGCGCTCGGAGGCGGCCCGGCTGATCGCCGAGCGGACCCCGGGCGACCTGGACAAGATCTTCTTCACCAACGGCGGCGCCGACGCCGTCGAGCACGCCCTCCGGATGGCCCGGCTGCACACGGGCCGCCCGAAGGTGCTCTCGGCGTACCGCTCGTACCACGGCGGCACCCAGCAGGCCGTGAACGTCACCGGCGACCCGCGCCGCTGGGCCTCCGACAGCGGCACGGCCGGGGTCGTGCACTTCTGGGCGCCCTACCTCTACCGCTCCCGCTTCTACGCCGAGACCGAGGAGCAGGAGTGCGCGCGGGCGCTGGAGCACCTGGAGACGACGATTCGCTTCGAGGGGCCCTCGACCGTCGCGGCGATCATCCTGGAGACCGTCCCCGGAACGGCCGGGATCATGGTCCCGCCGCCCGGCTACCTCGCCGGGGTGCGGGAGCTGTGCGACACGTACGGGATCGTCTTCGTCCTGGACGAGGTCATGGCCGGGTTCGGGCGGACCGGTGAGTGGTTCGCGGCGGACCTGTTCGACGTCACGCCCGACCTGCTGACCTTCGCCAAGGGCGTGAACAGCGGCTACGTGCCGCTGGGCGGTGTCGCGATCTCCGGCGCGATAGCGGAGACGTTCGGGAAGCGGCCCTACCCCGGCGGCCTGACGTACTCCGGGCACCCGCTGGCCTGCGCGGCGGCGGTGGCGACGATCAACGTGATGGCGGAGGAGGGCGTCGTCGAGAACGCGGCCCGGCTGGGCGCCGACGTCGTCGGACCGGAGCTGCGCGCGCTCGCCGAGCGGCACCCGAGCGTCGGCGAGGTGCGCGGCACGGGCATGTTCTGGGCGCTGGAGCTGGTGCGCGATCGCGAGACGCGGGAGCCGCTGGTGCCGTACAACGCGGCCGGTGAGGCGAACGCCCCCATGGCCGCCTTCGCCGCCGCCGCGAAGAAGGGCGGCCTGTGGCCCTTCGTGAACATGAACCGGACACACGTCGTGCCGCCCTGCAACATCGGCGAGGCCGAGCTCAAGGAGGGCCTGGCGGCGCTGGACGCGGCGCTCTCGGTCGCGGACGAGCACACGCGGTAGACAGCGGGTACGCGCGGTAAACACCTGTAAACCCGTCAGTAACCGGCAGCCTCGCCCCTCATTCGAACGCGTAAGGTGGCGTGCTCGTAGACATCCATATACGCGCACGCCACCCGAACGCGACGAGGGAGACGCCCCGACCATGCCCGCCAGCTCCGGCAACGGCGCCGTGACGCGCAGCACCCTGCGGCAGCAGATCGCCGACGCGCTTCGTGACGAGGTGCTGGCCGGGCGGCTCCAGCCGGGGCAGGAGTTCACGGTCAAGGAGATCGCCGAGCAGTACGGGGTGTCCGCGACGCCCGTGCGCGAGGCGCTCGTCGATCTCTCCGCACAGGGGCTCCTCGACGCCGACCAGCACCGGGGCTTCAGGGTCCGCGAGTACTCGGTCGAGGACTTCCGCGGCATGATCGAGGCCCGCGGGCTTGTCATCGAGGGCATGTTCCTCGCGCTGGCCGAGGGGCGGCCGGGCGCGGTGCGCCCGGACGATCCCCGGTCCGCCGCCGTCGTCGCCGGGGTTCGCAGGCGCGGCGAGGAGGCGCAGCGGGCCGCCGCGGCCGGTGACCTCACCGTCCTCATAGGCTACGACCTGCGCTTCTGGCGCGAGCTCGGCGCCTGCTTCGGCAACCCCTACCTCGCCGACTTCCTGCACCGGCTGCGCGTGCAGACCTGGGTCTGCGCGGTGCAGCACCTGCGCCGGCTCACCGACCTGCGGGGCGAGCTGTGGGCCGGTCACACCCAGCTGGTCGACGCCCTGATCGACCGCGACAACGACGCCGCCCGGGCGATCGTCGCCGCGTACAACGCGCACTCGGTCACCCTCATCGAGCGGCTCGCCTCCCGATGACCTGCGTCGCCGCTGTCCGTATGGGTATGGGACATGCACGGCGGGAGCCGTGACAGCGGCGCACCGCTACCCTTCTTGACCACCGTGCTACCCGACCACCGCGCTGAGCGAGGAGCCTTCTTTGGCCTGTGACCTGTGGCTGGTACCGCTCGTCGACGTGTTGTGCCACACGCCGGACAACCCCTTCGCCGAGGAACTCGCGCAATACAACAAGGTGCTCGCGGAGGCCGGTCTGCCGCCGGTGCCGGTGTACCAGTACATGCCGGGCCTGTCCGGCGAGGTCGCCCCGGTCGCGGGCTTCGACTACGACGCGCTGCACTTCCTGCGCCGCGCCTACCTGCTCCAGGTGTGCGGCCTGCCGGTGACGCCCGTGGACGAACTCGGCGGCGACTACGAGCAGTTGCTGGAGATGTTCGAGTCGACGGCCCAGCAGTCGCACCTGGTCTGGCACTACGACCACGCGGGCGCCTACGTCCCGGTCGACTTCCCCGGCCCGCTCGCCGACGACGATCTCCTCGCGGGCGGCGGCCCGCTGGGCTCCTCGCACGCCCTGCTGCGCGAACTGGAGCTGGTCGCCCCGGCCATCGGGATCGACCCGGCGAACCCGCCGGCGGCCCCCCAGCCGCCGCTCGCCCCGACGGAGCTGGAGGAACCCGCCGTTCCCGCCCCGTACGACCCGAGCCCGTTCGCCCGCGAGCGGCACGTGTGGCTCGGGCTGCACGCGGCCGTGACGCGCAGTCTGGCCCAGGGGTCGATGATCGTCTTCAGCTGAGCCGGCGCCTCACCGTCCCAGCTGCGAGAGGCCCTTCTGCACGTCCTCCATGTTCATCACGGGCGTGTAGGAGATCTCCGCGTCCAGCTGGAGGAAGAAGGGCTCGCTGATGACCGGCATCTGCCAGCTGTCCTGCATGTCGAAGAACACGTAGGCGGTGCGCTTGCCGTGGTCGGTGGTGAAGTAGGCCGCTTCGGGCTTGATCTGTTCCATCGACTCCTGGATCAGCTTCCCCAGGGTGCCGTTCCGGATGAGTTCGTTGGACTTCTCGGTGTCCATGCTCATCTTGAGCAGTACGCGCATCGTGGTCACCTTCTTCTGGTCGACGCACGTGGGGGTGTGAATTCAGCGTATGCCGGTTCCGGGCAAGTCTCCTTTCCGGGCATGCCCGACAACCTCTGGCGCGGCACGCCCGACGGACCTATCTGGGTCGCGCTCGCCGGGCCCCGCGTCCAGGCCCTCGACCTGCTGCACCGCAGCGCGCCCGGCGTCCGGGCCGCCGCCGTACGCGCCCCGTTCCGCCCCGTCGGCACGATCGCCCTCCAGGCCTACGACGACCAGGGCCGCGTCGTCCACCACCTCGGCCGCCGCCACTCCGGCTACCGCATGCCCACCGGCGTCTGCGAAGCGGGCGGGCACCTGATCCTCGGCAGCATCTGGGAACGGGGCGTCGCCGTCTGCGAGCCGCCCGCCCCGAAGTGACCTGCGCCGACCGCCCCGGAGCGACCTGCACCGCCTGCTCCGGAGCCGACTGCACCGCCCGCCGCGAAGCGACTTGCGACGGAACGCGGGCCGCCCCCCGTGTGCACGAGGAGCGGCCCGCGGACGTCGGGACCGGTCAGAGGAACGAGTTGATCTCGATCGTCTCGTCGCGGCCGGGGCCCACGCCGATCGCGGAGATCGGGGCGCCGGACATCTCCTCCAGCGCCTTCACGTACGCCTGGGCGTTCTTCGGCAGGTCGGAGAAGGACTTGGCCTTGGAGATGTCCTCGCTCCAGCCCGGCAGCATCTCGTAGACCGGCTTCGCGTGGTGGAAGTCGGTCTGCGAGTAGGGCAGCTCCTCGACGCGCTTGCCGTCGATCTCGTACGCGACGCAGACCGGGATCTGCTCCCAGCCGGTGAGGACGTCGAGCTTGGTGAGGAAGAAGTCGGTCAGGCCGTTCACGCGGGTCGCGTAGCGGGCGATGACCGCGTCGAACCAGCCGCAGCGGCGGTCACGGCCGGTGGTGACACCACGCTCGCCGCCGATGCGGCGCAGCGCCTCGCCGTCCTCGTCGAACAGCTCGGTCGGGAACGGGCCGGCGCCGACGCGGGTGGTGTACGCCTTGAGGATGCCGATGACCCGGCTGATCTTCGTCGGGCCCACGCCGGCACCGGTGCAGGCGCCGCCCGCGGTCGGGTTCGACGAGGTGACGAAGGGGTACGTGCCGTGGTCGATGTCGAGCAGCGTGCCCTGGCCGCCCTCGAACAGGACGACCTTGTCGTCCTCCAGCGCCTGGTTGAGCACCAGGACGGTGTCGGAGACGTACGGGGCGAGCTTGTCGGCGTAGCCCAGCAGCTCCTCGACCACCTGGTCCACGGCGATGGCGCGGCGGTTGTAGAGCTTGGTGAGGACCTGGTTCTTGACGTCGAGGGCCGCCTCGACCTTCTGCGTGAGGATCGACTCGTCGTAGAGGTCCTGCACGCGGATGCCGACGCGGTTGATCTTGTCGGCGTAGGTCGGGCCGATGCCGCGCCCGGTGGTACCGATCTTCCGCTTGCCGAGGAAGCGCTCGGTCACCTTGTCCACCGTCACGTTGTACGGGGTGATGATGTGCGCGTTTCCGCTGAGGAGGAGCTTGGACGTGTCGACGCCACGCTCGTTCAGACCGCTCAGCTCGGAGAGCAGGACCGACGGGTCGACGACGACGCCGTTTCCGATGACCGGCGTACAGCCGGGAGACAGGATTCCGGAAGGGAGGAGGTGCAGTGCGTACTTCTGGTCACCCACGACCACCGTGTGGCCGGCGTTGTTGCCGCCCTGGTAGCGCACCACATAGTCCACGGAGCCACCGAGAAGGTCGGTGGCCTTTCCCTTGCCTTCGTCACCCCACTGAGCACCGAGCAGCACAAGTGCGGGCACGCGCGTACACCCCTTCCGGGCGGGGCATGTCCATGGTCGAGGGCGTACGCGGAGAATCGCAGCCGCGTGCACCGCGACCGCCGTTGGCCGCCAACCGTCGGACCGGATGCCCCGGAATAGACGAAGCCCCTGGCGCAATAGCGCAAGGGGCTCTTGCACAAAGATGCTACCCGAGGAAGCGAGGCATGGCCGAGGTGGCGACTTCCGCGACGTCCGAGCAGCTGTTGGTGGTGGTCGACCCGGCCGCCCGTAGGTCGGACGGCGAGTCCGTACGGATCGCGAAAGACGTGCTCGGCGCGGGTGCCGGCATGAAGCTGTGCCTGCCGGACGGGCCGGAGGAGTTCGCCCGGGCGCTGGCCCGGCGGGGCTCGCGGCGGCCGGTGGTGGTGGGCGACGACCGGACCCTGATCCGCGCGGTGGCGCTGCTGCACCGCCACCGGGAGCTGGCCGGATGCCCGCTGTCGGTGGTGCCGGTCGGGGGCACGCTGTCCCTGGCCCGGTCGCTGGGGGTGCCGACGGGGACGGTGGCGGCGGCTCGGGCGGTGCTCGACGGGGTCGAGCGGCGCATGGACCTGATGGTCGACGACAGCGACGGGGTGGTGCTCGGCGCGCTGCGAATACCGCCCTTGCCGTCCGCCCCGGCCGGGCCCGGGCGGACGGCCGCGCCGGAGCCGGACGACGAACCGGCCCGGCCCTGGCTGCGGACCTGCCAGTCCCTGGTCCGGACCCTGGTGCCCGCGGGCCGTCCCTCGCGTCTCGCCGCCGCGCCCGAGCCGGGGCCGTCGCGGCTGCGGGTCGAGGTGGACGGGAAGACCCTCGTCGATCTGGACCAGCCGGTGGAGGCGGTGTCGGTGGCACCGGCCGCGGCCGGGGTGGCGTCGGTGGAGGTCAGACCGGTGTCGGTGGGCGCGGAGGCCTCACCGCTGCTGGCGGAGGGCCGCACGGTGACGGTGTCCGGGGCGCATTTCCGCTATCGCGCGGACTCGGTGGTGTCGGGGCCGGTGCGGACCCGGACGTGGGTGGTGCGGGAGGCTGCGTGGGGGCTGACGGTTCCGGCGGGGCGGTGAGGCGGGCCGGGCGCTTGCGGACCGACGTGCCGGCAGGCGGTGGGTCAGCCCCCGGCGGCCGGTCCGAACGTCTTGTCCCGGTGCTCCCGCCAGCGCTCCATCAGCGCGGCGAGTTCGGTCTCGATGAACTCGAAGAACGCGAGCGTCTCGGCCAGGCGACGGCCGGCCGGGGTGTCGGGGCCGAGGCTGGTGACGCCCTCGCGCAGGGCGCTCTCCCAGCGCCTCAGCACGTTCTCGCGGTTGGTCAGGGCCTCGTACCACTGGTCGCCGTGCACCCGGTAGCGCTCCCGGCGCGAGCCCGGTTCCCGCTCGCGCGAGACCATGTGCGTCTGGGCGAGGTAGCGCACCGCCCCGGACACCGCAGCGGGACTGATCCGCAGCTGCTCCCCCAGCTCGGCGGAGGTCATCGAGCCCGCGTCGGAGGACAGGAGCGCCGCGAAGACCCGGGCGGGCATGCGCGTCATGCCCGCCTCGACGAGCTGTGCCGCGAAGGACTCCACGAACCTCGACACGGCCTGCGCGTCCCGGCCGCCACCGGCTGATTCCGTCATGGCATTCACCCTAACCGTGATTCACATGGTTCCTTAACTTCACAAATTTCTGAAAGAAGCGTACGTTCTGAAGCATGACGAAGGCCATCACCGTCTCCGGACTGCACAAGTCCTTCGGGCGGACGCATGCGCTCGACGGGCTCGACCTGGAGGTCGCCGCCGGCGAGGTCCACGGCTTCCTCGGACCCAACGGCGCCGGGAAGTCCACCGCCATCCGGGTCCTGCTCGGCCTGCTGCGCGCCGACTCGGGTGCCGCGCAGGTGCTCGGCCGCGACCCGTGGCGGGACGCGGTGGAGGTGCACCGCCGGATCGCCTACGTCCCCGGCGACGTGACCCTGTGGCGCAACCTCTCCGGCGGCGAGGTCATCGACCTGTACGGCCGGCTGCGCGGCGGGCTCGACGCGAGGCGCCGTGCGGAGCTGGTCGAACGCTTCGAACTCGACCCCACCAAGAAGGGCCGCACCTACTCCAAGGGCAACCGGCAGAAGGTCGCCCTGGTCGCCGCGTTCGCCTCGGACGTGGACCTGCTGATCCTGGACGAGCCGACCTCGGGTCTTGACCCGCTGATGGAGGAGGTCTTCCAGGCCTGCGTCGAGGAGGAGCGCGACCGGGGCCGCACCGTCCTGCTCTCCTCCCACATCCTCAGCGAGGTCGAGGAGCTGTGCGACCGGGTGAGCATCATCCGCAAGGGCCGTACGGTCGAGAGCGGTTCCCTCGCCGACCTGCGGCATCTGACCCGCACCAGCGTCGTCGCCGAACTCGCCGGTCCGCCGAACGGGCTCGCGGCCCTGCCCGGCGTCCACGACCTCGACGTCCGGGGCCACCGCGTCCGGCTCCAGGTCGACACCGACCGGCTGGACGGCGTCCTGCGGTCGCTGACCGAGTCGGGCATCCGGTCGCTGACGTCGACGCCGCCCACCCTGGAGGAACTCTTCCTGCGGCACTACCAGGACGAGACGGCCGGGGCGGTGGCCCGATGACGGCGATCGCGGTACGGCCCGGCAGCTCTTCCCCACTCGCCGGCACGGGCACGCTGCTGCGGTTCGCACTGCGCCGCGACCGGCTGCTGATCCCGGTGTGGATCGCGGTCGACGCGCTCATGGTCCTCTCCATGCCCGGCACGCTGGAAGGCCTCTACGGCACCCCGGCCGAACGCGCCGGCCTGGTCCGCCAGATGGAGACCAACTCCTCGCTGCGGGCGATGGTCGGCCCGGTCTTCGGCGACTCGGTGGGCGCCCTGACGGCCTGGCGGGTCGGCATCTACGCCGGTGCCCTGGCCGCCGTGATGAGTCTGCTGGTCGTCGTGCGGCACACCCGGGACGAGGAGGAGAGCGGCCGTCAGGAGCTGGTGGCCTCCGGGATGGTGGGCCGCCGGGCCTCCCTCACGGCGGCCCTGCTGGCGGCGGGGGTCGCGAACACGGTGCTGGCGCTGCTGGTCACGGCCGGACTGGCCGGGCAGGGCACGACCGGCGCACTGGCCCTCGGGCTGGGAATCGCCGCGGCCGGAATGGTCTTCGCCACGATGGCGGCGATCGTCGCGCAGCTGACGGAGAGCGCACGGCTGGCACGCGGTCTGACGGCGGCGGTCCTGGGTGCCGCGTTCGTCCTGCGCGCCGCGGGCGACTCGGCCACGGACGACGGCTCCTCGGTCCTGACCTGGCTGTCGCCCCTGGGCTGGCTGGAGAACCTGCGGCCCTACGCCTCCGAACGCTGGTGGGTGCTGGCCCTGCTCGCCGTGTCGGTCGCCCTGCAGGCCGCGGTCGCCTACACGCTGGCCGGCCGCCGGGACATCGGCATGAGCTTCCTGCCGACCCGCCCCGGCCCCGCGTCCGGCCGCCTGGCCGGCGCGGGCGCCCTGGCCTGGCGGTTGCAGCGCGGCGGTGTGCTGGGCTGGAGCATCGGCTTCTTCCTCGCCGGGGTCGTCTACGGCGGCATGACCGAGGGCGCGGCCGATCTGGTCGGCGGCAACGCCGACGCCCGGCGCATCGTCGAGCGGATGGGCGGCCGGTCCGGGCTGACGGACGCGTTCCTGGGGTCGATGATCGGCATGCTCGGCCTGGTCGCGACCCTGTACATCGTGGCCTCGGTGCTGCGCCTGCACGGCGAGGAGACCTCGGGCCGGGCGGAACCGCTCCTGGCGAACGCGGTCGGGCGGCTCCGCTGGGCCGCCGGGCATCTGGTGATCGCCTTCGGCGGCTCCGCCCTGATCATGCTGCTGGCCGGTGCCGGATTCGCCGTCGGCTACGGCAGGCAGACCGGCCCGGTCCTGGGGGCGTGCCTGGCGCAGCTTCCGGCGGTGTGGGTGGTCGGCGGGGTGGCGGTGCTGCTGCACGGCGTCCTCCCCCGGGCGGCCCTGGCGGCGTGGGGCGTCGCCGGGGCGGTGCTGTTGATCGGCTGGGTCGGGCCCGCGCTGGATGTGCCGCAGGTGGTGCTGGACGTCTCCCCGTTCGGGCACCTGCCGAAGCTGCCGGGCGCATCCATGCAGTGGGGGCCCCTGCCGGCCCTGACCGGGCTGGCGGTGGTGCTGGTGGCCGGGGGGCTCGCGGGGCTGCGGCGACGGGACACGACCGTGTGATCAGCCCACCTCCACGGCCAGCCCCTCCAGGCCCCTGATCACGAAGTTCGGCTTCCGCACCGGCTCCGCCGCGAGCCTCAGCGCCGGCGCCCTCTCCAGCAACGCCCCCATCGACGCCGCCAGTTCGATACGGGCCAGCGGGGCGCCGATGCAGTAGTGGATGCCGGCGCTGAAGGAGATGTGGGGGTTGTCGGTGCGGGTCAGGTCGAGGGCGGCCGGGTCGCGGAACACCGCCGGGTCGTGGTTCGCGGAGCCGAAGAGCATGGCGATCTCCGCGCCCCGGGGAATCGTCGTGCCGTCGATCTCGATCTCGTCCAGGACCCAGCGTTCGAAGAGCTGGAGCGGGGTGTCGTAGCGCATCAGCTCCTCGATCGCGGAGGGGATCAGGGTGTGGTCCGCGCGGAGGGCCGACAGCTGCGCCTCGTTGCGGAACAGGGCGTACCAGCCGTTGACCGTGGCGTTCACGGTGGCCTCGTGGCCGGCGTTGAGCAGCAGGACGCAGGTGGAGATCATCTCCTGCTCGGTGAGCCGGTCGCCCTCGTCGTGGGCTTCGATGAGGCCGGAGATGAGGTCGTCGCCGGGCTCCTTGCGGCGTGCCGCGATCAGGTCGCGCAGGTAGTCGGAGAACTCGACCGACGCGCGGACCGCCCGGGCCACCGTGTCCTCGGACGGGTTCAGCTCGTACATTCCGCAGATGTCCGCCGACCAGGGGCGCAGCGGGGCCCGGTCGGACTCGGGGATGCCGAGCATCTCGGCGATCACCGCGACCGGGAGGGGCTCGGCGACGTCCTTCAGCAGGTCGCCGCCGCCCGCCGCGACCAGCGCGGACGCCAGGTCGTCGGCCAGGCCCCGCACATAGGGCTTCAGCCGCTCCACCGTGCGCGGGGTGAACGCCTTCGACACCAGCCGGCGGATCCGGGTGTGGTCCGGCGGCTCCAGGTCGAGCATCCCGTGGTCGTTGAGGGTGTGGAACGGCACGTGCTCCGGCGGGGGCGCCGTACGGCCGAACTCCTCGTGCGTGAAGCGGTGCTGGTAGGTCCGGCCCAGGCGCCGGTCGCGCAGCAGGGCCGAGACGTCCGCGTGGTGCGGGACGAGCCACTGGTTCGTCGGCTCGAACCAGTGCACGCGGCCCCGGGCGCGCAGCTCGGCGTAAGCGGGATAGGGGTCGGCGAGGAACGCCGGGTCCCACGGGTCGAAGGCAGCCATGCCGGGACGCTAGCCCCACATCACCTCCACTGACCAGGGGTGTTCCTTCACGCGGGTCGGGACGGACCGGCGAAACGAAGATCGTTAAGCTGGGCGGGCCGCCGCCCGGGCGGCAACTTCCCCCACACGGAAAGAAGTTCATGACCCACCAGCGAGCCACGCTCCGCACCCGCGTCCCCGCCCGTCTGGCCGCCTCGGCCCTGCTCGCCCTGTCGCTGACCGCGGGTGCGGTGGCGGCCAACGCCCCGGCCGCCACCGCCGCCGAGATGCCCTGCAAGCCGAGGGTGTACTACTACGTCTACAAGGGCAGCGGCGTGAACTTCCGCACGGGCGCCGGCACCGGCTACGCCTCCAAGGGCCTGCTCCACAAGAACGACTGGGGCAAGAAGGTCGCCACCAAGGGTTCCTGGATCAAGCTGAAGCTCGGCCAGAAGTCCAGGAGCGGCATCGCCAAGGGCACCACCGGCTGGGTCTCCAAGTCGTACGTGAGCGACTGCGTCCCGATGCAGCTGGACTGACCGGGCCCCCCTGCGCCGCCCCGGGCCTGCGGGCCCGCGGGCGGCGCCCCGGCTAGCCCGGTGTCACCAGCCGCGCCTCGTAGGCGAACACCGCCGCCTGCGTACGGTCCCTGAGGCCCAGCTTCACCAGGATCCGGCTGACGTGTGTCTTGATCGTCGACTCGGCGACCACCAGCCGCTCGGCGATCTCCGAGTTCGACAGGCCCTGCGCGATGAGCACCAGCACCTCCGTCTCCCGGTCGGTGAGGTCCCCGTAGGCCGCCTGTGCGGAGGGCATCAGGCGCGGGGTCTGCGAGAGCTTGGAGAACTCGGTGATCAGCCGCCTGGTCACCGACGGCGCCAGCAGCGCCTCCCCCGACGCGACCACGCGCACCCCGTCGGCGAGCTGGCGGGCCGAGGCGTCCTTGAGCAGGAAGCCGGAGGCACCCGCGCGCAGCGCCTGGTAGACGTACTCGTCGAGGTCGAAGGTCGTGAGCACCAGCACCTTCGCCGCGCCGTCGGCGGCGACGATCTCGCGGGTCGCCTCGATGCCGTTCAGTTCGGGCATGCGGATGTCCATCAGCACCACGTCCGGGGCGAGCTCGCGGACCTTGGCGACGGCTTCCCGGCCGTTCACCGCCTCGCCGACGACCTCGATGTCCGGCATCGCGTTCAGCAGGACCGAGAAGCCCTCACGCACCATCATCTGATCGTCCGCGATCAGGACGCGGATGGTCATGCGTCGCCCTCGTCCGGCAGGGCGACCGGCAGGAACACCGCCACCTCGTAACCTCCGTCGTCGCTCGCGCCCGCCGTCATCTCCCCGTTCAGCATCGACACCCGCTCGCGCATGCCCGTGATGCCGTGCCCCGCGCCGGGCGAGGGCTTGATCAGGCTCGGATTCGGCGGCGGGCCGTTGACGATGCGCAGGCCCAGGCCGCCCAGCACGTACCCGATCTCCACCCGGGCGCTCGCGCCGGGCGCGTGCCGCAGGGTGTTGCTCAGCGCCTCCTGCACGATGCGGTACGCCGACAGCTCCACGCCCTGGGGCAGCTCGCGCACCGCGCCGGTCACCACCTTGTCGACGCCCAGCCCGGCCTCCCGCACATTGGCCAGCAGCCCCTCCAGGTCGGCGAGCGTCGGCTGCGGGGCGTCCGGGGCCTCGTAGTCCTCGGCGCGGACGACGCCCAGGACGCGGCGCAGTTCGGTCAGCGCCGCCACCGCGTTCTCCCGGATGGTGGCGAACGCCTTCTCCAGCTCCGGCGGCGGGTTGTCCACGCGGTAGGGCGCGGCCTCCGCCTGGATGGCGACCACCGACATGTGGTGGGCGACGACGTCGTGCAGCTCGCGGGCGATCGTCGTGCGCTCCTCCAGCAGCGTGCGGCGGGAGCGCTCGTGCGCGGTGACCGTCTGCTGGGCGGTGACCTCCTGCTCGGCGTGACGGCGGATGTGCCAGACGGTGACGCACAGCAGGAACAGCGCCGAGACGATCAGCATGGCGCCGGAGTTGCTGCCGTACATGGAGGTCGGGCCGATGCCGCTGTCCGCGATGATCGCGTAGAGCGCGGTCAGCGCCCACATCCACCCGGCCGTGCGCGGCCGGGTGCGGATCGCCACGACCGTCAGCACGGTCAGATGACTGACGAAGCTGCCGGCCGCCCACGGCCATTCGAACCAGCGGCTGCCGACCAGGGCCACGATCGGGGTGGACACCATGGACGCCCAGAACGCCCCCACCGGCCGCACCATGGTCAGCAGCACCGGAACCGCGCAGAACAGACCCATCAGAGCGGCGGGCCCACCGGAGTCGACGGTGGCGAACGCCACGGATATCAGGGCCGCCGCGACGATCAGTGCGTGCGGCGTCCAGGCCGCGAGCTCGCGCAGGCGGCCGGGCAGCCGCCGGGCGAACCGCCCGTCCGTGCGCCGGCCCGCCAGCGGCCGGTAGGCGAAGGCGTTCTGGAAGAGGTCCTGCCGCAGGCCGCGCAGGGAGTCCACCGCCACCCGGTACTCCGGGCTGCGCGGCACGGCCCCGCCCCCCGGCGGCGTCGTCTGCATCTGAGTCGTCTCGGTCACGTACAGAACGGTAAGCGGCCCCCGAGGTCCCGGTCGTCCCCAGTGAGAGGGGTTCCCCGGCGTCCCTCTCAGGTACTACGGGGATCCGCCGGCCGCCGCTCAGTAGCCCGACGGCCGCACCAGACCCGACTCGTAGGCGAACACCGCCGCCTGCGTGCGGTCCCTCAGGCCCAGCTTCACCAGGATCCTGCCGACGTGGGTCTTCACCGTCTGCTCGGCCACGAACAGGTGCCGGGCGATCTCCGCGTTCGACAGGCCCTGCGCGATCAGCGAGAGCACCTCCGTCTCCCGCTCGGTCAGATCACCGACGCGTTCCTTCAGCGGGGCGCGGGGCTTGCCGTCGAGCCGGGAGAACTCGGCGATCAGCTTGCGGGTGATGACCGGGGCGAGCAGCGCCTCCCCGGCCGCGACCACCCGGACCGCCTCGGCGAGCTGCTCGGACGACGCGTCCTTCAGCAGGAACCCGGAGGCTCCCGCGCGCAGCGCGTCGTACACGTACTCGTCGAGGTCGAAGGTGGTGAGCACCAGCACCCTCATGTCCGGGTGGGCCGCGGTGATGCGCGCGGTGGCCTCGATGCCGCCGATGCCGGGCATGCGGATGTCCATCAGCACGACGTCCGGGACGAGCTCGGCGGCCGCGGCGACACCGCCCTCACCGCTCTTCGCGTCGCCGACGACCTCCATGTCCGGCTGGATGCCGAGCAGCACGGTGAAGCCCTGCCGGACCATGGCCTGGTCGTCGACGATGAGAACCCGGATGGGTTCGCCGGTGCCACTCGTCATGAGGTCCCTCTCCGGGGGGTGGTTCGGTGGTCGGTGCCCGGGGTGTCGGCGGGCGGGGTGTCCGGGAGGAAGGCGGTGACCTTGAAACCGTCCCAGTGCCACGGGTGTGCCGTCATCGTGCCGCCGAGCATCGCGACCCGCTCCCGCATGCCGAGCAGTCCGTGCCCGGCGCCCGTCGACGGCGGGGGCGGCCCGGTCGGGCGGCCGTTGACGATCTCCACTTCCAGGCCGTCCGTCTCGTAGGTGAGACGGACCGTGATCCTCGCGCCGGGCGCGTGCCGCAGGGCGTTGCTCAGCGCCTCCTGCACGATCCGGTACGCCGACAGTTCCACGCCGGGCGGCAGCGGGCGCCGCTCGCCCCGGATGTCGGTGACGACCTCGCGGCCGACGGCCCGGGTGTTCTCCACCAGCACGTCGAGCCGGTCGAGCGTGGGCTGCGGGGCGTGCGGCGTGGTCCCGTCACCCGTGCCGGTGAACGGCTCCTCCGGTCCGGAGTGCTCCGAGCGGAGCACGCCCAGGACGCGGCGCAGTTCGATCAGGGCCTCCAGAGCGTTCTGCCGGATGCCCGCGAGGTTCTCCCGGAGCTCGTCGGGCGGGTTCTCGACGAGGTGCGGGGCGACCTGCGCCTGGATGGAGATGACGGACATGTGGTGGGCGACCACGTCGTGCAGTTCCCGCGCGATGCGGCTGCGCTCCTCCAGCAGGGTGCGCCGGGTGCGTTCCTCGGCGGTGAGGGTGGTCTGCTCGACGAGTTGCGCGCGGGCCTCGCGGCGGCCGCGCAGGGCGGTGCCCAGTATCACGACGACGGTGAGCAGGGAGACCGCGAGCACACTGGTGGTGTCGTAGGGCTCCTCGGTCCCCAGACTCTCCAGGACGTAGGTCACGAGCCAGGTCACCGTCAGGGCCGCCACCGCCGCGCGGGTCGGCACCCGCAGGGCGAGCAGCAGGAGCACGAGCATCTCGGCGATGATCCCGGCCGCGGTCCAGGGCCAGGTGTAGGTCTCCAGGTCGAAGCCCATCCGGGTGCGCACCGTGGCGGCGCCCAGGGCGAACAGTCCCAGGGACAGCCACCAGGCCGGCACCGGCCGCCACAGTCCCAGCACCATGGCGCCGCCCTGCCCGCCCGCGATCAGGAGGGCGAGGCCGGAAGGAAGATGCCCATTGCCCGTCATGTCGCCCGTGCCGCCGAGCGTGACGCCGAAGGCGGCCAGACACACCAACCCGTGCGGCAGCCACCGCAGCCATGTCGACGGCGGCAGCGGATCGACCCGGACGGTCCACAGGTCCTCGCACACACCCCGCAACCAGCCTGTGACGCGCGCTCGCAGCGCGCGGCCCACCCCCGTGTCCATCACGCGGCTCAGCCTAGACATGGCGCGCCCGTGCCGCTGCGTCCCGGCCGGACGGACGGTGCGCCCGCACCACCCGCGAGGCGCGCTCCCGTCCGCCGCCGGTCCGCCCGCCGCCGGTCCGCCCGATGCCGCTCCGCCCAGTACCGCCGCGTTCGAAGAAGCGGAAGGCGGCCCAGCAGACGGCGAGGGCCGACGCGAACACCGGCAGCCACAGCAGCCGAAACCCGACCCAGCCGAGACTGTCGGGCGGCGTGTGCAGGCCCGGCAGCCTGCCCGCGAGGAGGCCCGTGGCGGTCGTCGCCATCATGGCCGTCTGGTGCCAGAGGAAGACGGTCATCGCGGACAGGTTGACGAGCGCCACCGCCGCCCACGCCACGGGCCGTCGCATCGCGTGCCGCAGCCGATCGCGCAGCAGCAGGGCGGCACCGCACTGGGCCAGGCCGAACGTGACGACGGCCAGTGTCGGCGGATTCAGGTTCGACAGGCCCTGGCCCGGGACACCGACCATGGCGGCCGGATAGCCCGCCCACGCGACGAGCACCGCGGTCGCCGCCGCACCGCCGACGAGCAGGGTCCAGCCCGCCCGGCGGCCCTCCAGCTCACCGCGGGTCCAGGCCGCGCCCAGCGTGTACGGCACCGTCCAGGCCGCCAGCACGTTCACCCAGCCCAGCCAGGAGGGGCCGCCGAGGCCGAAGCGCAGCAGGTCCACGTGCAGCACGACGGCCAGCGGCCACAGCGGGTTGAGCCGGGCCAGCAGCGGGGTCGCCGCGGTCAGGCAGGCGAACACCAGGAGGAACCACATCGGGGACAGGGCCAGTTTCACCAAGGTCCGCACCGTGCCGTATTCGGTGCCCGACAGCAGCAGCGCGACGGCGGCGACCGTCCACAGGCCGAGGACGGCGGCGACCGGCCTGAACAGCCGGGACAGCCGGTCCGTCAGCCACCGGTGGTACGGGACACCACGGGCCCGCGCCGAGGCGTGACCGCGGGTGGCGACATGCCCCCCGACCAGGAAGAACACGGCGAGCGTCTGAAGCATCCAGGAGACGGGGGCCAGCCACGGCATGTGCTGCAGCGGGCTCGCCGTGCGCAGGGTGCGGCCGTCGGACACCAGGGCCGTGACGAACCAGTGGCCCAGGACGACACCGAGGACGGCGGCGGCCCGCAGGGCGTCCACGGCCCGGTCGCGGCCGGGCGGGGTGGCCGCGCCGACGCGGCCGGCGCCCCGGCACACTCCCTGCCGGACCGCGCGTACGCCGATGTCAGTCATGGGTCACCGCCTTGGTCTCGCCCAGGACGATCCGGGCCAGGTTGGTCAGGGAGGCCGAGCCGGGGCTGAAGTACTCGCTGTGGCCGGCGTCGCCGGCCGCGAAGACCCGGGCGCCGAAGGCCGGGGAGACGGGGTCCGTACCGAAGCCGGCGGTGGCACCGAAGAGGTCCACGCTGAGGTGCGGTACGTGCTCCACCCAGTCGTCGGCGCCCCGGGCCGCCCAGACACGGGCCCGGGTGTGCAGCCCGGCGGCGGAGTCCGCGCCGGTGCCGGGGCTGCCGACGAGCGCGATGTCGTCGACGGCGAGCCCGGCGGCGGAGCGGCCGCAGACCACCGAGCCGTAGGAGTGGCACAGCAGCGCGATACGCGCTCCGGGGCCCGCCACGGCCCGCAGATCGCCGACGAGTGCCCGGAGCCGCGGGGCCGCCTGCTCCGCCCTGCCGGTCGTGGTGACCGTCGTGCTGACCGTGCCCGGCGTCTCGTAGCCCAGCCAGGCCACGACCGCGGTGCGGGTGCCCGCCGGGGCCTGCCGGGTGAGCTGCCGGTGCAGGGCGACGGCCGCCGCGCGGAACCGGCCGTAGGTGTCGAGGCTCGTGTCGGAGCCGGGGACCAGGACGGCGATGCGGCCGGCCCGGGCGAGGTCGCCGAGGACCTCCGTCACCAGGCCGGGGCCGCGACCGTCGAAGCGGAGCAAGTGCCGTTTCGAAGAAGCCAGTTGACGATCCGTCGTGGCTCGGGCCCGGTCGTGGTGGGCCGCCGCCATACGGGCCGCCTCGGCGGCGTTGGCCCGGTTGGCCGCGTAGGCCCGGTCGAGCGTCGACGCGCGCAGCGGTGCGAGGGAGGAGGGGGCCGGGGCGGGGGTCTGCGGGCGTACGGCCGCGGAGAGGGGGAACACCACCGCACCCGTGACGAGGGCGGCGAGCGCGGCACGGCGCCATCGGCCGGCGCGGCGCCTGCCGCCGTCATGGTGGTACTGCGGCGCGGACCCCATGGTCGCCCCCCTCCAGCGCACCCGTCCATCGGGCCTGCGTGAAAGGGAAGTTACGGATCAGGAGGCCTCGTCCGCGTCCCACCGGGGAACTCACCTGCGGCGTAGCTCTCAGGTACTACGGGTATGACCGGGGACCGGTCCCCGGGCCGGCGGAGGGCGCCGCCGTACAGGCGGAAAGCCGTGCGGTGCGCGCCGCTCACCAGGCCAGTTGCGCGATCTCCTCCACGACGACCGCGCACGCGTCCGCCGCCGGGTCGATCAGCGGGAAGTGCCCGACGTCCTCCAGGAGCGTCACCCCCACCATCTCCCCGGCCTTCGCCGCCGCCTCCGCGTACGACTCGGCGACCGCCTGCGGCACGTCGAGATCCGTGCGGCCCTGGACCAGCGTGGTGGCGATGCCGGTGGGCAGCAGCAGCGACGGGTCCGCGTACGGCTGCCGCTCGGCGAAGTGCTCGTCCCCGCCCAGGAGTTGGCGAGCGGCACCGCCGCACACGTCCAGCTTGTCGGCGACGGCCAGATCCGCGATCGGGGCGAGGGCGACGACACCGCGCAGCGACACCGGACTGCCGCTGCGCCAGGGCGAGCCGGCCGGCAGGACGTGCCGGGCGGCGCCCCACAGGGCGAGATGCCCGCCCGCCGAGTGACCGGTGAGGACCGTACGGCGCGGGTCGGCCTGCGGCAGCACTTCCCGTACCAGCGCGGGAAGGGCGTCCAGCGCCGCGGCGACGTCGTCGAACGTGTCCGGCCAGCGGCCCGCGACCGAGTCGCCGTCGCCGCCGCGCCGGTACTCGACGCTGGCCACGGCGAACCCGCGGCGGGCGAGGACGTCGGCGAAGGGGCTGAGGTGACGCCGGTCGTACGGCGCCCGCCAGGCACCGCCGTGCAGCGCGACGACGACCGGGGCCCGCCCGGGGCCGCCCGCCCGGCGCGGTGCGAAGAAGTCGATCACCTGGTCCGGGTGGTCGCCGTAGGCCGCGGTGGCGTCGGGGTCGACGGGCGCGTGGGAGAAGGCCGACTTCTCCTCGGCAGCGGCCCGTGCTGCTGCGACGTCGTCCGTCATGCTCCAGCCCTCCAGCGATGAACCGTACGGGGCAGACCGGTTGAGGGGGTCAGCCGTTGGCCGGGACGGTACCAGGCACGTGACATGCGCCGACATGCAGATGTCACGCTCGGTGAAGCTCGGACGGGTCGTCGCGGGCCGGGACACCACAGGGCCGTCCCGGCCCGCCGCCGCTCAGGCCAGCGTCCGCGCCAGCACCCGCGCCGCCCGCTCCACGTCGGCGAACCCGACGTACAGCGGGGTGAAGCCGAACCGCAGCACGTCCGGCGCCCGGAAGTCACCCACCACGCCCTGCTCGATCAGACGCTTCATCACGGCACCCGCGTCGTCACAGCGCAGCGCGATCTGGCTGCCCCGCTCCGCGTGCGCCACCGGCGTCAGGCACTCCACCCGGCCCGCGGGCACATACGCCGCCACGCACTCCAGGAAGAAGTCCGTCAGCGCCAGGGACTTGGCCCGCACCGCCTCGACCGGCACCCCGTCCCAGACCTCGAGGGCCGCCTCCAGGGCGAGCATGGACAGGATGTCGGGCGTACCGACCCGGCCGCGCGGGGCGCCGGGGGCAGGTTCGTAGCCGGTGCGCATCCCGAACGGCTCGACGTGCGAGTTCCAGCCGGGCAGCGGCGAGTCGAAGCGGTCCTGCAGCTCCCGCCGCACGTACAGGTACGCCGGTGAACCGGGTCCGCCGTTCAGGTACTTGTAGGTGCAGCCGACCGCGAGGTCCACGCCGTGCTCGTCGAGCCCGACCGGCAGTGCGCCCGCGCTGTGGCACAGGTCCCAGACGGCGACCGCCCCGGCCTCGTGCGCGGCCGCCGTCAGCGCGGGCAGGTCGTGCAGCCGGCCCGTGCGGTAGTCGACGTGGTTGAGGAGCACGGCCGCGGTGCGCTCGCCCAGCGTGCCCGGCACGTCCTCCGGGGCCACGGGCCGCAGCGTGCAGCCGGTCATGCGGGCGGCGGACTCGGCGATGTAGCCGTCGGTGGGGAAGGTCGTCGCGTCGACGAGGATCTCGTCCCGGCCCTCCCCGGCCATCCGCACCGCGCCCACCAGCGCCTTGAAGACGTTGACGCTGGTGGAGTCGCCCACGACGATCTGCCCGGACGCCGCCCCGACCAGCGGGGCGATCCGGTCACCGATCCGCTCGGGCGCCGTCCACCAGCCGCTCTCCTCCCAGGACCGGATGCGCAGCTCGCCCCACTGGCGGCGTACGACGTCCTCGACCCTGCCGGGGACCACGGCGGGCAGCGCGCCCAGCGAGTTGCCGTCGAGGTAGACGCCCGCGGCGTCAGCCGCACCATCGGGCGCAGTGTCGAGGACGAACTCCCTGCGCTTGCCGCCCAGTTCGTCGACGGCGTCCAGCTTCCGCGCACGCTCGGACAGCTCGGGCGGCTCGGTCGACCCGGTCGGCTCAGACATAGGACCGCGCCGTCCACAGCTCGGGGAACACGTTCTTCTGCGCCCGCTTCTCCAGCCAGGCCACTCCCGCCGAGCCGCCCGTGCCGGTCTTGGCGCCCATCGCGCGACGGGTGGCGACCAGGTGGTCGTTGCGCCAGCGCCACACCAGCTCGGCGACATCGCTCAGCGCCTCGCCCAGCCGGGCGACCTCGTCGCTCTCGTCGCCCGAGTAGACGGCCGTCCAGGCCGCCTCCACCTGCGGCGACGGCTCGTAGCGGCGCGAGACGTCCCGCCGCAGCACGGCCTCCGGGATGTCGTGCCCGCGCCGCGCCAGCAGCCGCACGACCTCGTCGTACAGGCTCGGCTCGTGCAGCGCCTTCTCCAGCTCGGCGTGCACGCGCGGCGCGCCCCGGTGCGGGACGAGCATCGACGCGGACTTGTCACCGAGCAGGAACTCCATGCGCCGGTACATCGCCGACTGGAAGCCCGAGCCCTCGCCGAGGGCGCTGCGGTACGAGTTGAACTGGGCCGGCGTGAGCTGGGCCAGCGGCTTCCAGGAGTGGTTGAGCGCCTCCAGTTCGCGGACGGACCTCTTGAGCGCGGCGATGGCGGTGGGGATGTCGTCCCCCCTGAGCGCGCCTGCCGCCGTCTCCCACTCGTGGACGATGACGGTGAACCACAGCTCCATCACCTGGGTCGTCACCAGGAAGACCATCTCCCCGGGGTCGTCGGAGAGGGTGTGCTGGAGGTGGGTGAGTACGTCCGCCTTGACGTAGTCCTCGTACGGCGTCGTGCCGTGGAAGTCGAGATGCGGGGTCTCGGGCTCGTGAGCCTCGTGGGACATCGCTGTCTCCTGCGTATAACTCCGGGTAGCGGTCCGCCCCTGCCGAATCCGACACGGGGGCCCCGGTCCCCAGGGGGCATCTTGCGCAATCGTCCTGCGAAACGCAATCGTCCCCCGAAACCGCGAGGCCCGCCTCATGCGGACGGGCCTCGCGTACACCGGCCGTGTCTCAGCCCAGGACCTGCGCCGCCGTCGGCGAGGAGTCCTTCAGGAACTGGGAGCAGCGCTCGTACTCCTCCTGCTCGCCGATCGCCTGCGCGGCGCGGGCGAGGGCGTGCAGGGCACGCAGGAAGCCGCGGTTCGGCTCGTGCTCCCACGGCACCGGGCCGTGGCCCTTCCAGCCGTTGCGGCGCAGCGCGTCCAGGCCGCGGTGGTAGCCCGTGCGGGCGTACGCGTAGGACTCCACGGCCGCGCCCCGCTCGAACGCCTCGTCGGCGAGCTGCGCCCAGGCGAGCGAGGAGGTGGGATGCGCACCGGCGACCTCGACGGACGCGGCGCCCGCCGCGAGCATTTCCCGCGGCCCGGGGTCATCGGGGAGGTGGGTCGGGGGCGGGCCCCCGAGCAGGTTCTCGTGAATGGACATGCCTCAAGTCTGAGGCATCGCGAGGGGCCCGCTACCCCAGCCGCTTCCGCACCGGCTCCCCCTCCAGCGGCGGTGCCGTGACACCCCCGTGCCGCAGGCATTCCGGCCGCTTGCAGTCCGGCGGTGGCCTGCGCACCACCGCGGCCGCGATCACCGCCCCCACCACCAGCGACCCCGCACACCACCCCATCGCCTTCCCGAAGGCCGTGTCGAAGGCGGCCGGCTCCCGGTACGCCTCCTCCCCCATGCCCACCAGCAGCGGCAGCGCCGCCACCGCGATCAGGCCCGCCGCCCGGGCCGCCGCGTTGTTGATGCCGCTCGCCAGCCCGGCCCGCACCACGCTCACCGAGCCCAGCACCGTCGCCGTCAGTGGCGCCACCAGCGTGACCAGGCCCAGCCCGAGCACCACCAGCGCCGGCAGCACATCGGCGAGGTAGGACGCGCCCGGCCCGACCCGCAGCATCAGCAGCATCCCGGCCGCGCACAGCAGCGGCCCCACCGTCAGCGGGATCCGTGGCCCGATGCGGTCGGCCAGCTCCCCGGAGCGCGCCGACAGCAGCAGCATCAGCACGGTCGTCGGCAGCAGGGCCGTACCGGCGGCGAGCGCCGAGTAGCCGACGACCACCTGGAGCTGGAGCGCGGCGAGGAAGAAGAACCCGCCGAGGGCCGCGTACACGCACAGCGTGACGAGGTTGACGGCCGTGAACTGCCGGGACGCGAAGATGTCCAGCGGCATCATCGGATCGGGCCGGCGCCGCTCGACCGCCACGAACGCGACGGCAGCGGCCAGCCCGGCCACCGCCGAGAAAACCACCACCGCGCCGCCCCCACCGGCCTCGATCAGCGCGTACGTCACCAGCGCGAGGGCCAGCGCCCCCAGCACCGCCCCGAGCACGTCGAACCGCCCGTGGGCCGAACCGTCCCCCGACTCGGGGACGTGCCGCAGCGCCACCGGCACGCACACCAGCGCCAGCGGCACGTTCAGCAGGAACACCCACCGCCAGCCCGGCCCGTCCACCAGCCAGCCGCCGACGAACGGCCCGACCGCCGCCCCGATCCCGCCGAAGCCGGACCACAGGCCCACCGCCCGCCCCCGGTCGTCGGGGTGGAAGGACGCCTGGATCAGCGCCAGCGACCCGGGCGTGAGCAGCGCCCCGCCCACCCCTTGGAGGGCACGCGCGGCGATCAGCACGCCAGCGTTCGGCGCGATCCCGCACAGCAGCGACGCCACCGCGAACCACGCCACGCCGACGACGAACACCTTCCGCCGCCCGAACCGGTCCCCCAGCGCCCCGCCCAGCAGGATCAGCCCGGCCAGCGTGACCATGTAGGCGTTGACCGTCCACTGCAGGGCTGACAGGTTCGCGTCGAGATCGCGGCCGATGCGCGGCAGGGCCACGTTGACGACGGTCGAGTCCAGCATCGCCATGCTGGACCCGAGGACGGTGGTGAGCAGGACCCACTTGCCCTGCGGTGAGGCCAACCGGACATCGGGCATGCAGGGAGCATACGGAAGAGCCCGGCACCCGAGGAGGTGCCGGGCTCGACGCGAGCGGCGGGACTTACTTGATCTTCGTGCCCGTGGAGCGCAGGTTGCCGCAGGCCTCGACGACACGCGCGGCCATGGAGGCCTCGGCCAGCTTGCCCCAGGTGCGCGGGTCGTAGGTCTTCTTGTTGCCGACCTCGCCGTCGACCTTCAGGACGCCGTCGTAGTTGCGGAACATGTGGTCCGCGACCGGGCGCGTGAAGGCGTACTGGGTGTCCGTGTCGATGTTCATCTTCACGACGCCGTTCTCCAGCGCGGTGCGGATCTCCTGCTCGGTGGAGCCGGAGCCGCCGTGGAAGACGAAGTCGAACGGGGAGCCCTTGCCGAACTTGGCGGCGACGCCCTCGTTCAGCTCCTTCAGCAGCTCGGGACGCAGGACGACGTTGCCCGGCTTGTACACACCGTGCACGTTGCCGAAGGACGCGGCGAGCAGGTAGCGGCCCTTCTCGCCCAGGCCGAGGGCCTCGGCGGTGCGGATCGCGTCGTCGACCGTGGTGTAGAGGGAGTCGTTGATCTCGTGGGAGACGCCGTCCTCCTCGCCACCGGTCGGCGTGATCTCCACCTCGAGGATGATCTTCGCGGCACGGGCCTGCTCCAGCAGCTCCTGCGCGATGGAGAGGTTGTCGGCGAGGGTCTCGGCCGAGCCGTCCCACATGTGCGACTGGAACAGCGGGTTCAGACCGGCCTCGACACGCTTCTGGGAGAGCGCCAGCAGCGGGCGTACGTACCCGTCGAGCTTGTCCTTGGGGCAGTGGTCGGTGTGCAGCGCGATGTTCACCGGGTACTTCTCGGCGACGATGTGCGCGAACTCGGCCAGGGCGACCGCGCCGGTGACCATGTCCTTGCTGTACTGACCGCCCAGGAACTCGGCGCCACCCGTGGAGATCTGGACGATGCCGTCGCTCTCCGCCTCAGCGAAACCGCGCAGGGCCGCGTGCAGGGTCTGGGTGGAGGTCACGTTGATGGCCGGGTAGGCGAACTTTCCTGCCTTCGCCCGGTCCAGCATCTCGTTGTAGACCTCGGGAGTTGCGATGGGCATGCGTCCGCTCCTTGTATCTGCGGGTTGACGTACTGCTTTGTCTACGGCCCTGACCTAGACCTTGGGGTGCGACGTCATCGTCGGCCCCATCTTTCCAGACTTGGCCGGAAGGTCCAGGCCACCGTCCACGCCCTGGTCAGTCGAGGCCCAGCTCGTCCTTCGAGAAGGCGAAGAGATACGGCACCCCGGCGCCCTCCTGGATCTTCTCGGCGGCGCCGGTCGCCCGGTCGACGATGGTCGCGACGGCGACGACCTCGGCCCCGGCCTCGCGCACGGCCTCGACGGCGGTGAGCGGGGAGCCGCCGGTGGTGGAGGTGTCCTCGACGACCAGCACGCGGCGGCCCGCGATGTCCGGGCCCTCGACGCGCCGCTGCAGGCCGTGGGCCTTCGCGGCCTTGCGCACGACGAAGGCGTCCAGGCGCCTGCCGCGCGCGGCGGCCGCGTGCAGCATGGCGGCGGCGACCGGGTCGGCGCCCATGGTCAGGCCCCCGACCGCGTCGAACTCCAGTTCCCCGGTCAGGTCGAGCAGCACCTGGCCGACCAGCGGGGCTGCCTCGCCGTCGAGCGTGATGCGCCGGAGATCGACGTAGTAATCGGCCTCGAGACCCGACGACAGGGTCACCTTGCCGTGCACCACGGCCTTGTCCTTGATCTGCTGCAGCAGCGCGCCGCGTGTGTCCGTCATGGCGCCCAGCTTAGAGGCGGCGCCAGCTCCAGGTCGTGGTGGCCTCCAGCGGCTCCAGGGGCGTGACCAGGCGCGGCAGGGTGTTGAGGCCGTTGGGCGGGCCGGTCTGCGGCTCCACGCACACGGCCTCCCGCTGCTCGTCGTAGACGACGACCCACTCCTCGCGGCTGGTCACCTTCAGCTCCAGCTGCCCGGGCCAGGTCAGGGTCGCCTCGACGCCGCCGGGCATGCCGAAGCAGTCGTCCCAGGGGCCGGGCTTGGGGTCGAGGCGGTTGCCGGTGGGCAGGTGGTCCGCGCCGCGCTCCTCCTGCCAGGCCGGGGCGAAGTCGAGGGTGACGTCCTCGCCGCCGAGGTTCCGGTTGAACCAGGGGTGCCAGCCGATCTGGGCCGGGAAGGACGACTCGTACGTCTCGACGGACATGGTCAGCGTCACCGCGTCCTCGGTGAGGGCGACGATCTGGGTGACGAGGCCCGGGTAGGGCCAGGGGTCGACCAGCTCGTACGTGAGGACGGCCTCGTCCGTGCTCGTGCGGGCGGTGCGCCAGGCGTGGTCGCGGACGGTGCCGTGGATGGCGTGCGGCGGGGCGTTGAGGGGCATCTGCCGCACCTCGGCGCCGTCCAGGAACCGCCCGTCCCGGATCCGGCCGCACCAGGGCACCATCGGGAAGCAGCCGAAGCGCTCGCCCTGGCGCAGCAGTTCGACGCCGCCGATCCGCAGTCCTCCGACCCGGCCGCCGTTGCCCGGCTGCACGGTCACCTCCGCGTCACCCGCGGTCAGCGTGATGTCTCGGTCACTCACGGGACGACCCTACTGCGGCGATCAAGAGGGCCTCACCGGTGACGGGTCGCTGCGGCCGGATGGGCCCGGGGCAGGGGCGTTGCCGCCCGGCCGCCACGCGGTTCAGCGGCGTCTGCGCAGGGCCCGGACCGCCACGATGGCCGACGCCAGGGCCAGGGCCGCCGCGGGGGCCGCCCAGCGCAGCGGGGCCGGGGCCGTCACGGTCTGCGGCGCGGGCACGGGGGCGTACCGGCCGCGCGGAGGGGCGTGGTCCACCTCCTCGGCGCTGCGTCCGATCATGGTGCGGCGCGCGTGCGCCGCCTCGGCGATCTCCTCGTCGTTCTCGTCACTCTCGTCGTCCGCGGGTCCTGGAGGGGAGAGCGGGACGTCGGCGCCGAAGGCGGAGGGCCGCTCGGGGGCCGGGGGCTCCTCGGTGAGACCGGGGTCGGAGGTGGCCTTCTCGTCGGACGCACCCGTCTTGCCGTCGGTCGCACCCGTCTTGCCGTCGGCGGCCGGCGGTGGTGGTGCCTCGTCGTCCGCGTCGGGCGTCGTCTCGTGGTCGGTCGTCGCGCGCGGTTCGAAGTCCTGTGTGGCGAGGGGGGTGGTGGTCTGCGCCGCCGTGGCCAGGTGCTCCGCGAAACGGTTCAGCAGCCGGGTGACCGCGCCCTCCACCGCGTCCGGCGGGAGCTCCTTGATCCGTCCGTCCGCCGTGGCCGTGCCTTCGTACACGACGGTGCAGCCGTCCTCCGCCTCGCGCAGGGCGATCCGCAGGGCGATCTTGACCGAGCCGCTGCCGCGCGACTCCTCGGCCTCGCCCTCGACGGCGTACGCCTCATCGCGCCGGGACACCCGTACGGCACCCCGGTAGGTGATGGAGTGACTGCCGACCCGGATCTTCAGCCGCCCGGTGACGGGCTCGGCGCCGGCGTCCTGCTGGAGCCCCGGAACGGCCCGGGCGACCCGCGCGGGGTCGTCCAGCACCTCCCTCAGCCGCTCGGCCGGAACCGGAACGAACACCTCGTGCTCCATGTCGACGGACTCTACCCAGCACAGCCCGAAACGCACCCTCGCCCGAGGGATTCGCCCCCGATCCACCCCCAGCAGGCGTATCCTCCGCGACCCGCGGACGGGGTCCGCCGCCCCCTGGTGGGCGCGGGTGCACCCGTCAGGGGCGCGGGAACGCCCGTCAGCGGCACAAATCCACGGATCGATCGCGCGGATCCACAGGCCAGTCGCGCGGATCCACAGGCCTATCGCGCGGACACACCCGTCAGTAGCGCGGCCCCCCGTCAGTAGCGCGGATGCACCAGCGTCGACGCCGGCAGTCCCTCGATCCGCGTGCCGCGCGCCGCCCGTTCCCCCGCGGCCAGGGACGCCTGCGTGAGGGCCCGGGGCCGTGGGCCGTCCGGGTCGAGCCGCAGCCGCGGTTCGCTGCGCGCGGCCAGCACGAAACCCCAGTCGCGGGGTGCACGGGAGCGGTCGGCGGGGGTGCGGTCGGGCCCGGCGGTGAATCCGGGACGGCGGCCGCCGGTGCCGTACGGGGCGGTGCGCAGACCGGCCGCGCGCAGGGTCGCCTCGACCGTCCAGTACACCCGGGGGCCGGACGCGACCGGCCCGGCGTGCACCACGAGCCGGCCGCCGGGGGCCAGCACACGCCGCGCGAGGCCGTAGAACTCCTGCGAGTACAGCTTCGTGCTCGCCGTGATCCCGGGGTCCGGCAGGTCCGAGACGACCACGTCGTACGCCGCCGGGTCCGCTCCGCGCAGCCAGCCGAAGGCGTCGTCGGTCGTCACGTGCACGCGCGGGTCACCGAAGGCGTGCCGGTTGAGCGCGGACAGGGCCGGGTCGGTGCGGGCCAGGCGGATCACCTCCGGGTCGAGTTCGACGACGTCGATCCGGTCCACTCCGCGGTGGCGCAGCACCTCGCGGACGGCCAGGCCGTTGCCGCCGCCGAGGATCAGCACGCGCGCGTGCGGCCCGTTCATCGCGGGGTGGACGAGGGCCTCGTGGTAGCGCGGCTCGTCGCGTCCGCTGACCCGCAGCCGGCCGTCGAGGAACAGGTCGAGGGGCCGCCCGTGCGTGCCGCCGGTGAGGACGACCTCCTGCACTCCGGTCCGGAGCGCCACGCGGACGTCGTCGCCGTACACCGCCTGCCGCGCGGCCCGTTCGAAGTCGTCGACGAGGACGGCGGCCGAGGCGAGGACGGCGAGCACGAGGACGTTGCCGACCAGCAGCAGCCACCGGGCCCGCCGGGTCAGGTCCCGGCGGAAGAGCCCGAGCACCAGCGCACCGCCGACGACCGCGTTGACCGCGCCGGTGAGCAGCGCGCCGGTCAACTGCCCCAGGAACGGCAGCAGGAGGAAGGGAAAGGCGAGGCCGCCGACGAGGGCACCGACGTAGTCGGCGGCGGACAGGTCGGCCACCGCGCCGCCCGCATCCTGGCGGCGGATGCGCTGGATCAGCTCCATCAGCAGCGGCACTTCGGCGCCGATGAGCAGCCCCGTGGCCAGGGAGAAGGCGACCAGCAGGCAACGCGGCCCGTTGGCCCACATCCCGCCCCAGTCGCCGGTCCAGGCGAACACCGCGTACAGGGCCATCGCACTGCATCCGCCGACGAGCGCGAGGATGGCCTCGACAGCACCGAAGCCGGCCGCGGCGAGCGGGCGCAGCCGCTTCGCCGCGAGGGAGCCGATGCCCATCGCGAAGACCATGACGGACAGCACGACGGACGCCTGGGTGACGGAGTCACCCATCAAGTACGAGGCGAGCGCGACGAGTTCCAGCTCGTACACGAGTCCGCAGGCCGCGCAGACGAACACGCACGCGAGGACCAGGAACCGCCCGGTGCCGGGCCGTACGGGCAGTCGCGCCGGGCCGGCCGGGCCGCCCGGGGCGCTCCAGAGCGGCGGGCAACCTGGCGGGGCGGGCGCGTGCGGCTCGATCACGCTGCGACGTTACGTCACGTCTCGACTGCGATTCGTCACCCACACGTGTGGTGCTGGTTTACCGGGGACGGACATCGGTACGGGATGAGGTTCGGCCCGTGCGGCTCCGAGGGGCGGGACCGACGGCCTTTCCCCGGGCGTCAGTTGGCGAGGACCGCCGTCGGCACGCGCACGCCCACCCTCGTGCGGGTCGCCACCAACTGCCCGTCCTGCGGGTAGGCGTGCCACGTCCGCCAGTGCACCTGGCCCTCGTGGTACTGGGCGAGCAGGGCCGTGAAGGCGTACGGGCTGCCGGGGAAGACGCCGACGAGGCCGTGCGGATGGTCGGAGACAAGGGCCAGCAACTCCTGGGCGCGGCCCGCGAAGGAGCCGGGCGAGAGGACCTCGACGCGGGCCGCGAACTCGTACTCCCAGTCGTCCACCCGCTTGGCGACGCCGAGCGGAAGCGGAGTGCTGCTGCCCGCGATGCACGCCACCGTCTCCGAGCAGATGCCCCGCTCCTCCTCCAAGAGGACCTGGTGGGACGCGCCGAGGAGCCGCAACTGCAGTTTGGTGCCCGCCAGTTCGAGGTCGAGCACGGCCAGTGCGGGAAGCGGCTCGCGCCCCAGGGCCCACGCGAGATCGGTTGCACGGGTGTCGGTGTAGGAGGTGTTCAGGGTCGTGAGCATGGATCGGCTCCGCAAGCACACATGGAGAGTGAGAGGGGTCCGCTGCGCCCCGGTGGCACCGGGGGATGTCGGCCCGGGGTCAGCCCGGTCGGCCGGTTCGGGAGAGGTGTCCGCGGGGCTGCGTCGGTGACTTAGAGGGAATCATGAACGGTGGCACCGCCATAGCGTTTTTACCCAAGCACGCTGGGTTTCCATCCATCAGAGGGCTCCACAGCTCAACTGTTCAACCACGGCGTGCGCCGCTGCCGGGGAGGCGTGCGCCGATGCGCCGTGCCGCGCACTCACAACCGGGGCGGAGGGGCGGCCGCGTTTCCGGCGAAACCCGCAAACGACCGCCCGGCCCGCGCTGTTGCGGAAGCGGTCTCCTGATCGACGGGAGTTGTCCTACAGACATGGGACGTCACCGCCGGCCGCGCGAAGACACCCGACGGACATTCGAAGCATCGCCCGTCCGGGCCCCAGGCCTCAGGCCCCGGGCTCCAGGCCCCGGGCTCGAGACCCCGGGCTCCGGGCTCCGGGCTCCGGGCACCGGGCACCGGGCACCGGGCACCGGGCACCGGGCACCGGGCACCGGGCACCGGGCACCGGGCACCGGGCACAACATCGCAGGCCTCCCACAGGCGCATGCCGCACGAGGACGCGGGCCCGCCCAGATCGCATGCCGCACGACACGACGACGCGGGGCCCGCCCAGGTGCGGACCCCGCGTTCGGTGATTGCGGCTCCCCGTCGCGCGGACGCCGCGTTCGGTGGACGCCGCTGCCGCCGTCGTGGGGAGGCCGCATGTGTGGATGCGGCTGCCCCGCGCGAGGACACCGACGTCAGTCAGCTGCCCCCGCCGCCGCAGCCACCGCCGCCGCCCCCGCAGGACGACCCGCCTCCGCAGGACGAGCTGCCACCGCAGGAGTGACCCCCGTGGTGTCCGCCGCCCCCGTCGGACGAGCCGGAGTCTCCCCCGCCCGCCCACCAGCTGTTGTGGCTGCTGCTGCCGCTCGAACCGGTGGACGCCCACGCCCCGCGACGCGTGGTCCGCCGGGAACCGCCCCTGCGGGCCTTGGAAACCAGCGCCCCGATCAGGACGACTCCGACCACCGCCAGGATGATGCCGACGATCATGGCGTCACCCTCCTTCCATGTCCCCCGAAGCGGCCCCCCGTGGGCGCCTCGCTCTTGCGTGAAGCGGTGATGCCCTCCCCGCTCCCGGCCCAACACAGAGTTGAGGAACTCCAGAGCTTCGGCGGAGGATGGCCGGCATGACCTCCAGCGCGCGCCCCCTCCTGAACCGTCGGCTCGCCGAGTTCGGGACGACGATCTTCGCCGAGATGTCCGCCCTGGCCCTGAGCACCGGCGCCATCAACCTCGGGCAGGGCTTCCCCGACACCGACGGCCCCGAGGAGATCCGGGAGGCCGCCGTACGGGCCCTGCGGGACGGCCGCGGCAACCAGTACCCGCCGGGCCCCGGCGTGCCCGAGCTGCGCACCGCCGTCACCGCCCACCAGCAGCGCCGCTACGGCCTGGCCTACGACCCCGACACGGAGGTCCTGGTCACCGCGGGAGCCACGGAGGCCATCGCCGCCGCCCTGCTGGCCCTGGTGGAGCCCGGCGACGAGGTGATCGCCTTCGAGCCGTACTACGACTCCTACGCCGCGTGCATCGCGATGGCGGGCGGCCGCCGGGTGCCGGTCACGCTGCGCGCGGACGTCGAGGAGGGCCGTTTCCGTCTCGACCTCGACGAGCTGCGCGACGCCGTCACCGACCGGACCCGGCTGCTGCTGATCAACACCCCGCACAACCCGACCGGGACGGTCCTCACCCGCGAGGAGCTGGCCGCGATCGCCGAGCTGGCGGTGGAGCGGGACCTGCTGGTGGTGACGGACGAGGTGTACGAGCACCTGGTCTTCGACGACGCCGAGCACGTGCCGCTGGCGACGTTCCCGGGGATGCGCGAGCGTACGGTCACCATCTCCAGCAGCGGCAAGACGTTCTCGTTCACCGGCTGGAAGGTCGGCTGGATCACGGGGGCCCCGGAGCTGGTCACGGCGGTGCGTTCGGCGAAGCAGTACCTGACGTACGTCGCGTCCGGGCCCTTCCAGTACGCCGTGGCCGAGGCCCTGCGCCTGCCCGACTCATACTTCGCGGACTTCCGCGCGGACATGCTGGCCAAGCGGGATCTACTCGCGGGCGGCCTTGAGCGGGCGGGCTTCAAGGTCTTCCCCCCGGCCGGCACGTACTTCATCACCACCGACATCCGGCCCCTCGGCGAGAGCGACGGTTTCGCCTTCTGCCGCGCGCTGCCGGAGCGCGCGGGCGTGGTCGCCATCCCGAACGCCGTGTTCTACGACCACCGCGAGCAGGGCGCGCCCTTCGTGCGGTTCGCCTTCTGCAAGCGGACGGAGGTGCTGGAGGAGGCGGCCGCCCGGCTCAAGACACTGGCCGCCTGAACAGCCACAGACGTACCAGCATATGTACCGGCCACACGGCCTGGCTGCTCCGATCCGCCGCGCACCCGCACTCGACTGCCGCCTGGTCGACCGGGACACCGGTGATCGGCAGCCATATCACGCAGCCCGCCTGTCGGCGGACACGCTTCCATCAGCGATCAACCGGCGCCGCCAGGCCAGTGACAGCGACCCCGGATCATGCGGGACAGAGGCAGCAAAGAGTCATACCGGCCCTGAAGGACACGAACCCGAGCTGGGCTCCACGAAGAAGGTGATGTGCGGGCAGTAGCCCTCCTCGGCCAGCCAGGCGCGGGCCCGGCCGCGCTGTCGCTCATCGCGGAACCGGTGGTACCGGCTCCAGGAGCGCTCGTCACCAGCGAGGACGTCCTTGAAGCGCCGGAAGGCGCCCCGCCCACCGATGGCGATCCGCAGCCGGTCGGCAAGGGCGGCGTCCCCGACCTCCTCCCCACGCTGCGCCCGGTCCGCGAAGCGCTGAAACGCCGCCCGGTCGTGGACGTCCACGCCCTGCTCCGCGGCCGTCATCGCCCAGAACTTCGCCAAACCCCAGCCAGTGCGGTCCGTCATCGCCGCCAGATGCTGGTCCGCAACACTGTCGACCGCCGCAAGGGAATCCTGGAGTGAGGGGCCGCGCGGGTCCGCCAACTGCGCGGCGTGCAGATAGCGCAGGAGCGTGCGCAGTGTGCCCGGGGCATCGCCGCGTTCCTCCCCGGGAAGCTCCGTGAGCGGCCGACTATCTCAAAGGCAGTACGTGCTGGTTGTCACCCGCAGCAGAACGAGGCCTTGAACTTCCGTGCGCCGAAGCGGACTTCGCCCTACGGACTCACGACACAGAACGGCACACTCCGTGGCCGATCCCGCTCGACGAAAGGCCGGGCCATCCCAGCCCTCTGCCCCGCCCAGGAACGACCAGGTCCGGCGACGGCGGTGCCGACGGCACGGTCTTGGCTGGCGGGGAGTGCCTCGTCAGCGGGCGTCCGCCTCGGGCTCCGGGCGCGGGAGTTCGTCGAGGTCGAGGGTGAAGGTGCGGCCGTCGGCCAGGGGGATGGGGAGCTTGCCCGTGCCGTACTTGTGGGTGTGTGCGGCGATGTAACCGGTGGCGGTCGGCTGGGTGTGAAGGACGACTTCCTGGGCGTAGGGGTCCACGACCAGGTAGATCGGGATGCCGTAGCGGCCGTACTTCGCGGTGCAGTCGTCGTAGTCCTTGCGTGCGGAGGAGGTCGAGACGACCTCGGAGATCAGCAGGACGTCCTCGAAGCTGTAGCGCCTGCCCTCCCGGCGGGCGTCCTCGCGCAGGATCGCCAGATCGGGAGCGGAGTGCTCGTCGGCGGGGAAGTCGATGTAGACGTCGGAGACGGTCTTCGCATGGCGCCCGAGGGACACGATGGTGTCGAACTGCATCGACTTGATCGTGCTGGAGTGCTCGACGCTCTGCGGGGTCATGATCACCTTTCCGTCGGCCCCGAACAGGACCGTGTACCCCTTGGGGAACTCGGTGTGCACGATCACGTCGACGCTCATCAACGGCTCCTTCCGTGTGTGGTCAGGATACGACGGACAGTGCCGCGTCGCCGAGCCCGACGATACGGCCGGAAGACCGGTCCGGACGGCTTGTGCGGCCGGCTCACCGACGATGCCGGAGATCCGCAGGGGGCCTGTCGCGCCGCCAACAATAGGTAGGCCAACGAGGTGCCGGCTGGATCACCGGGGGCCCCGGAGCAGGTTGGCGTTCTGCAAGCGGACGGGGGTGCTGGAGGAGGCGGCGAAGCGACTCAGCGCGGCGCTCTAGGCACGCCGGGGTTCAGGTCTCGGGGGTCACTCGAGTACTCATCCATGAGCCCCACCGGCTCAGCCCGCCACACGCAGACATTCCCCGGCGAGTCGGTCCCGGCAGGTCCGGCAGTGTCCGGGCTCCGGGGCGCGGAAGGCGCGCTCGCAGCCGTCGCAGGTCTGGAAGGGCAGTACGGCCGGGCGCTCCACGCTCGGCGGGAGCGGTGCCGGGGAGGGCAACGGCAGCGGGGTTTCCCGGAGGCGGAAGGCCAGGACGCCTGCCGGGCGGGCCCTGAAACGGTCGGGGAGCCGTACGGTCAGCAGTTCCGTGATCTCCCGCGGCCCGACACCGGCCGCCAGCCACTCGGCTACGGCCGGTGCCAGTCGGGTGGCCTCCTGCGCGGACAGGACCAGGCGGGGGTCGACCCGGCGCAGGGCGGTCAGTACGGCGACCGCGTCGGGGTCGGCGTCGGCTAGTGCGGACGCCGGACTGCTGGGCTCCTCGGGACCGGGAGCGGGAGCGGGAGCGGGAGCGGGAGCGGAAGCGGGACCGGGAGCGGAAGCGGGCGCCGTCTCCCGTCGGGTTTCCAGGACAGTGGGCCGCTTCCTTGGCCGGGGCTTCGGCGGCTCGGGCGGGTCGTCCGGGCCCTCGCCGCGCGGTACGTCGTAGAAGTACGTGCGGGTGCGTACCTGCCCGGTGGGCGTCCGTTCGCGGCGGCGTTCCAGGTATCCGGCCGATTCGAGTTCTCTGAGCGCTCGCGAGATGAGGATCTCGCCCTCGCTGAAGTGCTCGCACAGAGCGGTGATGGTCACGGGGGAGCCATCGGGCATCGAGGCGATGTACGCCGCGACGCCGACCGTGACCGCGCTGCCCCGCCGCTGGGCGAGGGCGTTGGAGATCACCGTGAAGTCGGCGGTGAGGCGGGTGCGTACGTGGATCACGCCGGTAGTCGGAGCTCCGGCGTCGGCGCGCAGGCGCGCGTTAGACTGCGGGTCAGCCATCGGGAAGGTGTCTCTTCCTGATCGGTCAGGCCCTCGTTCGGGATTGCCGTCCCGGCCGGGGGCCGTATCTGTTTGCGGTTGTCGCGGCGAACGTAACGGCCCGTTACCCGCCCCCGCAAGCCGGTCACTCGGACGGGTGACGCGCGCCTTCCGGCGCGGGGAGGGTGGGTGGGCGGGTAGTTCTTTCCCCGGTTCTTTCAGGAGGTCAGTGGTCTACCGGACCCTCGCGGACAAGGGCCCGGTGAGTCCGAAGGCCGCCTCAGGGGCGGTGGTGCCCGGCCTTCAACTCGGCTATGAAGGCTGCCCAGGACGCGGCTTCGAAGCACAGCGCCGGGCCCTGTGGGGCCTTGCTGTCACGGACCGGGACGACGACCCCTTGGAACCCGTCGGCCACCTCCACGCAGTCGCCCCCCTCTTGATTGCTGTAGCTGCTCTTGCGCCAGGCGGCGCCGTTCAGATCGGGACGGGACCTTCGCTCCACGGTGGTTGTCCTCCCTCACGGATCGGATCATGTCCAGAGACATGAGCGGGGGCAGACGAAAGGTGACCCGTTCTTCCAACTGCTCTTCGCTGCCGAGCGTCCGACCGACTCTCAGCACCGCACGCGCGTAGTCCTCCGTCTGCAACAAGCCGGGCACCACATGAGCCGCATACTGCCGGACCGCCACCGCCCGCTCCGCGTACTCCATGAACCTCCGCGACCAGTCCGGAAACGCCTCCCGGTACACATACGGCCACAGCTCCACCAGCAGATCCTCCGCACCGAGTGCCGCGTCCAGCGCACGCGCCAGCTCCAGCGTCGGCTTCGCTCCGGACGCGCGCTCGATCTGCGTGATCCGCGTGCTCACGACATGCGTCCGGTCGCCCAGCTCGGCCTGCGTCAGCCCCGCCGCCGCCCGAAGCCTGCGCACCCGCGCACCCGCGCACCGAACAGCGCGGCCATCGACGCACTGGGGTCAATTCCGTTGGCCAAGGCATCACTTCCGTTCCTCACGGCCTCACAAGTAAGGCTGCGCCCCCTGTCGAGCGTAGGACGATCGACCGACTCTTGAGCACGGAAGGTGATGACTCGTGTGCGCAACGGAGCGCTTCGAGCCGAGGGAAAGGGACGGACAGGCCGTGCTGACAGAAACCGCCACCCCGGGAGACATGCCGCAGCGTGAACTCCGGTCGCTCACGCTGCAGTTCCCCTCCTCCCCGCGCGGTGCGCGGCTCGCCCGGCGTCACGCCGTCCGGTGGATGGGGGAACGGGGCCACCCGCCGGCTTCGGACGTCTCCTGCGCGGTCGCCCTCGTCGTCGGCGAACTCGCGGCGAACGCCGTCCAGCACGGTCGGATCCCCGGCCGGGAGTTCGGTCTCCTGCTCGCCCTGGACCGGGCCGCGGGCGTGCTGCGTGTGGAGGTCGCGGACGCCGCCTCCGCGAAGCGGCTCCCTACGGCCGCGCCCGCGTCGTCTCCCGATGGCGAGTCCGGCCGGGGGCTGCTCCTGGTGGACGTCATGGCCGAGCGCTGGGGGTCGACGCCTCGCAGCCCGGTGGGCAAGACGGTATGGGCGGAGCTGCGTCTTGAGATCTGATCCGCCCCCTCGGCGAGCGAGGGGAGGCAGCGGCGTCCGAGGGAGGCGGCGGCACCCGAAAAGGCGTACGGCGCGTACAGCGCGTACCTGCTCGTACGCGCCGACGCGCCGCTGCGGGGCCGGCTGAGGGTCTACTCCTCGTCCTCGGGCTTCTCCGCTTCGTTGATCTCCTCTTCAATACCGAGCTGCTCGACGAGCCACTTGTCGAACTCGATCGCCGCGCGCACCCAGCTGACCGTCGAGGAGACGAAGTGCTCCAGGCTGACGCCCATGCCGATCAGCATCTGGGCCTCGCCGATGAGGCGGACCGTGCCGTCGTCGTGGGTGTGGCTGTAGACCTTCGGCCACAGGGTCCGGCGGTTCCAGTCGTCGATCGACTCCAGGATCTGCGGCTTGGCCTCGATCTCGTGGGGCCGGTCGTAGAACGTCCGCACGGAGAAGACCTGCTGGTCTCCCTCTCCACGGAACATGAAGTAGGTGCGGAACTGCTCCCACGGCGCCGCGAGGTCACCCTCGTCGTCGACGACGTACTTGAGCTCCATCTGGTCGAGGAGCTGCTTCACGAGGTCCTGATCCGGGACGACGGGGCCGGCCGGGCCGCCGGGCTGCGGCTCGGGCTGGCCCCCGAAGTTCGGAATCGAGGACGGGTCGATGGTCACCGTGAATTTCCCTTCGTACGGATTCCGCCATCCTCCCCCATGCGGGGAGGGGGGTGGCAAGCCCCGACAGGCCCTGTCAGCCCACGGCTGACACGATCCGGTCAGCCGCAACCTCCGGGTGCCCACAACCGTCCTCCTGAGCAGCCGACGGAGAGGGCTGTGCACATGCGGGAAGCGGACAGAGGGCATACCCGGTGGGGCATCGTCCTGCCGTTCCTGGCGCTGCCGGTGGTGGTGCTCGGCGTCCTGATCATCGGCCTGTTCCTGTGGGCCTGGTCGGACGACGACGGGACCGGCGGCGACGGCCGGGCGGGGGCGGCGGCGTCGGTCCCCTGCACCGAGGCCCTGGCCTTCGGCGCCGCCGAGCGCCCCGCGAACGCCCGCGCGCACGACTGCACCGTGCAGCGGGGCATCGACACGTCGTACTCGGCGGTGCTGCGGATGCCCCGCGAGGACGTCCGCGACTGGCTGCGCGAGACGTACCCCAACGCTCCGGAGCCCCGCACCGGCGGCGGTGTCTGCGGGGCGCTCTGCCTCGACGTGACCCACGAGGACGGCCTCCCCGGCACGGCGGAGGCGCACGTGGTGCAGGTGAGGGTGGAGTACGAGAACGCCGAGACGGCACGGGTGCGCTTCTCGGCGTTCACGATGTGACCGGCGACGGTCCTACAGCGTCTTGCCCGTGGCCGGGCCCACCAGGAGCCCGTCCTCGAAGCGGTCCACCCGGACCGTGTCGCCGTCCTTGATCTCTCCGGACAGGATCTCCTTGGCGAGCCGGTCGCCGATGGCCGACTGGACGAGCCGCCGCAGCGGCCGCGCGCCGTACGCCGGGTCCATGCCCTCCTCCGCGAGCCACGCCAGGGCATCCGGCGTGATGTCCAGGGTGAGCCGCCGCTCGGCGAGCCGCTTGGCCAGGCGGTCCAGCTGGAGCTTGGCGATGCGCTCCAGCTCGGGCTTGGTCAGCGCCGAGAAGACGACCAGGTCGTCGAGGCGGTTGAGGAACTCCGGCTTGAAGGAGCTGCGCACCACCTCCAGCACCTGCTCCTTCTTCTCCTGCTCGCTGGTGACCGGGTCGACGAGGAACTGGCTGCCGAGGTTCGACGTCAGCACGAGGATGGTGTTGCGGAAGTCGACCGTACGGCCCTGGCCGTCCGTCAGACGCCCGTCGTCCAGCACCTGGAGCAGGATGTCGAAGACCTCCGGGTGGGCCTTCTCCACCTCGTCCAGCAGGACGACGGAGTACGGACGGCGGCGCACGGCCTCGGTGAGCTGGCCGCCCTCCTCGTAGCCGACGTACCCGGGCGGGGCGCCGACCAGGCGGGCCACGCTGTGCTTCTCGCTGTACTCCGACATGTCGATGCGGACCATCGCCCGCTCGTCGTCGAAGAGGAAGTCGGCGAGCGCCTTGGCCAGTTCGGTCTTGCCGACGCCGGTCGGGCCGAGGAAGAGGAAGGACCCGGTGGGCCGGTCGGGGTCGGCGATGCCGGCGCGGCTGCGGCGTACGGCGTCGGACACCGCCCGCACGGCCTCGGTCTGGCCGATGAGCCGCTTGCCCAGCTCGTCCTCCATGCGCAGCAGCTTCTGCGTCTCACCCTCCAGCAGGCGCCCGGCCGGGATGCCGGTCCAGGAGGCGACGACGTCGGCGATGTCGTCGGCGCCGACCTCCTCCTTGACCATGGTGTCCTTGGCGCCCCCGCCGGAGGCGGAAGATGTCAACGCCTCCTCGGCCTCGGAGGCGGCCTCCAACTCCTTCTCCAGGGCCGGGATCTCGCCGTAGAGCAGCTTGGAGGCGGTGTCGAAGTCGCCGTCGCGCTGGGCGCGTTCGGCCTGGCCGCGCACCTCGTCGAGGCGTTCCTTCAGTTCACCGACGCGGTTGAGGGACTGCTTCTCCTTCTCCCAGCGGGCGGTGAGGCCGCGCAACTCCTCCTCCTTGTCGGCGAGGTCGCGGCGCAGCTTCTCCAGCCGCTCGCGGGAGGCGGCGTCGGTCTCCTTGCCGATCGCCAGCTCCTCCATCTTCAGCCGGTCGACGGCGCGCTGGAGTTCGTCGATCTCGACGGGCGAGGAGTCGATCTCCATGCGCAGGCGGGAGGCGGCCTCGTCGACGAGGTCGATGGCCTTGTCGGGCAGGAAGCGGGAGGTGATGTACCGGTCGGAGAGCGAGGCGGCGGCGACCAGCGCGCTGTCGGCGATCTGCACCTTGTGGTGGGCCTCGTAGCGGCCCTTGAGTCCGCGCAGGATCGCGATGGAGTCCTCGACGGACGGCTCGGCGACCAGCACCTGCTGGAAGCGGCGCTCCAGGGCGGGGTCCTTCTCGATGCGCTCGCGGTACTCGTCGAGGGTCGTGGCACCGACCATGCGCAGCTCGCCGCGGGCCAGCATGGGCTTCAGCATGTTGCCGGCGTCCATGGCGGAGTCGCCGCCCGCGCCGGCCCCGACGACGGTGTGCAGCTCGTCGATGAAGGTGATGATCTGCCCGTCGGAGTCCTTGATCTCGGCCAGGACGGTCTTCAGGCGCTCCTCGAACTCACCCCGGTACTTGGCACCCGCGACCATGGCGCCCAGGTCGAGCGCGACGAGCCGCTTGTCCTTCAGCGACTCGGGCACGTCGCCCTTGACGATCCGCTGGGCGAGCCCCTCGACGACGGCGGTCTTTCCGACGCCGGGCTCGCCGATGAGGACGGGGTTGTTCTTGGTCCGCCGGGACAGCACCTGCACGACCCGCCGGATCTCCTGGTCCCGCCCGATGACGGGGTCGAGCCGTCCTTCCCGCGCGGCGGCGGTGAAGTCGGTCCCGAACTTCTCCAGCGCCTTGTACTGCCCTTCGGGGTCGGCCGTGGTCACGCGTCGTTGCCCTCGTGTCTTCTGGAAAGCGGCTTGGAGCTTCCTGGCGTCGGCCCCCTGCTGGGACAGCACCTCGCCGGCCGCGCCGCCCTTCGCGGCGAGGGCGATGAGGAGGTGCTCGGTGGAGAGGTACTCGTCGCCCAGGTCCTTGGCGCGGGCCTGGGCGTCGGCGACGACGGCCAGCATCTCGCGGTTGGGCTGGGGCGGCGCGACGGTCGACCCGGTCACGCTCGGCAGCCCGGCGAGCACGCGCTCGGCGCCGGCGCGCACGGCGGCCTGGTCGGCGTCGACCGCGGCGAGCAGGTCGGTGATGTTCTCGTTGTCCTGTCCCTGGAGCAGCGCGAGCAGCAGGTGGGCAGGGGTGAGGTCGGGGTGCCCCTCGGTCACGGCCCGGTTGCTGGCAGCGTTGATCGCGTCCCGGCTCCGGTTGGTCAGCTCGGCGTCCACGTTCGCGTTCTCCTCCTTGCACTGACCCGAACGGCTTGCACAAAGTTGAGTCTAGTGCACTCAAGGACGGTTCGTGGAGGCTCGGGGGTCTAAGTTCCGGGCATGGCGACCAAGTACTCCGTGGACCCCGGCGCTCCGGACCCGTCGTTTCTCGGCTTCTGGCGGGAGCGGCACCTGTGCACCCTGACGACTCCCCGCCCGGACGGCACTCCGCACCTGGTACCCGTCGGGGTCACATACGATCCCGAGGCCCGTCTGGCTCGGGTGATCACCAACCGGGGCAGCGCGAAGGTGCGGTACGTGCGGGCCGCCGGGGAGCAGGGGGCGGCCGTCGCCGTCTGCCAGCTGGAGGGCCGCCGCTGGGCGACGCTGGAGGGCCGGGCCTTCGTCCACGAGGAGCCGGACCGGGTGGCCGAAGCGGAGCGGCGGTACGCGGAGCGCTACGGCAGGACCCCGTCACCGAATCCTTCACGCGTGGTGATCGAGATCCATCTGACGCGGGCGATGGGGCGTGGTGGACAGAAGTGAAAATCCACACCGGTGATCGACTGGATCCGGCCATCGCCGGATGGGACCGATACCCGGAAATGTCCCCGAAAACTGCAGCGGCGTCACCGTGTTCAGGTCACGGTGACGCCGCTGCGGGGGGAAGCACCTGAGCGATCTTTTACGACGGGGGAATCGCGTCAGGCACTGCGGGGGGTGGCAGAGATGGTCCTCGGGACAGGGGAGTCGACCTCCACCTGCTGATGGTCCCGTTGGTCCAGGTTCACAAAGATCATTCCGTACCGTACGGCACACCGGACAGGCTGCGGCGCCCCCCGAGGCCGCCGCAGACACCGGTAAGCCCGCACGTCCTCGTCGTCGTCCCGCGTGACGACCACCGGCTCTCCGAAAACCGTCACCATCAACGAGTCACCACTGTGGGGGATGGCGGTGACCAGGTCGATGAAGTGCCAGCCGGAGCGGTAGGCGGTGGCCATTTCACGGCGGAAGGAGCGGTCGTCGGGTGGAGTGGTCACGGTCAGCTCCCCGCCCCGTCGACTCCAGGGCTCGGCCACTGAGTGTTGTCAGTAGCTGCTGCGACGCTCACAGCTGCTGCCGGCCACTGCGTGTTCGCCCGGGCCTCGCGCCCCTCATCGGAGAAGCCACTCAGTGCACCGAGGGCTACAACAGCGGAGAAGGCGGCGACAAGCACCGAGCGAAGCATTTTGTTACGCATAGTCGGCTTCGTCCTCACTTGAAGGTCCCCTTTTCCCCCGTCGAGTACGACGATGGCTCATTCGGGCACGTCATGGCCACACAATCGATGCATCATGTTCCTGCATGTTCAGGACCCTGGGGGGTGGAGATTTGGGCTCTAATCGGACTAAGGGTGCGCATACCCACCCGATTACCGAGCTGTGCGAGGCAGGAAGTCGCCTCTATACCACAGCTCTTCGGGCTGGACGGGTCACGCGCACCGACGCGGAGTCCGCTCCCTGCCTCATCGAACTCGCTCTGCTCCACCCCGATCCCGACGATCAGGACTGGTTGCGCCCCGTGCCTCCGGCGGTCGCGCTGGCACAGCATCTGCATCCGCTCGAGCGGGAAATCACCGAGCGCAGGCGCCTCTCCGTGCAACTCGCGGACACCTTCGAGCCGTTCATGGCCATGGGTCTGCAGTCGACGACCACAAGCGACTCCATCACCGTGCTGGAGGGCGGCGAACGCATCAACGCCGCCCTCAACCTGGCCACCACCCAGTGCCGGACGGAACTTCTGACGGTGCAGCCCAGTGACCGTGTCTCCGAACGGAGCCTGCTGCGAAGTCTGGAACGGGACAAGCCCCTCATCGATCGCGGTGTGAAGGTCCGGAGCCTGTACCAGCACACCGCCCGCTACAACCCGGAGAAGCTGGCATACGTTGCCCGGCTCTCCGACGGGAAGGTCGAGTACCGCACCATCGACGAATTGGTCGAGCGCTTGATCATCTGCGACGAGACCGTCGCGTTCATCCCTGCGCGCGACGACCAGCAGGTCGCCCTGGAGCTGCGTCATCCGGGGCTCGTCCGTTACCTGATCAAGGTGTTCGAGTACCTGTGGGACCGCGCGGTTCCGATGAGCACCGGCGCGCCCTACGAGGTGGCGTCCGACGGCATCACCGAGATCCAGCACTCCATAGCCAAGCTCCTGGTGGAGGGCCACGTGGACGAGGCCATCGCCCGCCGCCTCGGCATGAACGTGCGCACCTGCCGGGCCCATATCGCCAAGCTGGCGTCGGCCCTGGGCAGCGGAAGCCGAGCGCAACTCGGTTACCTCATCGCGCGGTCCGGGATGCTGAAACAGGACGACGGAACGGGAGGAAGCCCGGAGTGACGTCGGTCTTACACCCAGAGCACGGCGCGGAGGAACTGTGCCCCGGCGGGGCCGGACTGTACGAACTGGCCCTGCGCGAAGGGCATGTGGCCGCTGAAGCAGCCCGAGCCGCGCCGTGTCTGGTGGACTTCGGCCTCCTGCGTCCCGCAGTCGACGACCTGCGTCGTCTGGAGCCCGTCGCCCCCGCCGTCGCCCTGCACCGGCTGCTGCGGACCTCCGGCGAACGGATCGCGCAGGAACGCCGACGGGAGGAACGGCTGACCGCCGCGTTCGAACCGCTCATGGACCTCGAAGGGCACCGCGCGGTCGCGGAGGCCAACCCGGCCCTCCGGCTCCTCGACGGAAAGGGCCGGATCAATCAGGCCCTCACGGAGGCCTTGGCGAACGCGTCACAGGAACTGCTCACCATCCAGCCGCGCACCGGCCTTCCACGGGAACAGGTCGCGGCGGCCTACGCCGTCGCCATCCGCCGCGACCAGGCGCTCCTGGACCGCGGTGGCCGCATCCGCACCCTCTACCCGCACACCCTCCGGCACTCCCCCACGACCGTCGCCTACCACGAACGGCTCTCGGGAGACGTCGAGGCGCGGGCTCTGGACGAGATCACCGACCGGCTCATCATCGTCGATCGGGACGTCGCCTTCATCCCCGCCGACGGCAACGGCGTGGCGCTCGAGATCCGCCACCCGGCCATCATCGAGTACATGGCCACCACCTTCGACCGCCTCTGGCGCCTCGCCACACCGGTCTTCCCCGAAGCCACCCCCCAGCCCTCCCACAACGGCATCACCCCCCGCCAGCACGCCATAGCCGCCCTCCTCGTCGAAGGCCACACCGACGCCGTCATCGCCGACCGGCTGGGGATGAACATCCGTACCGCGCGCGTGCACATCGCCAAACTCGCGGCGACGCTGGGCAGTCAGAGCAGGGCGCAGCTCGGGTACCTCATCGGGCGGTCCGGGATCCTTGATCGGGGACGCTGAGGGACGGGGTGGCCGCCGAGGGGGGCGGGCCGTCGAGGCCCGCCTGGGCGATGCGGACGCCCAACTGCGTACGGCTCGCCGCGCCCAGCGTCTCCGACAGGCGCGCGATGTGCGCCCGGCACGTCCGGACGCTGATGCCCAGCCGTTCCGCGATGACGGCGTCCTGATGCCCCTCCGCCAGCAGCGCCGCGATCGACTGCTCCCGGTGGGAGATGCCCTCGATGCCCGTGTCGGGGAGCGGGGCCGTGAGCGGGATGGCCAGACGCCACAGCCGTTCGAAGACCGTGACGAGGTACTCGACGATCGCCGGGTGCCGTAGCTCCAGGGCCATCGTGCGGTCGGTGTTGGCGGGGATGAACGCCACCGTCCGGTCGAAGAGGATCAGCCGGTCGATCACCTCGTCCAGCGTGCGCGCCTCCACCGCGTCGCCCATCAGCTCCAGATAGGTCAGCAGCCCCTGTCCGTGCCGGGCGACATGGGTGTACAGGTCCCGCATCCGCACCCCGCGGCCGCGCAGGGACATCGCCCGGTGCAGCCCCTCGGACAATTCCGCCTCGCGGCGGATGCCGCCCGGCTGGACCGTGAGCACCTCGGACGTGCACGCCTGGGTGGCCTCGTCCATCGCCGCCTGGATGCGGGCGAGTCCGTCCAGGACCCGGATGGCCGGGCCCTCCGCCGCCGACGCCGCCGACTCGGCCGGCCGCACCAGGCTGCCCAGTCCCGCGTACCACTCGACGGCCGCGACAGCCGAGCCCATCCGCCGCTGACTCGCGCTGACCTCGTCGTACATCCCGCGCAGCAGCCGGGTCATGACCTCCTGCGGGGAGGTCGGCACCAGCCAGTCCATGTCGTCGGGGTCGGGGTGCAGCAGGGCGAGTTCCAGCAGGCAGGGCACCGGTTCCGCGTCCCGGCGCGGCACCCGGCCGCGCCGTACGGCCCGGGAATACACGCGATCCCCGGCGTCGCACAGCCGGTCGGCACCGTGGGGATGCTCATCCGCCCCGTGCCCGGCCATCGCCCATCCCACCCCCGGTTCCGCCGTCTTCCGCAGCGCAACTATGCGCGGACCCGACGTGCTCTGCAACACGGCTCCCCGCGCGACGACCACCGGAAACCACCGGTACGCACCGGTGCAGGCATGGTCGCGGCAGAGGCCGGGGGTGGTGAACCCGGCTCGTGGTGTGGCTACTTCAGGCCGATGGCCCGGCACGCCGCCTTGTACTCGGCCGTGCAGATGTCCGACAGCTTGTAGATGTCGTCCGCGACCACCGTGTCCTTGATGTTCTCCTTGGTGAGCGCGACCACGGGCACGAGCTGCGCCGGGATGCCCTTGTCGGTGGGGCTGTCGACCTTGTCGCGGGCGAGGGCGGCGAACTGGATGTCGCGGCCCTGGACCTTGGCGACGGCCATCTCCGCGGCGTTCTCCGCCTCCTGCGGGTACGACTTGTACACGCTCATGTACTGCTGGCCGGCGATGATCCGCTGCACCGCGGGCAGCTCCGCGTCCTGGCCGGTGATCGGCGGCATCTCGGTCACACCCGCGGCCTGCAGCGCCTTGACGATGCCGCCGGCCATGCCGTCGTTGGCGGAGTACACCGCCGCGATGTTGCCCTTGCCGATCTTCTGGATCGCGTCGGCCATGTTGGCCTGGGCGTTCTCCGGCTTCCAGTCCTCGGTGTCGAAGGAGTCGGCGATCGTCACCTTGCCGTTCAGCTCGGACATCGCGCCCGCCTTGAACTGCTTGGCGTTCGGGTCCGTCGGCGAGCCGTTCATCATGACGATCTTGTCGGAGAGGCTCGCCTTCTCGCCGATGGCCTCCAGCAGGGTGCGGCCCTGGACCTCGCCGACCAGCTCGTTGTCGAAGGAGATGTACGCGTCGATCGGGCCCTCGGCCAGCCGGTCGTAGGCGATGACCGGGATGCCGGCCTCCTTCGCCTTCTTCACTCCGCTCGCGATGGCCTTCGAGTCGACCGCGTCCAGCAGGATCACGTCGACCCGGTCGTCGATCATCTGCTGCAGCTGGCTCGCCTGCTTGTCCGCGCTCGCCTCGGCGTTAGCGTACTCGACGCGGCCCTTGTCGTTGGTGAGCGACTCGACCTTGGTCTTGATGATCGGGTAGTCGAAGTTCTCGTACCGCGTGTTCGCCGTCTCGGGCAGCAGCAGCCCCACGGTGATGTCGTTGCCCTTGGCCGGGCTCGCGTCGTCACTGCTCCCCGCCGCGTTGAGCACGCCGCAGCCGGCGAGCGTGACGGACATCGTGGCCGCGGCCACGGATATGGAGATACGACGACGCATGGGGGAGCTCACTTCGCGTGTGATTCGGACGTGGGCACAGCTTTACGGCCCATGTGACTGAAAAGCCAACGCGGAGGCGCCCCCCAGCGTCAAGCGGAACCACTTAACGAGATGACAACACCACGCTCCGCAGTGGTTGTGAAGACGGTGCGGAACCGCCTTCAAGTGCTCTGCACCGGTCAATCATTGGCAGGAGACCTGGCGAAATCGGGTCAAGGCGTGCGAAAGGGGCCGGGAGTTGGCTCCCGGCCCCTTTTCACACGCTGTCACGCGGGCGCGTGGGTCAGTCGGACTGCTGCTGCCGCTTCGGCCGCCACACCACCAGCGCGCTGGTCTGCTGCACCTCCTGGTACGGCACCAGGTCGCGGCGGTACGACGCGTGCACCGCCGCCTCGCGCTGCCGCATGGCCGCGGCCGCGCCGTCGAGCGCGTCCTGCATCTCGGCGACCCGGGCCTGGAGCGCGGCGACCTGGTTCTCCAGTTCGATGATGCGCTTGATTCCAGCCAGGTTGATGCCCTCGTCCTGCGACAACTGCTGCACCGTGCGGAGCAGTTCGATGTCGCGGGCCGAGTAGCGGCGGCCCCGGCCGGGGGTGCGGTCGGGGGAGACCAGGCCCAGGCGGTCGTACTGGCGCAGCGTCTGCGGGTGCAGGCCGGACAGCTGTGCCGCGACCGAGATGACGTAGACCGGGGTTTCCTCGGTCAGTTCGTACGGATTGCGCCGCCGACCGTCCATCTGCCTCATGCTCCCTTCGCGGCCTGGAACAGATCCGCCCGCGGATCCTCACCCGCGGTCGCCTCGCGGTACGCCTCGAGTGCGTCACGAGCCTTCCCCGACAGGTCCTTCGGAACACTCACCTCCACGGTGACCAGGAGGTCGCCGCGGGTGCCGTCCTTGCGGACCGCGCCCTTGCCCCGGGCGCGCATGGTGCGCCCGTTGGGCGTGCCCGGCGGCAGCTTCAGGGTGACGGGCGGGCCGCCCAGGGTGGGCACCCGCACCTCACCGCCGAGGGCCGCCTCGGCGAAGGTCACCGGGACGGTGACCGTGAGGTTGTCCTCCTTGCGGCCGAACACCGCGTGGGAGTCGACGTGCACGACCACGTAGAGGTCGCCCGCCGGCCCGCCGCGCTCGCCCGGTGCTCCCTTGCCGCGCAGCCGGATCCGCTGGCCGTCGTTGACGCCCGCGGGGATGCGCACCTGCATGGTCCGCGAGGACTTGGCCCGGCCGCTGCCCTTGCAGACCTCGCAGGCGTTCTCCGCGATCAGGCCGCGGCCCTTGCAGTCCGGGCAGGGGTCGGTCAGGGAGAAACCGCCGCCGCTGCCCCGGGCGACCTGCCCGGTGCCGACGCAGGTCGGGCACACCCGCGGTGTGCCGTTCTTGTCGCCGGTGCCCGAACAGGCCTTGCAGGGCGACTGCGAGGACATCCGCAGCGGGACGGTCGCGCCCTCGATCGCCTCGGTGAAGCTGAGCGTCACCTCGGACTCGATGTCCTGGCCGCGCCGGGGGTGCGTACGCGTCCCCGGACCGCCCGCGCCACCGCGGTTGAACAGGCCCCCGAAAACGTCACCGAGCCCGCCGCCGAAGCCGCCGGCCCCCTGGCCGCCCTGGGCGCCGCCTCCGAAGAGGTCGCCCAGGTCGAAGTTGAAGGAGCCGCCCGCACCGCCCGGCCCCGGGCGGAAGCCGCCGTTGCCGAACAGGGCGCGCGCGTCGTCGTACTCCTTGCGCTTCTTGGGATCGCCGAGGACGTCGTTGGCCTCGGAGATCTCCTTGAAGCGCTCCTCCGCCTTGACGTTTCCCTTGTTGGCGTCCGGGTGGTTCTCGCGGGCGAGCTTCCGGTACGCCTTCTTGATCTCGGCCTCGGTGGCGTCCTTGGGGACGCCGAGGACCTTGTAGTAGTCCTTCTCGATGAAGTCCTTGGTGCTCATCCTCGACGCCCCTCCTTCCCTTCGTCTGTGACGTCAGCCCTCGTCCGGGCCACCGCTCTCCTTGTCGTCGGCGTCGGCGGACTCGTCCGCCTTGACCGTCTGCGCCCCCGGCTGGGGTTCGGCCACCGCCACGCGGGCGGGGCGGATGGTGCGCTCGCCGATCCGGTACCCGGGCTGCAGAATCGCCACGCACGTCGTCTCGGTGACGTCGGGTGCGTAGCTGTGCATCAGGGCTTCGTGGATCGTCGGGTCGAAGGGCTCGCCCTCCTTGCCGAACTGCTGCAGGCCCATCTTCGCCGCGGTGCTCTCCAGCGACTCGGCGACGGACTTGAAGCCGCCGACCAGTTCGCCGTGTTCACGTGCGCGGCCGATGTCGTCGAGCACGGGCAGGAGCTCGGTCAGGAGGTTCGCGATGGCGATCTCCTTGACCGCGATCCGGTCGCGCTCGACCCGGCGGCGGTAGTTCTGGAACTCGGCCTGGAGGCGCTGGAGGTCCGCCGTGCGCTCGCTGAGCGCGGAGCGGGCCTGATCCAGCTGGGCCACCAGGGCCACGTCCTGGCCCGTGTCCCCGGCCGGGGCCGCCCCCTCCTCCGCGGAGGGGGAGGCGGCCTTCGGCTCGGCGTCGTCGGAGGTGGCGCCGGAAGGGACGTCGGGCTGCTGCTCGTCGAAGCCCGGGGTCTCCTCCGTCACGCGGCACCGTCCTTCCGGTCCTCGTCGACGATCTCGGCGTCGACGACGTCGTCGTCAGCGGCCTTGGCACCACCGGCGGCACCGGCGTCACCCGCGGGACCACCGGCGGCCTGGGCCGCATTGGCGTCCGCGTACATGGCCTGGCCGAGCTTCTGGGAGACGGCCGCGACCTTCTCGGTGGCGGTGCGGATCTCGGCGGAGTCCTCGCCCTTGAGCTTCTCCTTCAGCTCGGCGACGGCTTCCTCGACCTCGGTCTTGATCTCGCCCGGGACCTTGTCCTCGTTGTCCTTGAGGAACTTCTCGGTCTGGTAGACGAGCTGCTCGCCCTGGTTGCGGGACTCGGCGGCCTCGCGGCGCTTGTGGTCCTCCTCCGCGTACTGCTCGGCCTCCTGGCGCATGCGGTCGACCTCGTCCTTCGGCAGCGAGGAGCCGCCGGTGACGGTCATCTTCTGCTCCTTGCCCGTGCCCAGGTCCTTCGCGGTCACGTGCATGATGCCGTTGGCGTCGATGTCGAAGGAGACCTCGATCTGCGGGACGCCGCGGGGCGCCGGCGGCAGACCGGTCAGCTCGAACATCCCGAGCTTCTTGTTGTACGCCGCGATCTCGCGCTCGCCCTGGTAGACCTGGATCTGCACGGACGGCTGGTTGTCCTCGGCCGTGGTGAAGATCTCGGACCGCTTGGTCGGGATCGTGGTGTTGCGCTCGATGAGCTTGGTCATGATGCCGCCCTTGGTCTCGATGCCGAGGGACAGCGGGGTGACGTCGAGGAGCAGGACGTCCTTGACCTCGCCCTTGAGGACACCGGCCTGCAGGGCGGCGCCGATGGCGACGACCTCGTCCGGGTTGACGCCCTTGTTGGCGTCCTTGCCGCCGGTCAGCTCCTTGACGAGCTCGGCGACGGCGGGCATACGGGTGGAGCCGCCGACCAGGACGACGTGGTCGATCTCGCTGATGGAGATGCCGGCGTCCTTGATGACGTTGTGGAACGGCGTCTTGCAGCGCTCCAGGAGGTCCGCGGTCAGCTGCTGGAACTGGGCGCGGGTGAGCTTCTCGTCGAGGTGCAGGGGGCCCTCGGCGGAGGCGGTGATGTAGGGCAGGTTGATCGAGGTCTCGGTGGACGAGGACAGCTCGATCTTCGCCTTCTCGGCGGCCTCGCGCAGACGCTGCAGGGCCATCTTGTCCTTGCCCAGGTCCACGCCGTGGCCGGACTGGAACTGCTGGACCAGGTAGTCGACGATGCGCTGGTCCCAGTCGTCACCACCGAGGTGGTTGTCACCGTTGGTGGCCTTCACCTCGACGACACCGTCGCCGATCTCCAGCAGCGAGACGTCGAACGTACCGCCACCGAGGTCGAAGACCAGGATGGTCTGGTCGTCCTTGTCGAGGCCGTACGCCAGGGCGGCCGCGGTCGGCTCGTTGACGATACGCAGCACGTTCAGACCGGCGATCTCGCCGGCCTCCTTCGTGGCCTGACGCTCGGAGTCGTTGAAGTACGCCGGGACGGTGATGACCGCGTCGGTCACCTTCTCGCCCAGGTAGGCCTCGGCGTCCCGCTTCAGCTTCTGGAGCACGAAGGCGCTGATCTGCTGCGGGTTGAAGGGCTTCCCGTCGAGCTCGATCTTCCAATCGGTGCCCATGTGACGCTTCACGGAGCGGATGGTCCGGTCCACGTTCGTGACCGCCTGGCGCTTGGCCACCTCTCCGACGAGCACCTCACCGTTCTTGGCGAAGGCGACGACGGACGGCGTGGTCCTGGCGCCCTCGGCGTTGGTGATGACGGTGGGCTCGCCGCCCTCCAGAACGCTGACGACGGAGTTAGTCGTGCCCAGGTCGATGCCGACCGCACGTGCCATGGTTGATTCCTCCAGCTGACTTGAGTGGAACGGACTCAAGTGTGCACGACGGCTCCCCACCGGTCAACAGACCTGAGCCGGGTGGGCTCAACTCTTATCCGCTCCTTACACGCAACGAAGCGCTGACCTGCGCAGATACGCTGCGTCGGGGGCCGTACGCAGGGACACGGGAGAGGGCGAGCACGACGACGAGGACCCCTCCGGCCACCCACCACAGGGCACCGGCCCCGATCCGGCCGGCATGCGCGAGTACCCCGACGAGGATCCCCGGCAACGCCCCGGCCCCCAGCAGCAGACACGCCGCCGGCGTGGTCAGGCCGAGCCGCCGCAGCCGGTGCGCGAGATGATCCGGCCCGCCGCGCGCGAGCCCCCGCCCCGCCGACTTCCGCGTCACGAGCACGAGCACGGCGTCCGCGGCCACCACGGCGGTCAGCCCGAACAGGACCCCCGCGCTCTCCCCCACCGCGAACCCGGCCCGGGCGTACACGGCACCCACGGCGATCACGAACCCCGCGGCCATGGACCCGCAGCCGCCCAGTGCCACGCGCGCGGGATGCCAGTTGTGAAGGAGCAGGCCGGTCAGCGCGGCGGCCAGCACGCTCATCAGCCCCGCGAACCCGTCCATCATCGCGACGGCCGCACAGGCCGCCACCCCGAAGGCGGTGACGACCCCGACCGTACCCGCCAGCCCGTCGGCGTGATCGAGCCCCCGGAACCCGGCCACCACCGCCACGACCCACCCGACGGCCAGCAGCCCGGTCCCCACCCCCGTCTCCCCGAACGGCACGACACACGCGGCCGCCACGCCCGTACCGGCGGCCAGCACCTTGCGCCGCAGCCGCCAGACGTCACCGGCGAGTCCGAGCAGGGCGACGGCGCACGCGGCGACCAGCACCCCGAGCGTCCCGTCACCGGGCGGCACGAGCCCCAGCCACTGCCCACCTCCCCCGACCAGCCCCGTGACGAGCACGACGGCCACACCCCCGGACAACGGCACGTCCCGCTGCCGGCGCCGCTCGACCAGCCGCAGCCGCAGAGCGGGGGCCCGCAGTACGGCCGCGAGCAGGGCGGTGAGGAGAAGGGCGGTGGCGGCGGCGGTGATCCCATAGAGCACGGATATAAGTTAGGCGGGAATATGACATTTCGGTACGAATAACACGAGGGGATGTGCGTCGGGATGCACGTCGGGTTCGTGATCGGATCCGCCTTCCTCTGAGGCAACCCTCAGCGATTCAGATCACTGCCCACCCGGCTACAGTGCGGCGGAAGATAGGGGTAGTCTCAGACGGACTGCATAAGTTACCGCTTAGTAATTTCGGGTAGGCCTGAAGAACGACAGGTCACCCCGACGAAACCCCTCGCAGGCCCGAGGAGCCCCCATGCAACTCGCCGCGATCATCGTGTCGCTGGTACTGACCGTGATCGGCGTCGCGCTGCTCGCACGCGCGATCGGCCAGTTCGTCCGGTACTTCAAGCTGGGCCAGCCGGTCCCGGCCGGAACCCGGACCGACAACCCCTACCAGCGCAGCGTGACCCTGGTGAAGGAGTTCCTCGGCCACACGCGCATGAACCGGTGGGGCATCGTCGGTGTCGCCCACTGGTTCGTCGCCGTCGGGTTCCTGACGCTGCCGCCGACCCTCGCCCAGGCCTTCGGCCAGCTGTTCCAGGCCGACTGGGTGCTGCCGGTCATCGGTGAGTTCCTGCCGTTCGAGCTGTACATCGAGTTCATCGGCGTGATGACCGTTCTGGGCATCGCGGTGCTCATCGCGATCCGCCTGCTGAACCTGCCGAGCCGCCCGGGCCGCAAGTCCCGCTTCGCCGGCTCCAAGGCGGGCCAGGCGTACTTCGTCGAGTACGTCATCCTCACCATCGGCCTGGCGATCTACGTGCTGCGGGGCCTGGAGGGCGCGCTCCACCACGTCGACCACTACGAGGCGTCGTACTTCGCGTCGTACCCGCTGGTGCTCGCGTTCAAGGGCCTGAGCGTCTCCGCGCTGCAGAACCTCGTCTACCTGGTCGCGATGATCAAGATCGGCACCTCGTTCATCTGGATGATCGTGGTGTCGCTCAACACCAACATGGGTGTCGCCTGGCACCGCTTCCTCGCCTTCCCGAACATCTGGTTCAAGCGCGAGGCGAACGGCGGCACGGCCCTCGGCGCGCTCCAGCCGATGACGTCGGGCGGCAAGCCGATCGACTTCACCGACCCGGGCGACGACGACGTCTTCGGTGTCTCCCAGGTCGAGCAGTACTCCTGGAAGGGCCTGCTGGACTTCTCCACCTGCACCGAGTGCGGCCGCTGCCAGTCGCAGTGCCCCGCCTGGAACACGGGCAAGCCCCTCTCCCCCAAGCTGCTGATCATGTCGCTGCGCGACCACGCGCACGCCAAGGCGCCGTACCTGCTGGCCGGCGGCGGCAAGACGATGGAGGGCGAGGAGAAGGCGTCCGAGGAGCAGCTGAAGGACGTTCCCGCGTCCGCCCTCGCGGAGGCCGAGCGCCCGCTGGTCGGCACCGCCGAGGAGAACGGCGTCATCGACCCGGACGTCCTGTGGTCCTGCACCACCTGCGGCGCCTGCGTCGAGCAGTGCCCGGTGGACATCGAGCACGTCGACCACATCGTCGACATGCGCCGCTACCAGGTGATGATCGAGTCGTCGTTCCCGTCCGAGGCGGGCACGATGCTCAAGAACCTGGAGAAGAAGGGCAACCCCTGGGGCCTGGCGAAGAAGCAGCGCCTGGAGTGGCTCAAGGAGGTCGACTTCGAGGTCCCGGTCGTCGGCAAGGACATCGAGGACCTGTCCGAGGTCGAGTACCTCTACTGGGTGGGCTGCGCGGGCGCCCTGGAGGACCGCGCCAAGAAGACCACGAAGGCCTTCGCGGAGCTGCTGCACATCGCGGGCGTCAAGTTCGCGATCATGGGCGGCGACGAGAAGTGCACCGGTGACTCCGCCCGGCGTCTCGGCAACGAGCCCCTGTTCCAGGAGCTCGGCATGGAGAACGTCATGGCGCTGAACATGGCGTTCGGCGAGGAGATGGACGACGAGGGCAAGGTGACGCCCGAGTCGGCGAAGCCGAAGTCCGCGAAGAAGATCGTCGCCACCTGCCCGCACTGCCTCAACACGCTCGGCAACGAGTACCCGCAGCTCGGCGGCGACTACGAGGTCATCCACCACACGCAGCTGCTCCAGCACCTCGTCGACGAGGGCAAGCTGATCCCGGTCACGCCGGTCGAGGGCATCATCACGTACCACGACCCGTGCTACCTGGGCCGCCACAACAAGATCTACACGCCGCCGCGCGAGATCATCGCCAGCGTCCCGGGCATCCGCAACGAGGAGATGCACCGCCACAAGGAGCGCGGCTTCTGCTGCGGCGCCGGTGGTGCGCGGATGTGGATGGAGGAGCGGATCGGCAAGCGCATCAACAACGAGCGCGTCGACGAGGCCCTCTCCGTCAACCCCGACATCGTCTCGACGGCCTGCCCGTTCTGCCTCGTCATGCTGACCGACTCGGTCAACGGCAAGAAGAACGACGGCAAGGCGAAGGAGTCCATCCAGGTGGTGGACGTGGCTCAGCTGCTGCTGGACTCGGTGAAGACGCCGGTCCCGGCGGAGGACGAGACCGACGGCGACGACGACGGCGAGCCGCCGGCCGGCACGTCGGACTCCACGAGCGCGCCGGAGCCGGAGCCGGTGAAGTAACCGGCCCCAGCGGTTCGTTCCGACGCCCCCTGCCCCGAGTCATCGGGCGGGGGGCGTCGGCGTTCACCCGCGGGTCCTCTGCTCCCGGCTCTCGACGACGCGGAGGACGTCCCGCAAGGCCTCGGTGAGACGCTCGGCCAGGAAGCGGAGTTGCGACTCGGTGGCGTCCGGAAGTAAGTCGTCGGCATGGGCGAGGAGCCGGGCGCCCATGTCGAGCTGGGTCGCTTCGGCGATGTCGGCCAGACGGGACAGGCGTCCTCCACGGTGGTCGGTGATCAGGTAGCTCGACTTGCCCTCAAGGCTGGACCAGGGCAGGAGACGCGCTTCGCGCAACCGCTGCCCCGTCTCCGCCTCTCTCGACTCGAAGCCCGCGCTCATCAAGCGACCTCCGTCCGCTCGACCCGGTAGGACCCCCGCAGGTCCGGTCTCCAAGACGCCATGGTCAGCTCACGACGCCTATGGCTCTGCTCGTGAGCGGCGAGGTAGGGGCGCACGGTGACGGTGGAAGCACCGTCGAAGAGGGCAGCCAGCCCGTACGGACTGCGGTGAGCGGGAAGTGGCGCCCACTGGGGAAAAGGTGCGGCGGGCACGGCCCGCAGTGCGTGAGCGGTGGCGCAGCGTCTATGGGGCGGAGGGGCCAAGAGGCCCACCCACACCAGGAGACGGCGGATAAGGTCGAGCACGTCATCAGCTCCGTTCGGCTTCGCTGGTGGCCACGCCCCCGGACGGCTCCACCCGTCGCGGGGGTTTCCGTATCCCGCATCGATCGCGGTCTACCGCAGTCTACTGCGGTCGCACGGTCTACCGCAGAGTTCTAGCGTCCACTGCATGAGTCCCGAGCTTGATCGCACCCGCCCCGTCTGGCGGCAGGTAGCAGCAGCCATCTCCGATCGCATCGCTGACGGGACGTATCCCGTGGGCAGCCGGGTGCCGTCGGTCGTCGAACTCTCCACCGAGTTCGGCATCGCCGCCTCGACAGCGCAGAAGGCATTGACTCACCTCAAGACGGAAGGGCTCGTCCGGGCCGAGGTCGGTCTGGGCTCGTTCGTCGCGGAGCGCCCCGAGACTCCATCGGACTCGGACCAGGGAGCGTAGGCGAAGGCCTTGTTGCGCGCTCGGGCCCTGGGGCCTTGAATCTCGAACAGGCCTGTCAAGATCATCGGTTGCGCCGGAGGACTCGTGAGCGCGAGCAGGTGGATCAGCACGTCGATGCCGTATCTGACGCCCCGTGAGCAGGGGCAGGGCGACGCCTGGAGCGCGGACGCGGCCGCCCAGGCCAGGCGTGGATCCCAGCGCATCGTGCATGCCGGAGAGGTGCCCGCACCCGGCGAGGTTGCGCGGCTGCTCGGAGTCCAGGACGGAGAACCGGTCGTCGTGCGACGCCGCCTGATCCTCCTGGACGACGAGCCGAACGAACTGACCGACACCTACTACCCCGTTGTCATCGCCCGAGGTACCCCGCTCGCCGGATCGGCCAAGATCCGGGGCGGAGCTGTCACCCTGCTCGCCGAGTTGGGGCATGTCGGCGCGCTGGTCAGGGAGGACGTCACCGCCGGACTGCCGGATGAGGGAGAGCAAGAGACCCTGCGGCTCACCGGGACGGATCCCGTCCTGCGCCTGACCAGGCTCACCTTGGACGGCGCTGACAAGCCGCTCCAGGTCGACCGCATGGTGATGCCCGCCCAGCGCCAGCAGTTGCGCTACGAGATCAGAATCGGATGACCGCGGTGCCCAAGAACTGGGCGTCACGTTGTTGAAGGGACGAGTTCGTCTCCGAAGCCCTACCGTCTTGCTCTGTGACAGCGCCCATGCGGGGCGCCGACCAGGGGGCTCTCACCACCACCTGCACCATCGTCTTCGTCCTGGGCATGGGGGACGGTGAGTACGACCTGCTGGACGGGGTCGTGGGCGAGCTGAGCGGGCAGTGCCGCGACAAGGGGCCAGTGCCTCGGCGACGAGACCGATCTCCATGTCGTGATCGTCTGGGCCGTGGCTGTCCTGGTGCTGGGCTACAAACACCCCGAGCGTTTTCCGTGCCGCCCGCCGTCCGCGTAGGCATCGCCGGCCGTGTCGGCCCGCCAGTGGCGCCGTGTGAGGCTGATGCACCGGGCCAGGCGCTCAGGTCCTGGCCCGGTGTCGCTCAGTCCCCGGCCGACTGTGCCTTGTCCGCCAACGCGGCGATGTCGGCGGTGTCTTCGGACGGGGGCGTTTCGACGGTCACCGGCTGGTTGACGTCGAGGAAGGTGACGGTCATGTCGAGGGGTTCGCCGTCGGTGAATTCGAGCGGCTTGCCCTCGGTCCCGCCCCGTGTGGCACGGGTGTCGCCTCGCATGCGGAACTGCCGTGTGCGGCCCGCGTCGTCGATCCAGAGATCCATGGTGAGTGTGTCGTCGATGCGCAGCGCGATGAACTGATCGAGGCTCTCGATCTGCCGCTCCCGAGCCGCCTTGTTCGCGGCGGCGTCACGGGCCGCGCTCATCCCTCCGCGCGTGACCGTTCCCCTGTAGTGCATGGTCCGGGTGCCGTCGACCGTCTCCGTCCCGACCTTCCGCACGTCCTTGGAGGCGGTCAGGATCCTGGACTGCACGACCGGGCTCCCTTCCAGCTGACTTGGCAGCACGCGGTACGAGTTGTTGTCCACCGCGCCCCGGCCCCATACGGCCGGGCGGGCGCTGAACCAGCTCTTGCCGTCCAGTTTGGTGGAGTCGACGGCGCTCCCGCCCGCATACATCACCTCGTCGACGAACCGGACTTCCAGCCGGCCGTCCTCACCGTGGTCGGCCGTGGTCATCCCCATGCTCATCACCGGCGGTTCCGTGCTCATGGACGCTTCGGCCTCCAGACGGCCCGTCTGCGGCACGGTCCCGGTGATCCGATAGTGGAGGGAGGTGATGTCCTCCGAGTTCGTCGCGGCCTTCGCCACGGCCGCCCTGGGCGTCGCCTTGGCCGGGCCCTCCTGCGCGGAGTCACTCTCCGAGCCCTCTCCGCAGGCTACTGCTCCCCCGGCGAGCAGCACGGTGGCGAACGTCGCGCTCGTGAGTCTGCGCAGACCCGTCACCGCGCTCGGACTTGTCACTCTGCGCAGCACGGAACCACGCGGTGAAACCTTCATGACTCCCCCGGAATCATATTCATGCGAACGGCAAGGCGATGGCGGTCTCACGGACATCAGCGGCCCACCCGCACGACCTCTGACGTCGCCCCGCGGAACGACTCCGTCTTGTCGAACTGAGCGCGGTAGTAGCCCCGCCGCCCGTCGGCGAGGTCCGCCGAGAAGGCGTGGCCCTCGCCGGACCAGGCGGCCTGCGCCGTCGCCAGGTCCGTCCAGCGCTTGCCGTCTCGCGAGTACTGGATGTGCACCGGGATGTCCGCGGGCGTCCAGCCGCCGGGGAAGTCCATGGCGCCCTCGACGTGCACGCCACCGCCCTCGGTGCGGGCAGCCGAGAACGAGGTGAAGACCGAGGCACGCAGGACGGTGATCTCGGCGCTGTTCGCGGAGGCGGGGGCGATGAACGGGTCGTCGCTGTTCGAGGCCACGCGGAAGGTGCCGGTCTCCCACGGGGTGTGGGTGAAGGTCGTGGCCTTGCCGTCGGCTCCGGTGGTGAAGTAGCCGACGCTGGCCCACTGGTTGCCGGAGGAGGCCTCGTGGAGGACGCCGCCGCTCTGACCCTCGAAGGGCACCCAGCCTTGCGGGGTCTCGCGCTCCAGCGTCGCCGTGACGGTGACCTCCTGCCCGTAGTCGATCGTCCTGGCTTCGGACGGGGCCTGAAAGGTCCAGCGGGTGGCCACCTGACGGATGGTGATCGGGGTCGACTCGGACTCGCCGTACAGGACGTACGGGTTGGCGTTGTCGTGCCGGAAGACGGCCTGGACCGGCACCGCGTCATTCACGGTGACCGTGCCGGAGAAGCGGCCCTGCGCATCGGTGCGGACGGTGTTCTCCGTCCAGTTGTCCACGTCGAGGTCGACCTGGTGGTCGGCCAGGGCCTTCAGCTCCCGGGTCGCCGGCCAGCGACCCTGCAGGGTGCCGTCGACGCGCACCTGACGGTGGTCGGTGTCGATCTCCGTGCGGTCGGGGTGCACGTCCTCGAACACCGCGGCGACGTAGTAGGCGAGAGTGCCCGCGGAGTTGTCGACGTCGCGGTCGCCGTCGGCGTCCGTCGCCTCGATGCGGACGGTGTAGCTGCCCAGATCGGGAAGGTCGAGGGGCTTCTTCGTGCGCCAGACGCCGTTGTCCGCGGTGCCGGAGACCAGGTCGAACGCGTCGTACTCCACGACGGCGACTTCCTGCTGCGTGGCCGCGGAGACGAGATGGGCCCTGATTCCCGTGATGGCGCTGTCGGAGCTGATGCCGACCTCCAGGGTGCCGAGATCGCCCGTGGCACTGTGTGCGTACCGCACATCCGGAGCCTGCGTCCCCGCGGCGTTCGCCGTCGGCGTGCCGGTCCCCAGGAACGCCACGACACCGATGGCGGCCGAAGCCGCCCGAGTTCTGAACAAGGTCCCCCCACAGGGATGCATCGAGGCCGTACCCCACGGCCGAACGCCCTTTCTATCGCACGCTGTTGGCGGCGGGCGTGTGAGTTTCCGCATGGATGAGCCCCTGAGACCTGGGCGAACCCCAGGTAACCGGCGGCAGCGCGAAGTGGCAATACAGGGGGCGCAGACAGGGGCGCACGATATTCGCGAATGCACTCGGCCCGACACTTCAAGGATAACCACCCCCGTTGTGATTTGTGAAGATCACAAACGTCTATGAGCTTCCCTGTTTGGCAGTTGAGGCGGCGTCGACCCCCAACCACCGTTGCTCTCGCCACACTTCACATCTCGAATCAGTAAAGAGGGTTCCGTTCAGCGAATAATTGTTGAACCATGAAGGTCCACAAATGAGGGGAGTTTGTGAAGATCACCGGTTGCGCTTTGCGCACGGCCGGGCAAGGGGGCCCGGCAGACCGGTGACGCGGCGGTGGTGCCGTTCCCACGCCGCTTCTCACGCAGTACCACGCCACGGCCACCTGCTTCAGGAACAGGCGGGCCGTACTTCAGGGGTGAGGAAAACACCATGCACATATGTGTGCTGGGGCAGGGCTATGTCGGCCTGCCCCTGGCCGTGAGGGCCGCCGAGGCCGGGCACGCCGTCACCGGCTACGAGCCCGACGGGGCGCGCTGCGAGGCGCTGGCCGCCGGGTCGTCCTACGTCGAGGACATCGGCGACGACCGGCTTCAGGCGGTGCTCGACTCGGACGCCTACTACGCGACCTCCGACCCGCAGGACCTCAAGGGGTTCGACGTCGCGGTCATCACCGTGCCGACGCCGCTCACCGACCGTGCTCCGGACCTGAGTTGCGTACGGGACGCCGGCCGGGCGCTCGCCGAGTGGATCGAGCCGGGCGCGACCGTCGTGCTCGAGTCGACGACCCACCCCGGCACCACGCGTGACGTCCTCGTCCCGCTGCTGGAGGAGGGCTCCGGCCTCGTCGCCGGTCGGGACTTCCACGTCGGGTTCAGCCCCGAGCGCATCGACCCCGGCAACCCCGACTGGCGCCTGGAGAACACACCGAAGATCGTCGCAGGGCTCACCGAGGGCTGTCTGCGACGGGTGAAGGACTTCTACGACACCGTCACCGACGTCACGGTGCCCGCCTCGGGTCTCGAAGAGGCCGAGCTGGCCAAGGTGTTCGAGAACACGTACCGGCACGTCAACATCGCGCTGGTCAACGAGCTCTCGCGGATGGCGCACACGCTCGGTGTCGACGTCTGGCACACGCTGGAACTGGCCGCGACCAAGCCCTTCGGGTTCACCAAGTTCCTGCCCGGGCCGGGGGTCGGCGGGCACTGCCTGCCCATCGACCCGGTCTACCTCAGCCACCACGTCAAGGCCCGGCACGGCCAGACGTTCCGTCTCATCGAACTGGCCCAGGACATCAACGAGAGCCAGCCGGACTACGTGGTCCGCCGCCTCCAGGACGCCCTGAGCCGCCGCTTCCGCCGAAGCGTCCACGGGGCACGGATCCTCGCGCTGGGGGCGGCCTACAAGCCGGGCACCTCGGACGCCCGTCAGTCCCCCGCCGTCGAAGTCAGCGACCGGCTGCGGCAGATGGGGGCGGACGTGACCGTCGTCGATCCGTATCTGCCCGACGGCGGCAGCCGGTCCATCCCCTTCGCCGCAGAGGACGTGGGGACGGGCACGTGCGTCGCTGACTTCGACGCGGTCGTACTGCTCACCCCGCACGCCGAGTTCGACCTCGACCGACTGGCCGACGAGGCGAGCTACGTACTGGACACCCGGGGCGTGATGGCAGCGGCTCCGCACGTCGAGCTCCTCTGAGCACCCCGGCCCGGCACACCGGCCGTACCTGCCGTCGCGTGCCGCGTACCGCCTCCACCTCACCACACACACCGGGCTGCTTCGCGCTGCCTGAAACACCGGAAGGAAAAGCGACATGGGTTACGACGACGGAGCACTCGCCAGAACCGGCGTAGGGGCCTTCACCCTGTTCGGCGCCAGCGTCTCGCTCAACTGGGTCCTGGCCGTCGCGGTGACACTCGTCCTGGTGGGCGCCTTCACCTACCGGGCTGTCACCCGCCGCCAGCGAGGACAGGCCTGACATGCCCAACCGCACGTCCAAGCGGGGCCGTCGGGCACCGTGGCAGACCTGGGTCTGTGTGGCCGCCACCCTGGCGGCCACCGCCTGGACCCTCATCTACCACTTCTACTGGAGCACCCAGCCCTGGGGGACCGCACTGGTCTTCTACTGTGCCGTCACCGCCGTCCTCATCTACTCCCTGGCCGCGGTGATCAAGGGGCGAAGCTTCACCCACCTGCCCGCCCATGAGGGCCGGGTGCTGGCCATCGTCCCCGCGTACAACGAACCCGCCGAGGCTCTGCACAAGACCGTGTGGGCGCTCATCAACCAGGTGCGCCCGCCCGACGCGATCCACGTCGTCGACGACGGTTCCAGAATCCCCGTGGTCCCCTTCGACCATCCGCTGGTCACCTGGCACCGTCAGGACAACGCCGGTAAACGTGAGGCACAGGCGAACGTGCTGCGCACCGTCGATCCGTCGACGTACGACCTCATCATGACCGTCGACTCCGATTCGGTCGTCCACCGGATGGGGCTCTGGCACTGCCTCAAGGCCATGTCGGATGTCCGTGTCCAGGCCTGCACCGGTCTGACGCTGGTCTCCAACTACGCCCACAACCTCCTCACCCGCGTGATCGACCTCGAAATCGTCACGTGGTGTCTGGTCACGAGGATGGCCCGCTCACAGGTGGGCGCAGTCGCCCCCACCTCCGGCATCCTCGCCGTCTACCGCAAGGAACTCGTCCTGGAGAACCTGGACGACTACGTCGCCTCCGGAACGGCCGGAGACGACCGGCGCCTGACGCACTACGCACTGCAGCGGGGCCAGGTGGTCGCCGTGAACGAGGCGTGGGTCTACAGCAGCATGCCCACCGACATCAACGAGCTGTTCACCCAGCGCGTCCGGTGGTTCAAGTCGTACTGGCGCTACGTCGGTTGGGAGCTCACCAACTTCTCGGCTGCGCCCCTGTTCTTCCGTCTCTACGGCCTGGTCGTCACCGCCACGATGCCGATCCTCTACGTGTGGGTTCTCTTCGTGCTCCCCTACCACACCGATGACAAGCTGCTCTTCGTGCAGGGCCTCGGTTACTGGCTGATCATGACCTACGCCCAGACCGGCATGTACGCAGCCCTTCGACCCGAGTTGTCGGCCCGACAGAAGATCGTCGCCTGGGTCTTCCTCACGCCCCTGGTCACCTTGATGAACCTGCTCATCGTTCGCCCTGCCATGTACTGGGCCCTCACCCAGGCCCGCACCACCCACTGGGGCACCCGCAAGGTGAATCTGCCGGTGCCGGCTGCCGAAGGGCCTTGATCAAGAAGTGTCGGCTTCCCGCTGGTTCATGCCTCTTCGAGGCGTACGGCCTTCCCGAAGTCGTCGACAGCGGCCCAGTAGTGGTCGAGGCTCGTGTAGAACACTGCTGACTCCGTGACCCCGTCCGCTATGTCGCCCAGTGTCATGTAGACCGTTCTGCACGTGCTGAAGACGCGATCGCACGCCTTGACGACCTCGCCACTCCGGGCATGCAAGGTGGCGACTTGGCCGGTGTGACGGAAGGGCCCGAAAACCTCGCGCAAGCGCGCTCGGTGTTCGTCGATGCGTGTGCGGCGCATCCCCGGATCCTCGGTTCTCAGGATGGAAGGAGTCTGGCGGTACTCGACCCCCATGAGATGAGCCTGCTCGAGGAAGGCCAGGTAGGCAGCCTGCCTGACCTCGCGCCGACGCGCCTCGTCCTGAGCCGCTGCCGACATCTCAGCCTGTAACCGTGCTGCCCGCGTATGGCCGCGACTCGTGACCCAACTCGCGAGCACTGCGGTGGCGCCTGTCAGCCCTGCGATCCACAGTCCGATGTCCCCCACGTCAGCCGAGTGTGAGGCCTGGCGACCGAACGGAACAGCCCCCTTGCCCGACGAGGCGTGGCGGCTGCCGGCGGAATCATGGCTTCCGTCACTGCATGTTCGATCTTGGTCTGCTTCCGTTGCTCTCGACCACATACGCACGCGTATCCCTCCCGCCCCGCCAGGGCGGGCAGGCGCGCGTGCGCGCGACACCCATGAGAGACAAACGGGGCCGGGCGGCCTGCCGTCGGCCGTGATCGGAGGCAGTGACATGTCGGCAGCGCAGATCGTCTTCGCCTGCGAGACCCTGCTGGTCGTCACGGGCATCATCTGGATGCTCGCCGTCGTCCGCACCGGGGCGAGGGTCGCCGGGGCCGAGCGTCCGCGCCTCGGTCTCATGCAGCCCACCCGAGAGCTGCTCACCGCCGCGGCGCTGAGCCTCGGCGCGGGGTGGGCCGTCACCCGCCACTCCGTGCCCGACCTGCTGGCGCTGGCCCTCTTCGGCATCGTCATGCCGGCCATGGCCGGCATGGGCCTGGCGCTGATCATCCGCCAGGAGGAGTCCCCGCTGCGCAGCGCACGCGGCTTGCCGGTTCTGCTCGTGCCCGTCGTCGGAGGCGCCACCGCCGGTCTGGCACCTCACCTGTTCTGATCAGGCAACGGCCGGTCAGCGTCGTCGGTGATGAGTTCCGGGGACGGAGGCGGTCCAACCCTCCGGCTAGGCAACCCGCCGGTGAGGACCTGGTGGTCGTGCCGCACCGGTCCCGTCCCACGGGGTGGCACCCCGACGCGCCGTTCCACTGCGTCGACGGCGTGGCGGAGGCCGTCGCCAGGGCCAGGGAGCCGTACCGCCCGGCGACCGAGCCCGGCTCTCCCCGCACCCCCGGAAATCAACCGAACTCACGTACAACCCTTACGCCCCTCCAGGGGTCTCCTGATCGCCGACCAGCCGTGAACGCCCGGGCAACGCCCGGCGAACACGGACAGTCCGGCCCTCCATCGACTGTGGATGTCCGCCAGGCATCCCCCGCATGCAGCAGGAGACCCCGCATGCAGCAGCACGAGCGCCCCGCCGGGCGCCGTCCCGCGTCCGCCCACCCGTCCCGGCGCTCCCGCGTGCGGCTCGCCCTGGCGACGGCCGCCCCGGCCGCGCTGACCGGCACGCTGCTCTCGGCCGCGGCCGGCCCGGCGACGGCCGCGGACGGCACGCACGCCCCGCGGGCCGACTTCAACGGTGACGGCATCGCCGACGTACTGGCCGGCTCGTACGAGAACGACGGCGACGGCGACGGCGCGGTCCTCCACCTGCCGTCCGACGGCACGAAGATCACCGCCACGGGTTCGCGCAGCGTCTCCCCCAGTGACGCGGGCGTCTCGACGACGGGCTACCCGAACTTCGGCGCGAACTTCGCCGACTGAGCCGCCCGCGGGGGCTGAGCCCACCCGTACGGGCTGAGCCACCCACGCCGGCCGAGCCCACCCGCGCGGGCTGAGCCACCCACGCCGGCCTGGCCCGTTCGTGCCGGTGAGCCACCACACCGGCTGAGCCGTCCCGCGCAGGCCGCACCACCCGGCACCCACCGAAGCACCCCCGCCGCGGAAGCCACCGACGGCACCCGGCCCCGCCGCCCGCCGGCGGAGCCACCCCCGCACCCCCTTCGGGGCCGGGCCCCCGGGCCCGGCCCCTTCCCCACCCGGAGTCCCACCTTGCGCAAGCGCACCCTCCTGCTGGCCGCCGCCCTCACCACCGGCCTGCTCTCCGCCGCCCCCGCCACCGCCGCCCCCTCCGGACTCGCCGGGGACTTCAACGGCGACGGCTACCGGGACATCGCGACCGGCGCCCCGTGCACCAACGTCGGCTCCGCCTCCTGCGCCGGCGCCGTCGTCGTGCTGTACGGCTCGGCGTCCGGCGTGTCGGCCACCCGCAAGGCCGTCATCACCCAGAACTCCACAGGCGTGCCCGGCACCGCCGAGTCGGGCGACCTGTTCGGCGCCTCCCTGGCCACCGGCGACCTGGACCGCGACGGCTACTCCGACCTCGTGGTGGGCGCCACCAGCGAGAGCGTGGGCGACCGGGACGCCGTCGGCTCCGGCACCGTCCTGTGGGGTGGCAAGTCGGGCCTGTCCGGCGGCAAGGGCCTGCCTCAGCCCAGCACCCTCGCCGAGTACGGCGGCTTCTCCCAGGGCATCGCCACCGGCGACTTCGACGGTGACGGCGACCTCGACGTCACGCTCACCGGCCAGAGCCACACCCGTCTCTACCAGGGCCCCTTCACCAGGACCGGCGGTCCGCTGACCCACTCCCGCGTCGGCGAACTCGGCACCACCTTCGAGGTGATGGCGGGCGACCTCACCGGCGACGGCGCGGCCGAGCGGGTCTACCCGTTCACCGTCGACGGCGACTCCGGCGGCGAGATCCTCTACTTCCGCTGGAACGGCATGACGCACAAGATGGCCGAGCTGCCGAACGCCGACGGCACCCAGGGCGCGATCGGCGACATCAACCGCGACGGCTACGGCGACCTCGTCCTCGGCGACTCCAGGGACCCGTACGAGCTCAAGCCCGGCGGCCACAAGGGCGGCCAGATCACCGTCTGGTACGGCGGTCCGGACGGCCCCGACCCGGCGCAGCAGCCGACCGTCGTCCACCAGGACACGGAGGGCGTGCCCGGCGCGGGCGAGCCGGACGACGGTTTCGGCATGTCCGTGAGCACCGGCGACATCAACGGCGACGGATACGCCGACGTGGCGGTCGCCGCCCCGGGCGAGGACATCGGCTCGGCGAACAACGCCGGCTCGGTGACCGTGCTGTTCGGCTCCGCGTCGGGGCTGAGGACCAGTGGCGCGAAGTCGTACACCCAGGACACCACCGGTGTGCCCGGTTCCGCCGAGTCCTGGGACCAGTTCGGCTCCGCGGTCGACCTGACCGACGTGACGAAGGACGGCAAGGCCGACCTGTCCGTCGGCGTCGACGGCGAGAACTCCACGGGCGGCCTGTGGTTCCTGCGCGGCTCCGCCTCCGGCCTGACCACCAGCGGCGCCCAGGGCCTCACGACCACCGCCGTCGGCCTCCAGTACGGCGCCAACTTCGGCTCCGACATCGCCCAGTGACGCCCCGTCCCCTTCCCCGTGAGGCACGTACCTTCATGCGCACCCGTATCGCTTCCACCGTCCTCGCCGCGGCCCTGACCCCGCTCGCGCTGGCTCTGTCCGTCCCGGCCGCGCACGCCGCGCCGGCCGCCGCCCCGTACGACTTCAACGGCGACGGCCGCACCGACCTCGCGATCGGCGCGCCGGCCGCCACGGTCTCCGGGCAGGCGCGAGCGGGTGCCGTGTCGGTGGTCTACGGCAGCACGAGCGGCCCGAAGAGCTCCACGCGGACCCTGCTGACGCAGAACACGGCCGGGATGCCGGGCACCGCCGAGGCCGACGACGCCTTCGGTTCGGCCCTCGCCTCCGCCGACCTGAACACCGACGGCTACGCCGACCTGCTGGTCGGCACGCCCGGCGAGGACGGCAGCGACAGCAACGACGGCACGGTCACCATCGTCTGGGGCTCGCCCACCGGCCTGTCCGGGGCCCGCTCGCTGTTCAGTTTCTTCAGCACCGACTACGACCGGTACGGCCGGACGCTGGCCGCGGGTGACTTCGACGGCGACGGGAACGTGGACGTCGCGGTCGGCTCCACCGGGCCGGTCACCCTCTCCCTCGTGAACGGCCCGATCACCAAGACCAGCGCTCCCAACGGCGGTTCGGGCTCGGGCAACGACTGGTGGTCGTCCTCGAACGGCGTCACCCACCTCTCCGCCGGCGACGTCGCCGGTGACGGCCGCCCCCGCGTGGTCCTGCACGGCCGCACCGCGCACGACGGCGCCGCCGCCACCTCCCTCGCCGACATGAAGATCGGCAACTACGTCGACTGGCTGCAGAAGCTGCCCGCCGGGTTCGTCTCCGCCGTCGGCGACATCGACGGTGACGGGCACGCCGACATCGTCGTGGGGAACGACCGGGAGGCCTCCGCCGACCCCGGGGGCGCCCTCGGCGGCAAGGTCACCGTCGTCTACGGCGGACCCGACGGCCGTGACAGCGGCCGCGCCCCGCTCGTCCTCACCCAGGACACCGCCGGTGTGCCCGGCGCCGCCGAGAAGGGCGACCGCTTCGGCAGCGGCGTCTCGCTCGGCGACATCAACGGCGACGGGTACGCCGACCTGGCCATCGGCGCCGCGGGCGAGAACAGCTCCGCCGGTGCCGTCACCGTGCTGTACGGCTCGGCGTCCGGCCTGACCACCAAGGGCGCCACGTCGTACACCCAGAACACCGCCGGGGTGGCCGGCACCAGCGAGAACGGTGACCGGTTCGGTGAGCGCGTCACGCTCACCGACCACACCGGCGACCGCCGCGCCGACCTGTCCGTCTCCGCGCCCGGCGAGAACGCCAGCGACGGCGCCGTCTGGTCCCTGCGCGGCACGGCGACCGGCCCGACGGCCTCCGGCTCGACGAGCTTCGGCCCGGCCGCGACCGGCATCTCCACGGCCGGCACGCCCGGCTACGGCACCGCGCTCAACTCCTGACCACGCCCCACCGCCCGACCCGACGGCCGACGCCCGGCGACAGCCGGCCCACCGGGCGACGGCCCGCCGGCCACCGGCGACCTCATCACCGAACACCCGACGACTCAACGGGGATCCCGATGCGCAAGCGCACCCTCCTCCTGGCCACGGCCCTCACCACCGGCCTGCTCACGGCCCTGCCCGCGACGGCGGCCACCGCCGCACCCGCCGCCACCGGCCCGACCGTGGACTTCAACGGCGACGGCTACGGCGACATCGCCTTCGCCGCCCCGTACGCCAGGGTCGACGGCCAGGGCATGGCCGGCTACGTCGCGGTGGTCTACGGCGGCGCCACCGGCCTCGACCCGGCCAAGCACACCGTGATCAGCCAGAACACCGCCGGTGTGCCCGGCGCCGCCGAGGCCGAGGACGGCTTCGGCGAGGCGATCGCCCCGGCCGACCTCAACGGCGACGGCTACACCGACCTCGCGGTCGGCTCCCCCGGCGAGGACGTCGGCGACGACGCCGACGGCGGCTCCGTCACCGTCCTGTGGGGCTCGGCGAGCGGCCTGAAGAACGGCACCACGGTGAAGGACCCGGCGGTCTCCGCACACGACCACTGGGGCAACCTGCTGACCGCCGGCGACTTCGACGGCGACGGCAAGGCGGACCTGGCCGCGAGCGCCTACGCCGACCCGTACGTCATCCGCGGCGGCTTCACCACCACCGGCACGACCGGCGCCGTGCAGCGGATCGGCACGCCCGAGACGTCGTACAGCGTCGACGCCATGGCGGCGGGCGACACCAACAAGGACGGCCGCTCGGACCTCGTCCTCACCTACCGTGTCCACCTCGACTCGGACGAGTCGGGCAGCTGGTCCAAGGGCGCCGCCTACCTGGGCACCGCCACCGGCCTGGACACCTCGCTCCCCCGCCCCCTGAACGGCGGCACCTCCGTCGCACTCGGCGACATCGACGGCGACGGCTACGACGAGATCGCCCTCGGCAACGTCTTCTCCGAGGAGGACGACCACAGCGGCAGCCTCGGCGGCCGGGTCGTCGTCATCCGCGGCTCCGAGGGCGGCCCGGTCAACGGCGACGCGCCCATGGCCGAACTCACCCAGGACTCCGAGGGCGTCCCCGGCGCCGACGAGGCGGACGACGCGTTCGGCGGTGCCGTCTCCATCGGCGACACCAACGGCGACGGCTACGACGACCTCGCCATCGGCGTCACCTTCGAGGACGTCGGCACCATCGAGGACACCGGCGCCACCGTCCTGATGAACGGCTCGGCCTCCGGCGTCTCGCGCACCGGCGCCCGCACCTTCACCCAGGACACCGCCGGTGTCCCGGGCTCCGCCGAGGCCATGGACTACTCCGGCTCCGACGTCCTGCTGGCCGACGTCACCAAGGACGGCCACGCCGAGCTCACCGTCACCGCCGGTTTCGAGGACGAGGGCATCGGCGCGATCACGGCCCTGCGCGGATCGGCCGGCGGACCCGTCACCGACGGCGCCCGCACCTTCGGCCCGGGCAGCCTCGGCCAGACCCGCTCCTACGGCGCGTTCGGCGCCGGCCTCATCGGCTGACGAACCAGGAGACCCCCATGCGCAGATCCACCACGACCGCACTGGTCGCCGCCCTGCTGGCGACCGGCGTCACCCCCGTGCTCCTCCCCGGCCCCGCCTCCGCCGCCGTCGCCAAGCACTACGACGACTTCAACGGCGACGGCCGCCGCGACCTCGCCTACGGCGGCTACAACGACGTCGACCGCGAGGGCGGCACGATCACCGTCGTGTACGGCACGGCCACCGGCCTCGACACCGCCCACCCGAAATACCTCCACCAGGACAGCGCCGGCGTCCCCGGCAACGGTGAGGAGGACGACCAGTTCGGCGCGTCCCTCGCGAGCGCCGACCTCAACAAGGACGGCTACGCGGACCTCGTCGTCGGCAACCCCACCGAACACGTGGGCAGCGACGACTACCGGGGCACCGTCACCGTCCTGTGGGGCTCGAAGTCCGGCCTGTCCGGCGGCACCACCATCGCCCCCGTCGGCGGCGCGGGCGGCCACTTCGGCCGCGACCTGGCCACCGGCGACTTCACCGGCGACGGCTCCCCCGACCTGGCCGTGATCGGCGGCGAGGAGGCGTGGCTGTACCGCGGCCCCTTCACCGAGTCCGGCACCACCGGCAAGGTCAGCAAGATCGACAAGGGGTCGGGCGGCTGGTACTCCACCGCCCTCGGAGCCGGAAAGGTCGACGGGGACGGCAAGACGGACCTGGTCGTGATCGGCACGGAGATCAACGGCAGCCGGATCCGCGAGCGCGCCTGGTACCTCAAGGGCACCTCCTCCGGCCTCGCCCCGGGCGCCTCCAAGACCCTCAGCGACCGGCAGGAGGGCCTCTACCCGAGCCCCGTGATCGGCGACTTCGACAAGAACGGCTACGGCGACATCGCCCTCGGCGTGCCCGACAAGGACAACGGCAAGGGCGCGGTCACGATCTGGCGCGGCACGTCGTCCGGCCCGGGCACCTCGGTCACCCTCACCCAGGCCACCTCCGGCGTCTCCGGCAGCCCCGAGGCCGACGACAACTTCGGCTACGCGATCTCGGCCGCCGACACCAACGGCGACGGCTACGCGGACCTCGCGGTCGGCGTCCCGCACGAGGACGTCGACGGCGAGGAGGACCAGGGCGGCGTCCACGTCTTCCGCGGCGGCTCCGGCGGCCTCAGCGGCGCGCGTTCCTCGTGGATCGCCCAGACGGTCCTCGGCCCGGCCGACTCCCACACCGCCTTCGGCTACACCGTCCGTCTGCGCGACCTGACCGCCGACGGCAAGGCGGACCTGGCCGTGGGCGCGGCGAGCAGCGCGCTGCTCATGCGCGGCACCGGCACGGTCCCGACGAAGACCGGCGCGATCGCCCTGCCGGAGCTGGGCGGCGGCTTCGCCGACTGACCGCGTCTGAAGGGCCGGCCCGGGGCAGTCCGCCTCGGGGCCGGCCTGCGGCACACCGTCATGGGGCCGGCCCGAGGGGACATCGCCGTCGGGCCGGCCTGAAGGACATCACCGTGGGGCCGACTGCTCCCCAGCCTCGGCCGGACGGGCCCGGGGGCGTGGCCCGTACGGCCCAACCCTGACACCCCATGGACACCCAAAGCCCCTTCCCCTTAAGGGATGTCACAGCTCGGCCGCAAAGCCGGGCCCGAAAGCCCGGGCCCGGCACGCCACCGCCGGGGACCAGGTACGTTCGAAGACGTGGCTGGATTCAGGATCGGACGCGGCCGGAACAACGGCGCTCCTCAGACGCGACCGCACAACCCTCCGTACGGGCAGCAGACGCCGCAGGGACCGTCGTACGGCTCCCCGCCGGCGCCGCAGCCGTACCCGCAGCAGCAGCCGTACGGCAACGGCGGCGGTCCCGCGTGGCCGCAGCCGAACGCCGGACACGGCGGCGGCTACGGCGGGCAGGGCGAGCCGGAGTACTTCGGTGACGGCGCGTACCCGCCCGGCCCGCAGGGTCCGGCCGACCCGTACGCGGCGAACAACCCGGGCCACACGCAGGCCTTCTCCGTCGGCGAGGACCCCTACACGCAGGGCGACACCTACCGCGCCGGCTCCGCGGCCCCCGCGCCCGGACCGGTCGGCCCGCGCCTGCACTGGAAGGCCCTGCTCCGGGGGATCGTTCTCGCCCCGAACCAGACGTTCCTCCAGATGCGGGACTACTCGATGTGGGGCCCGGCCCTCATCGTCACGTTCCTCTACGGTCTGCTCGCCGTCTTCGGCTTCGACGGCGCCCGCGAGGATGCGATAAACGCCACACTGTCGAACGCGGTGCCGATCGTCCTGACGACGGCCGTGGCGATGGCGCTCAGCGCGTTCGTCCTGGGCGTGGTCACCCACACCCTGGCCCGCCAGCTCGGCGGCGACGGCGCCTGGCAGCCCACGGTGGGCCTGTCGATGCTGATCATGTCCCTCACGGACGCGCCCCGTCTGGTCTTCGCGATGTTCGCGGGCGGCGACGCGACCTTCGTCCAGCTGCTGGGCTGGGCCACCTGGGTCGCGGGCGGCGCCCTGCTGACCCTCATGGTGAGCCGCTCGCACGACCTGCCCTGGCCGAAGGCCCTGGGCGCGTCGGCGATCCAGCTGATCGCGCTGCTGTCGATCGTGAAGCTGGGCACGGTCTGAGGCCACACGACACGGAAGAGGGGCTCCCCGAGCGGGGAGCCCCTCTTCGTCGTCATGGCCGTCAGGCGTCGAGGACCTGCCCGGCCCGCCGCACGACGGGCAGTTCGACGCTCCACGGGAAATTGATCCAGTCGTCGGTGCGCTTCCACACGTACTCGCACTTCACGAGCGACTGGGACTTCTCGTAGACGACGGCGCTGCGCACCTCGGCGACGGTGTCGAGGCAGAAGTCACGGACCAGCTTCAGCGTCTTGCCGGTGTCGGCGACGTCGTCGGTGATCAGCACCTTCTTCTGCGAGAAGTCGATCACGTTGGGAACGGGGGCGAGCATGACGGGCATCTCGAGGGTGGTCCCCACGCCGGTGTAGAACTCCACGTTCACCAGGTGGATGTTCTTGCAGTCCAGGGCGTAGGCGAGCCCGCCGGCCACGAAGACACCGCCGCGGGCGATGCTGAGGACTATGTCGGGCTCGTAACCGTCGTCGGCGATGGTCTGCGCGAGCTCGCGCACGGCGACGCCGAACTTCTCGTAGGTCAGGTTCTCGCGCACGTCACTCACGCCTGCTTCGCTCACGTCCTGGTCGCTCACACCTGGGTCCGGTGGAAGTTGAGGAAGGACCGGGAGGCGGTCGGACCGCGCTGCCCCTGGTACCGGGACCCGTACCGCTCGCTCCCGTACGGGAAGTCGGCGGGCGAGCTGAGCTTGAACATGCACAGCTGGCCGATCTTCATGCCGGGCCAGAGCTTGATGGGCAGGGTGGCGAGGTTGGACAGCTCCAGGGTCACGTGCCCGCTGAAGCCGGGGTCGATGAAGCCGGCCGTCGAGTGCGTGACCAGCCCCAGCCGCCCCAGCGAACTCTTGCCCTCCAGCCGGGAGGCGAGGTCGTCGGGCAGGGTGATGACCTCGTAGGTGCTGGCGAGAACGAACTCCCCGGGGTGCAGGATGAACGGCTCGTCCCCCTCCGGCTCCACGAGCCGGGTGAGATCGGCCTGCTCGATGGCGGGGTCGATGTGGGGGTACCGGTGATTCTCGAACACCCGGAAGTAGCGGTCCAGCCGCACATCGATGCTCGACGGCTGCACCATCGCGTCGTCATACGGATCGATCCGCACCCGCCCGGCGTCGATCTCGGCCCGGATGTCCTTGTCTGAGAGAAGCACGCCCCGAGGATACGCAAGGCGCGCGGAGCGACCACAACCGGACGTCTCCGCGCGCCTTCGCCTGTTGCTTCCTGCTGTGTCCGTCACGGCCGCCACGAGTGCGGCCGGTCGCCGCTACCGCTTCTGATGGCTGACGGGCACCACGCTCCGGAGCCGCGCACATCGCGGGCACCGGAGCAGCCGCCCGGGGCCGAGCCGCTCGGCCTGCTGCATCGGGAACGAAGCGGTGCTGAACACGTGCCCATCGGCACAACGGACGACGGTGCGCTCCATCAAGTCCAAGAGTCCCTTCCCCAAGAGCCGCGTCTGGCTGCTGCTTGCCTGACGACAAAAGCCACAGTACGGGATCAAAGGGACGGCCCTCCAGGCGGCACTCCGGTCCCGCCCGGGCCCTCTCAAGCCTCTCCACCGTACGCCCCAACTCCGTTCCCCCGCAGCCGCATCCCACGCCTGAAACGCCCTCAGACCTCACGGCGCGAACGCCGGAGGCCTGAGATGAGGTACAGTGAGCGAGCATTCGGACACCGACTCGGTCGGCGTCTTACGCGGGTGTAGTTTAATGGTAGAACATCAGCTTCCCAAGCTGAGAGCGCGAGTTCGATTCTCGTCACCCGCTCCACGAAGAAGGCCCAGGTCAGAGACCTGGGCCCTTTTGCTGTGCGGGGCGGATGAGCGCGTGCCGGATGCGCGCCACGCCGCACCACGAGGGCCGCGGTCTTTCGTCCACAGGTTGTGGACGGCGGAACGCAGTCGGAACACCAGCCGAGTTGCACGTCGCTCCCGCCCTCGCCGCATGACCGGACAGGTCCGGCGCCCGCTTCACCCTGCTGGTCACGGCCCTGCGCAACTCGCCTCGGGCGGAGCGCTTTTGCCTCTGCCACCGATCCGGCCAGGACGTCGAAGTCGCGGCCCGCTCCGCAAGCCCGGTGCCGTCGCAGTGTGTGAGTCCCGTCCGGCAGGGAACACGCATGGACATAGAGGGCCTGCGCGGCCGCCCGCTGACGAAGCAGACGTCGTCTTTGCTCCGCGGTCGCGCGATGCGCTTCCGGCAATGGAGGAAGCGCATCCCTGCCTACGGCCCGGTCTCAGCGGCTCCCGGGCGGCGCCGAGTCATCGGCCTCACCCGGGGAGAACCATCGTCATGACCACGCACTCCATCGTTCACCCCCCGCCCTCGAAGGGGCCCGGCAGCGACTTCGCCCGGCTGTCGAGGAAGATCGCCGATGCCGGCCTGATGGGCCGCCGCACCTGTTCCCCAGCATGCCCAGACCCAACCTGCGCAGTGCGCGGACCATCGTCCGGCGCCACTGCGAGGACCTGGGCGTGGACTACGTGGAGACGGGGCTGATCACCTCCTACCGGCTGGCCCTCGTCAGCCTCCATCAGGCGGGAGCACCGCTCCGGAAGTCCCGGGTCCCCGCGTAGGAGCGGGCGCCCGGCGATCGCCGAGAGGACCGTCGGCCGCGGTGACAGCACCACGCGACGACCGTCGGCCGCGGTGACAGCACCACGCGGCCATCGTGGCAACACCGCGCCACGCCGCGGATGCCCGGGCGCCGATCGGCTCCCCGGTCAGCGCAGCCGGTCTCCCCTGGCCCGTCGCCGGTCATCGCGGATGCGGTCCTGCCGGTCCCGGCGGTGGATGAAGTCGCCCGGTGCGAGATCACCGTCCATGAGCCGCCCGATCACGAGACCGACGATGCCGAGGCCCAGCACCAGCAGGAAGGCCCAGAAGTCACCGAAGTACGCGGCGAACCCCAGCGCCATTCCCGCGATCAAGCCCACCACGCTCCTGCTCATCACGCGCTCCTTTCGACGCATCGGGCCTGATCCGGACCCCGTGCTCCGGCCGGACCTTCCCTACTCCTCCCGCCTCAGCGCTCTCCGGATGAGCAAGAAGGCCGCGACAGCGACCAGGGCGATCCCGATGAGGATCAGCAGTCCCCCGAGGATGATCAGGAACGTCCCGACCAGGAGCAGCATCGAACCCACCAGGATCAATATCGTCCCGATGACGAGAAGGAACGCCGCGAGGACGGTCATGGCTGCCTCCTCCCCCTCGACTCTGACTCCTCCCTGTCCGCTTTGTAAACAATTACGGACTAAATGGTGCAATGAGTCCTACGATGGCGAGAGGTCCCCCTTCCGCCCGAGCCAGCGTGGCGAGGGGTGCTCGGGACGACATGCCGCCCAGGCCCGATCGGCTCTCCATCACCCGGGACGAAGGGAATCGAGGATGACGGACGGTGGGCGGCAGCCGGACAGGGTCGGGGTGGACCGGTCGGAGGGGTTCGGCGAACGACTGCTGGGTGTGCTGCTGGACCGTGCCCACGAGATGCCGCCGGACTTGATCGCCCCGCTCGTCGCGGAGGAGGTGGCCAGGGTCGGGGGGCGGGAGGTCTCCATCCTCCTGCAGGACTACGAACAGGTGCTGTTGGTGCCGCTGCCCGGCCGGAGGCTGAAGGTCGGCGGCCCCGAGCCGGTCGAGGACTCCCCCGCAGGCGAGGCGTTCCTCAGTCTCAGAACGGTGGAGGTGCCGCGGGGCGGCAGCGTGCGGATGTACCTGCCGCTGCTGGACGGCAGCGACCAGATCGGGGTCATGGCCGTCACCCTGGACAGCGTCGATGACGACGACCGGCGGCTGCTGCGGAGACTCGCCGGTCTGGTCGCGGACATGATCGTCACCAAGGACGCCTACACCGACCAGTTCTTCCAGGCCCGCCGCAGCGCCCCGATGAGCGTGGCCGCGGAGATCCAGTGGTCGTTGCTGCCGCCGCTGTCGATGACCGTTCCGCAGGTCGAGGTGGCCGGCATCCTGGAGCCCGCCTACGACGTGGCCGGCGACAGCTTCGACTACGCCCTCAACGGCGACGTCCTTCACGTGGCCATGCTCGACGCCATGGGCCATGGGCTGGACGCGGCGACCATGGCGACGGTGGCCGTCGGCGCCTACCGCCACACGCGACGGGCCCACACCGATCTGTCCCAGGTGTACGCGTTCATGGACCGGGCCATCAACGACCAGTTCGGCCCCGACCACTTCGTCACCGCGCAGATGATGGTGCTGAACATCGACACAGGCCTGCTGCAGTGGGTCAACGCCGGTCACCCGGCTCCGTTCCTGATCCGTGACCGCGCCGTGGTGGACCGGCTGGAGAGCCCCACCACGCTGCCCGTCGGCTTCGGCGGCGAGGAGCCGGTGGTCAGCGAGCGGATGCTGCACCCCGGCGACCGGTTGCTGTGCTTCACCGACGGTCTGATCGAGGAGCACCAGGCCGGCGGGCAGCAGTTCGGTGAGGAGCAGCTCATCGAGTGGACCAACCGGATCCTCCGCGACCGCACCGAGGTACGGGCGGTGGTGCGGGCGCTGTCGCACGCTCTGAAGCACGAACGGGGCGGCACCACGACCGACGACGCCACCATCTTCCTCGTCGAGTGGCGAGGCGGCGGCGCCGATCACCTCACCGCCTTCGATTGAGCCTCTTCGGGAGATCGACGTGAGGGCGTTCCGCGGGTGGGGAGTTCGTGGACCAGGAACCCGGAGCCGGTGATCTCGATGATGCGGACCATGATCGGCGGCGGATGGTGCAGCCGGAGGATCGTGCCGGCTTCGGTGGCGAGCCCCGATGCCGTGAGGAAGACGTTGAGTCCGCTGGCGTCGCAGAAGGTGACTCCCGTGAGATCGACGTCCGTGATGCCCGTGCCGTCGTTCAGGCACTCGGCCAGCGCGGCCCGTACGAGCGGGGCGGTGGCCAGGTCGATCTCCCCCGAAAGGGTGATCAGCGTGCGGGTGGTGCGGTCGCGCCGGTGGACGTTCAGCCGTGGAAGGGGCATGGCTCCTCGGTTCGGAGTGCCCGTCGGCGAGTTGCGTGGCCGGACCGGGTCCTGCCCTCGCGGCGTGCCGCCGATACGGGGTGTGCGGGGTGGCGGGCGGAGGGCCGTTCCACGAGCCCGGGTCGGCGGGCTCGTGGTGGACCCGTCCGGGGATGCGCCACGAACCGGACAGAGGGTCCGCGTCCGACGGCATCGTGTCCTGGAGGGTTGGCTGCCCCGGCCTGCGGACACCGGACGCGGGTGGGCCCCCGGCCTGTCGTGTGCGCGGCTGCGGCCGGGGTCCCGGATTGCGGGTGGTGCTGTCGGTGCGGTCAGTTCCGCCCGTCGGGTGACGGGCCGGGCGAGCCTGCCGGAAGGGTGGGGCTCGCTCCTTCACGGGCGCGCGGGCGGAGCCGCCCGCGTACGCCGGGCCCGGGTCGGTCGGGGCGGCCGGTGCCGCTCGTCGCCGCCCTGCCGCGGTCTCTGCGTCGAGCCGACGGAGCCGGTCCCGCGACAGGTATCCCGGTGTGGCCGTAACGGACGCCGGCCATGCGGTCGCCGTGCTGCGAGTTCAGCAGACGGATGAGGAGCACCCCGAGGGCGATCATTCCCAGGATCACGGCCACGGTCACGAACGTCTCCACCGTCCTCACCTTCCCCTCGGCTGCTGCGGCACCGTGCCGGTCATGGCCGGCACCCGTGGAGGTGCGGCCGCGTCGCGGGACCCGTGCCCTCCTTCGGAGTCCCAGACCGCTTCCACGGCCCGGTCGGCGTCGCGCAGCGTCCGCAGGCGCGCCGCCTCCTCCATCAGCCGGCTCGCGCTCGACGTACCTCGCGGGTCGCTCGCGGCGGCCATCAGCCAGGCGGCCGAGTCGGGAGTCGTCTGCGGCGGGACGACCAAGAGGTTCCAGCGGCCCACGTGGTAGGAGAGCAACAGCAGTTCATGCGGGTCCTGCTCGTCCCGGAACCAGCCCACGTGCACCACGCGCCCGGCGACGGGCACCTTGCGTGGGATGACCGGCCACTGGGTGGGATTCACCGTGACCCGGGTGATCCGCCCCCACAGCGGTTCCAGTACGGCGGTCAGGGGCGGGAGTTCCGCCTCGAGATCGCGGGAGCGGGGCCACCAGGCGCCGTCCAGCAGAGCAGGCTCGGAGCCGATGGGAGCGAGCGACAGACGCGGAGAGAGCGAGGGGGGCCGGTCATCGGCTTCGGTCGTCGGCGGGTGGGAGATGGTCGCCATCATGACGCGAACCCTGCCCCGGGCCGACCAGGGCCGGCCCGGAATATTGAATCGCCGAAAACGACACGAGCATGGAAGCCGGTGTTCGAAATATCCTCGGTAAATCCAGCGTACTCCTCGGACAGGCCCGACGGACCGTGCGCACAACGGAGGAACGCTCCCACGCGTTCTCCCCCGGATCCGTCGTCCCTGAGGCAACGATTCCGGGCGAGTTCGATTTCCGTCACCCGTCACCCGTCACCCGTCACCCGCTCAGGCCGAAGCCGGTTTCACGGAGGGGAGTTGTTCCGGCGGCCTGAACCCGTGCCGCAGCAGTGTGGTCGCAGGGTCTCGCGCCGGGGGAACGACAAGGCCGCGCGACGTCGCCGAGCTGATCCGTGCCGAGTCGGGGGAATATCGATCCACTGGTGTGTCGGTCCCCCGACGCGCCCGCGGGCTTCGGCGAGGGTTTCCCTGACGGAGGGGGTGGCATGGTGAAGGGCGCGGGAGACGAGGGGAGCCGGCCGGCGGCCGAGAGGGAATTCTGGCAGCTGGTCGTCGGGCAACTGGGCACGGCCCTGGTCGTGGTGGATCCCGCCGGACGGATCCTCGCGGTCAATCCGGCGGCCGAGCGGCTGCTCGGCCGCGCCGCCCCGGCGATGCGCGGGCAGGACGCACACGACCTGCTGCACCGGGATGCGCGCGGCGGCAGGACCCCCCGGGAGCAGTGCCCGCTGCTGCGGGCCGTGGCCGAGAGGTCCGAGGCACGTGAGGAGGGCGATGTCTGTCTGTGCGGTGACGGTCGCCTGATCACGGTCTCCTGGTCCGCTTCTCCCGTGACGGACGACGGCGCCTTCATCGGCATGGCCGTGCTGTTCACCGACAGCGCCGGCGAGCGCAGCGCGCGTCGGGAGCGTGCGGCCTACACACGTGCTCTGGAGGACCTCACCGAGCGGCTGACGCTGGTCGCGGAGATCACCGACGTACTCGGCCAGACCCTGGAGACCGATGAGGCCCTCGTCCGGCTGGGGCGCCTGCTGGTTCCCCGCCTCGCCGACTGGGCGGCGGTGGATCTCCTGGTCGGTTCCGGGGAGGTCCACCGGATGGCGGTGACCGGTCCCGCGGGCCGGGAGGCCGGACTGGAGGGCGGGCGCCAGCGTCTTACCGATGCGGGGGAGGGAGATCACTCACCGCTCGTCCAGGTGCTCAACGGCGCTGATCCCGTACTGCAGCAGGAGGCGGTTCCGGCCGCACCGCCCGCCTCTCCCCTGGCCGCCGTCCACGACGACTTCCTGCGGACGGTGGGCTCGACGTCGGCCATCACGGTGCCGCTCGGCCCCCGAGGGCAGATCACCGGCGCCCTGACCGTGGTGCGCACGGACCCGGAGCACCCCTTCGACAGCGACGACCTGGACGTCGTGAGCGACATCGGCCGCCGGGTCGGCCTGGTCATCGACAACGCACGGCGGTTCGGCCGCCAGCGCGCCGTCGCCGAGGCCATGCAGCGCAACCTGCTCGCCCCGCCGCCTCAGCCCGGCAGCCTGCGGCTGGCCGCCCGCTACCAGCCCGCCCCGGCCGGTTCCCAGGTGGGCGGCGACTGGTACGACGCGTTCGAGCGGAAGGACGGCACACTCGCGCTGGTCATCGGCGACGTCGTGGGCCACGACCTGACCGCGGCGGCGGGAATGGCGCAACTGCACGGCATCCTGCGCTCACTCACCTGGGACCACACCGGCCCGCCCGGTGCCGTCGTCGACCGCCTCGACGACGCCATGCCCGCCATCACCACCGTTCCCATGGCCACCCTCGTCCTCGCCCTGCTCGAAGGCGACCCGCACACCGGTCCCTGGACGCTGCGGTGGACCAGCGCGGGGCACCCGCCGCCTCTGCTGCTGACCCCGGACGGACAGGCGCAGTACCTCGAAGCGGGACAGGGACTTCTCCTCGGTGTCCCTCCGGGCACCGGCGGCAGCCGGCCGAGCGCCGTGCGGTCCCTTCCACCGGGTTCCACCCTCCTGCTCTACACCGACGGCCTGATCGAGATCCCCGGCAGCGACCTGGACACCGGCCTCGCCCGTCTGCGCCGCCACGCCCTCGCTCTCGCCCACGAACCGCTCGACACGCTGTGCGACCAACTGCCCGCCCGCATGCCGCCCGGCAGCACCGACGACGTGGCCCTCCTCGCCCTGCGTCTGCCGTCGCCCTGAACGCGGTGACCGCGGTGAGGCGGGACCGGGGGCTCAGGTGTCGAGGACCAGGACGCGGAACGGGCCGAGCGGGGCCGTCCGCGGTGTGTCGCCTTCGATGTACCGCCATCCCCAGGACCGCAGCGCCTCGACGGTCCTGTGGTCGGAGCGCTTCACCAGTGTGACGGCGACGGCGGCACCGTGGTCGGTGAGCAGCCGTTTCTGCAGGCGCCGGGCGAGGTTCCAGGCACGGTCCTGGTTCTGCCTGCGTACCCGGGAGGGAACGTGGATCCCGGAGATCACGAAGAGGCGTCCGGAGGCGGCAAGCCGGAGCAGCCGCCCCGGAAGGTATCCGTCGAAGCCCTCCCACCAGGGGCCGTCGCCGCCCACGGGGAAACCGTAGGCGCAACCGGTCAGCGCGGTGGTCTCCGCGATCAGCAGCTCGAATCCCGGACGCCGTGCGTCGGCCGCGAGCCGCCGCAGGAAGGCGCTGCGGGCCTGGTTCCAGGCCCAGGGGCCGCCGCCGCACGTCTCCGCGTACAGATCACCCAGCTCCTGCATATGGTCCTCGATCTGACGCCGGGTCAGCGGACGGACGCGTTGCCCTTCCCGGGGCGAGGAGCCCCGTTCCGGCCTCGGGCCGGGCTTCCGCGTCGCGGGCGGGTGCGCGCCGACGGGACGCCCGAGGAGTTCTGTGGTCGTCGGCGCAGCCGGCGCGTTCACGGTCATGAGGCAAGCCCTGCTTCGGGCACGGACGGACCCGGCCCGGCGTCGTCGGTCGCCGAGAGCGGCACCGGTGTCGGAGCCGGCGCGCGGCGCCCTCGGTGTCTTCAACCGTACTCCCGCGGCCGCGCCCCCTCCGGGACCGGCGGTGGACGAGAACGCCGAGGCGGGTACCGCGGTACCGTCCCGTCCGCTTCCCGACAGCCGGGGGCGCACCGGAGTACGGTGGACGTACCGAGGGCATGTCGCACACCGGCTTCCGCGCTGGTCTCGTCCTCGGCGAGACACTTCGCCGGAAGCCTCGCGCAGCGCAGGAGCTTCCGGAGACAGGTCAGCATGATGGCCCCGGCCTTCGATTCCCTCCCCGCCGCCGACGCGTGGCCGGTGCCCGACCCGCGCAGGGCCGTACTGCAGCTCTTCACCACCGGCGCCACGAGCACGAGCGGCACCACCGGCACCCATGCGCCACGACGCGCCCGAGGGACGGCGGGCCCGCTTCCCCCAAGCCCTTCTCACGTTCGACCGACCGTCAGGTCGTGACCGCGATGGACATCACCCTCAGCATCGCCGTGCTCCTCGTGCTCATCGCCGCCGGAGCGTACGTGATCCACCGGCTCAACTCCGCACGCAGCGAAAGGATCGCCTCGCGTTCCTACAGCCAGGTCACTTCCAGCGGCAGCAGTCACAGCACAAGCGAAGATCCGCCGGCGTACGAGACCGCCGATGGTGATCTCCCCATGGGCGGTCTCGCGGAGGTCCGCATCATCGCCGCCAGCCCCGACATCGCCCAACGAGTGGCGCGGCTACTGCGCCGGAACCTTCGCTGCGACGAGCCCCGCAGCTACCCCGCGGGCCCCGGCGGGCAGGGCACCCTGCTCCATCTCACCGTCGACACCGGGCATGTCGGCGGAGAGACCTTTACCCAGTCGCCCTGGCTGGCCACCAGCCACACCCAGGCCCGACGCGCCCACACCGACGAGCCTGGCTGACGCCGGCCCAGCAGCACCGGCAGTCCGTTGGTCCTGCCCCGAACCCGCCGCTCCACAACCCGTCGAAGGAAACGCCATGATCACCACAGCGTCACCGGCACCGCCCGCACCTCCCGCACCGTCCATCCGCCCTCTCCGCCTGCGGCTCGCGCCCCACAGCGCACTGCCACGTCGCCTCGACGGGGTGTGGTGGCCACGTTCGTACGACCTCCTGGTGGAGCTTCCGCAGCTGCTCTCCGCACTGCCGCGCGCCTGGGGGCACATCGCAGGCGTCACGGTGAACGGAGCGGCCTGGTCCGCGGCACCTGGCCGGATGCTCGTCGCCAACCAGGTCGTACGCCTGCGGAAGACGGTCGCAGCACACGCCCCGGACACCGTCGTCCTGCTCGCCCCCGGCCACGGCCGCTGGGACCTGCTGGTCGTGCCGCCCGACACCACCGAGGAGGCGGCCGAACCGCTCATGACCGCCGTGCTCGGCGCCAGCGCCTGACCCGCCAGGAGTGGCGTGGACGCGAGGAGGCCCCGACAGCGCCCTGCACATCGGCACGTCGCTCGCGCCCGTGGGCGCCCTGGTTGTCCCCAGGGCGCCCACGGAGTGTCGTACGCGGTCAGGTCAGTGTCATGCGGTGTGGCGGCGACGCACGACCAGCACGGTCCCTACACCGACCGCGACCAGGGCGGCGGCCGCAGCGGCCAGGACGTACTCCTCGTCCCCGGCACCGGTGTCCGCGAGGTGCGGCTTGTCCGAGTGGTCCTTGTCTCGGCCGTGGCCCGAGTCGCCGTACCCGTCGTCCTCGTGGCCCGAGTCGCCGTACCCGTCCTCCTCGTGGCCCGAGTCGCCGTACCCGTCGTCCTCGTGGCCCGAGTCGCCGTACCCGTCGTCCTCGTGG